>NZ_JAMOLN010000340.1 GCF_024448165.1 Streptomyces longispororuber
TTCCCGTACGAGAGGTGGAGCTGATAGCCGCGCCCGGGCGGCACCCCGTGGCGCAACGCGTTCGTCGCCAGCTCGCTCACGCACAGCGCCACGTCCGCGCTCCGCTCGTGCGCACCGAGGCCCCAGTCGTCCAGCGCGCAGCGCGCGAACCGGCGCGCGGCCGGGACCGTGCGCCGGTCCCGGGGGTAGAACCGCTCTCTGCGCAGCGCGATGTCGCGGCTCGACGGATTCCGGCGGGTGGAGATCGTCTCGTTCACGGGACGAGCGTCGCGCAGGGTGCCTAGCGTGAATCAGCCGGTGAACCCGTACACAGTTTTTGTACGGGAGGTGTACGGGTGCCGCATGCTCCGCGGCGGGCGGACAGGGGGAGTTCTATGACCATGACCTCCAGGCAGGCTCCTCGGAAGAGGAACATCTCGACGATGAAAATGGTGGGCCGCCAGCTGAAGGCGGCCCGCCAGGCAGCGGGCCACACCCAGGCCCAGCTCGCGGCCCTGGTCCAGGTGGACGACGAGACGATCGCCTCCGTCGAGCAGGGCAGACGGACGCTTCAACTCGATCTCGCGGAGTCGCTGGACGAACTCCTCGACACCAAGGGGGTGTTGGCGGCCGGTGCGGCGAACATGCCCGAGGCGGACCAGTTCCCGCTCTGGGCGGAGGAGTACATGCGTCAGGAGCGGGAGGCCACGACCATCTCGTGGTACGACGCGCTGGTCGTGCCGGGCATTCTCCAGACGGAGGAGTACGCGCGGGCGGTGTTCCGTGAGCGCGTGCCCGCCTACGACGAGGACGAGATCGAGACGCGGACGGCCGCGCGCACCGCACGTCGCGACATCCTGCGCCGCAAGAAGCCGCCGACGTTGAGCTTCGTCGTCTGGGAGCCGGTGCTGCATCTCAGGATCGGCGAGCCGCGGGTGCGGCGCGAGCAGCTTCGACAGCTACTCACCTTCGCCGAACTCCCCTGCCTCTCCCTGCAGTTCATTCCACTGGACAGCCCATCGCACGGGGGGCTTGCCGGGCCCTTCGCCCTCCTCGAAACCCCCGACCACCAGCACCTCGCGTACACCGAGACCCAGCGCGGCAGCCAGCTGGTCGCCGACCCGAACGAAGTGTCCAGGCTGGCCCGCAAGTATGCGATGCTGCGGACACAGGACCTCACCACACAGCAGTCCACGGGCCTGTTGACCCGACTGCTAGGAGAACTGTGAGCACCGCAGCAGAACTTAAGTGGTTCAAGTCGACCTACAGCAGCGACGAAGGCGGCGCGTGCCTGGAGATCGCCACCCGCCCCCACGCCATCCACATCCGCGACTCCAAGAACCCCACCGGACCCACCTTCACGGTCCGGCCGGAGGCCTGGTCCGTGTTCGCCGGGTTCGTGAAGGGCTGACGCCTTCGCAACAGCCGGACCGGCGTGCGACACGCTGCGTACCATGGGGCCCACGGTCCGTGGCGGGGCGGCGCCCCGGAAGGCGGCGAGGGCGGCATGGGATTCGGCTTCGGTCAGCGCAGGGGCGGTCAACTCCCGGTGGAACTCACCGGATTCGTCGGCCGCAGCAGCGAACTCGCCCATGTACGGACGGCGTTGGAGCAGTCGCGACTCGTCACGCTGACGGGGCCCGGCGGCGTCGGCAAGAGCCGTACGGCACTGCGCGCGGTGCAGGGCCTGCGCGACGCGTATCCGGACGGTATCTGGCTGGCCGAGCTGTCGGCGCTGCGCGACCCCGAGCTGATCCCGGCGACCGTCGCGGCGGTCCTGCAACTGCCCGAGCAGTCGGGGAGCGATCCGCTGGACGCGGTGGTCGCCCACCTCCAGGGCCGTCGGCTGCTCATCCTCCTCGACACGTGTGAGCACCTGGTGGACGGGTGCGCGATGCTCACGGACATCCTGCTGCGCGAGGCGCCGGACGTCCGCGTGCTCGCCACCAGCCGTCAACCCCTCGACGTGCCCGGCGAGTTCTGCTGCCGCATTCCGCCGCTGGCCGACGACGACGCGGTGGAGCTGTTCGTGCAGCGGGCCGGGGAGGCGGCCCCCGGGTTCGGCGTCACCGACGACAACAGGGAGCAGATCGGCACGCTGGTCCGGCGGCTCGACGGCATCCCGCTCGCCCTGGAGCTGGCGGCGGTGCGGCTGCGGGCCGTGCCGCTGGAGCAGCTGATGTCCCGGCTCGACCACCGCTTCGAGGTGCTCACCGGCGGACGGCGCACCGCGCTGACCCGGCACCAGACGCTGCGGACGGCGATCGGCTGGTCGCACGAGCTGTGCACGCCGCAGGAGCGGCTGCTGTGGGCGCGGCTCTCCGCCTTCGCCGGGGAGTTCGACCCGCAGACCGCCGAATCGGTGTGCGCGGACGAGGAGTTGAGAGCGCCGGAGATGCTCGGGCATCTCATCGGGCTCGTCGACAAGTCCGTCGTGCGGCGCGTGGACGAGACCGGCGACCGCTACCGGCTCCTGGACACCATCCGGGAGTTCGGCGCCGAGTGGCTCGGCCAGTCGGGCGGCACGGACGCGGTCCGCGAGCGGCACCTCGCCCACCACCGGTCGCTGGTGCAGCGCTACCGCGACACGTACGCGTCATCCGCCCAGCTGGGGCTGCACCGTGCGCTGCGCGCCGGGCACGCCGATCTGCGGGCCGCGTTCGAGTACGCGTACGCGAACCCGGAGCACGCTGCGGACGGTCTCTACATGGCGGCGAACCTGTCCATGTACTGGCGGTCGGCCGGGATGCTCACCGAGGGGCTCTACTGGCTGGAGAAGGGCCTCGTCCTCGTGCCCCAGGAGTGCACGGAGCGGGTGTGGGGACTGTTCGTCAGCGGGCTCGCCGTGTCCCGTGCGGGGGACAGCGTCCTGGGCCACGCCCGGTTCCGGCAGGCGCTGGAGATGGCCCTGCGGCTCGGTGAGACCCGCATCGTCGACTTCGCGGGGGTGGCCCTGGGCGGCGTCGCCACCCTCGGCGGCGACCCGGCGGGCCCGGCCGCCATGGCCGCCGCGCGCGAACGCCTGCGGGACGCCGACGACCTCATCGGCTACGGCGGCGCCTGCTACGAGGGCGGCCTCGCGCTGGCCGTCGTCGGGGACACGGCGACCGCCCTGAAGTGGTGCGAGGAGGGCCTCGCCGTCATCGGCCGGGCCGGGGAGTGGCAGCTGCGCGGCACGCTGCTGTGCGTGCAGGGCCTGGTCCGCTGGGTCGCGGGGCAGCGCGGGGACGCCGTCGCCGAGCCGCTGCGCCGGGCGCTCGACCTGGCCGGCGAGATCGAGAACATCCTGGTCGCGGCGGCCTGCTGCCTCGGCCTGTCATGGGTGGCCGCCGACGCGGACCGGCCGGTGCGCGCCGCCTGGCTGCTCGGGTACGCGGACCACGCGCGGGTGGGCGGCGAGCCGTTCGCGATGCTGCCGCCGCTGCTGAAGGTGCCGACGGCGCAGACCCGCAAGTCGCTCGCGGCGACGCTGGGCGAGGCGGAGTTCGCCCGCTGGTACGCCCGGGGTGCCCGCCTCACCGGCACCCGGATCCTGCGGGCGGTCCGCGCCGACGCGGACGTCCCGCCGGAGCCGGACGCCGCCCCGGACGCCGCCGCGCCCGTCACCCACGACGTCCTCACGCGCCGCGAGCGCGAGGTGGCCGCGCTCGTCGCCCAGGGCCTGACCAACCGGGAGATCGCCGACCGCCTCGTCATCTCCAAGCGGACGGCCGACGCGCACGTGGAGCACATCCTGGCCAAGCTCGGCGTGTCCAGCCGCCGCGAGATCACGGCGGCCGCACCGGACCCCTGAACCCGCACCGCGGCCGTCAGCGCAGCGCCCCCTTCACCACCTTGCCCGACGCGTTGCGCGGGAGCTCCGTCACGAACTCCACGAACCGCGGCACCTTGTAGTTCGCCATCTCCCGCCGCGCCCACGCGATCAGGTCGTCGCCGGTGACCGTCGCGCCGCGCCTGCGCACCACGTACGCCTTGCCGACCTCGCCGAGCCGCCCGTCCGGCACCCCGACCACCGCGACGTCGGCCACCTCGGCGTGCAGCCCGAGCAGCTGCTCTATCTCGGCCGGGTAGGCGTTGAACCCGCCCACGATGTACATGTCCTTGATGCGGTCGGTGATCCGCAGATAGCCGTCGGCGTCCAGCACGCCGACGTCCCCGGTCCGCAGCCAGCCGTCGGCCGAGATCGCCTCGGCGGTCGCCGCCGGGTCCTCGAAGTACTCCCGCATGACGTTGAACCCGCGGACCAGCACCTCCCCGGGCTCGCCGGGGTCCGCCGCCACCCGGACCTCCGTGCCCGGGATGGCCCGGCCCGAGGTCGCCGCGATCAGCTCGGCGGGGTCGCCGCGGCGGCACATCGTCACGATGCCGCTGGCCTCCGACAGCCCGTACGCGGTCAGGACGGTGCCGACGCCGAGTTCGCCGCGGAGCCGCTCGACCAGTTGCAGCGGGACGACCGCCGCGCCCGTCACCACCAGGCGCAGCGCCGACAGGTCGTGGGCGTCGCGGGCCGGGCAGGACCGAGATCCGCTCCGCCGCGATGTTCGCGAGGACCGTGTCCACGTTGAAGACGGGCTGCGGGACCATCGTGGCGCCGCGCATCAGGCAGGCGATGATGCCCGCCTTGTAGCCGAAGGTGTGGAAGAACGGGTTCACGATCAGATAGCGGTCGCCCTCGCGCAGGCCCGCGAGGTCCGACCAGATCTCGTAGCCGCGCAGGGTCTGGGCGTGCGTGATGACCGCGCCCTTCGGCCGTCCCGTGGTGCCCGACGTGAAGATGAAGTCGGAGGGATCGGTGGTGGCGACGAGCGCCGAGCGGGCCCGCACGTCCTCGCTCGTGATCTTGTCGCCGGCCGCCAGGAACTCCTTCCAGGTGCTGTACCCGGGAGCGTCCGGCGCACTGTCGCCGAGGACCACGACCCTTTCCAGGGAAGGGAGTTCGGCGCCCGCCTCCTGCGCGCGGCGCAGCGACGCGACGTACGACGTGCCGAGGAAGGTGCCGGTGATGAAGAGCAGGCGGGCCCGGGAGCGGGCGAGGATGTCGGCGGCCTCGGCGCCCTTGAAGCGGGTGTTGAGCGGGACGAGGACGGCGCCCGCGCTGACCGCGCCCAGCGCCGAGACGATCCAGTCGAGGGTGTTCGGCGCCCAGATCGCGACCCGGTCGCCCGGCTCCAGGCCGGTGGCCAGACAGGCGGCGGCCGCCCGGTCGACGCGCTCGCCCAGCTCCGCGTACGTGATCCGGGTGCGTCCTTCGACGACGGCCTCGCGCCCGCCGTGCCGTCGCACCGCGTCCCGCACCAGCTCCGGGATCGTGCCCCATTCGCCGTCTGTCACGCCGTCTGTCCGCGGATGCATCGAACGACCTCCCACAACACCGTAGCTGACTATCCGTCAGATTAGCTGTAGCCTGACGCGCTGTCAGCAGACGGGATCCAGGCACTGGGGGCACCCATGGCGGGACTGAAGGACGCGACGGCCGTCGTCGGCATAGGCCAGACGGCCTTCGCGAAACAACTCCCGGAATCCGAGAAGACCTTGGCGTGCCGGGCGATCCTCGCCGCGCTCGACGACGCGGGCATCGCACCCTCCGAGGTGGACGGGTTCGCCTCGTACACGATGGAGGAGACCGACGAGGTCGAGGTGGCCAAAGCCATCGGGGCGGGCGACGTCACGTTCTTCTCCAAGGTCGGGTACGGGGGCGGCGGTTCGTGCGCGACGATCGCCCACCTCGCGGCCGCCGTCGCCACCGGGCAGGCGAGCGTCGGCGTGGCCTGGCGGTCCCGCAAGCGCGGCTCGGGGCCCCGGCCCTGGAAGAACACGGCCGTCCAACTCCCCACGCCCGCGCAGTGGACGCGGCCCTTCGGGCTGCTGCGGCCCGCCGACGAGATCGGCATGCTGGCCCGGCGCTACATGCACGAGTACGGCGCGACCCGCGACCACCTCTTCAACGTCGCGCTCGCCTGCCGCAACCGCGCCAACCAGAACCCGGCCGCGATCATGTACGAACGCCCGCTCACCCGGGACATGTATATGACGTCCCGGTGGATCAGCGAGCCCCTCTGCCTCTACGACAACTGCCTGGAGACGGACGGCGCGCTGGCCTGCGTCATCGTCTCCGCCGAGCGGGCCCGCGACTGCCGGCAGAAGCCGGTCTACGTGCACTCCGCCGCGCAGGGCCTGCCGGCCCAGCACCACGGCATGGTCAACTACTGGAACGACGACCCGCTCACCGGCCCCGCCTGGACGGCGGCCCGCCACCTGTGGAAGCACGCGGACATCACTCCCGAGGACGTCGACGTGGCGCAGATCTACGACGCGTTCACCCCGCTCATCCCGCTCTCCCTGGAGGGGTACGGGTTCTGCGGACGCGGCGAGGGCGCCGCGTTCACCGAGGGCGGCGCCCTGGAGATCGGCGGCCGCCTGCCCATCAACACAGGCGGCGGCGGCCTCTCCGAGGCCTACGTCCACGGCTTCAACCTCATCAACGAGGGCGTGAAACAACTCCGCGGCACCAGCACGGCCCAGGTCCCGAACGCGAAGTCCTGCCTGGTCACAGCGGGCGAGGGCGTCCCCACGTCAGCGGTGCTGCTGCGCGGGGCGTAGGAGGAAAGCCCTTCAGGGGCGCGGGGCCGTGTCATCAGCGGCTCCGCCGCGGGGCGCGACCAGCCACGACGAAGCAGCACTCACAGGAGGACAGCCACATGGCAGACGAGAAGGCCGCTGCGCTTCTTACGCCCACCCAGGACGACGACGGCGCACCCTTCTGGGCGTACGCGGCCCGGGGCGAACTC
>NZ_JAMOLN010000341.1 GCF_024448165.1 Streptomyces longispororuber
CGCCCGCCCGGTAGTAGGCGACCCCGTGGTCGGCCTCGGCCGGGGCGGCGGCCGCGAGGGGGGAGAACGGGGACATCGTCGACCTCGTAAGAGCATGGGGCTTTCGGGCAGGGGGGATCGCGGTGCGGCGCTGCGTGGTGCGGCGCCGCACCGTGACGACGTGCGTGCGGGGTCCTACAGGGGTGAGCCGCTCGGCTCGGGGCTCAGCTCAGGACGGCGAGCGCGTCGATCTCGATGAGCAGGCCCTTGGGCAGACCGACGTAGACGGTCGTGCGGGCGGAGGCCGGGGCCTTGAGGCCCTGCTCCTCGAAGTACTCGTTGTAGATGGCGTTCATCTCGGCGAAGTGGTCGACGTCCGTCAGGTAGACGCGCATCATCATGACGTCGTCCCAGGTGGCGCCGCCCTCTTCGAGGATCGCCTTGACGTTGGCGAAGGTCTGGAGGGTCTGCTCGCGCAGGGTGGGGCCGGCCGGGGTGGGGGCCTGGCCCGCGACGGCCGGGAGGAAGCCGACCTGGCCTGCGACCTGAAGGATGTTGCCCTTCTTGACGCCGTGCGAGAACTTCGCGGGCGGGGTGGTGTGCGTGGCGGGGGTGAGGGCGATCTTCTCGGTCATCGTGAACGTGCTTCCTTCGTGGGGGAGTTGGCGGTGGAACCGGTACCGGAGTAGTCCCGGCTGATGGCGTCCGCGGTGCGGCGCACCAGCGGGAGCAGGGTGAGGAGTTCCTCGGCGGTGACGACGACGTTCGGCGCGGAGACCGACATGGCGGCGACGACGCGGCCGTCCGCGCCCCTGATGGGGGCGCCGACGCAGTTGATGGACTCCTCGTGGCCACCGAGGTCGGTGGCCCAGCCCTGTTCGCGGACCTTCTCCAGCTCCCGCAGGAAAGCGGGGGCGTTGGGGGTCGAACGGGCCGTGTACATGGGGTAGTCGAGCTTCTCCGCGATGGCGCGGCGCTCGGCCTCGGACAGGTCGGCGAGGAGCAGCTTCGCCACGGCGGCGACCGTGATGGCGACGGGCTTGCCGATGCGCGAGTACATCCGCACCGGGTAGCGGCTCTCGACCTTGTCGATGTAGAGGACCTCGTTCTCCTCGTAGACGGCGAGGTGAACGGTGTGGCCGACCTTCTCGTTGAGCTCGACGAGGTGGCTGTGGGCGATCTCGCGCACGTCGAGGTTCTCGACGGCTTCCTGGGCGAGCGCGAAGAGGCGGGCGCCGAGGCGGTAGCGCTGGTCGGACTGGCGGTAGACCAGGCCGTGCTCGTGCAGGGTGCGCAGCAGGCGCAGGGCCGTGGACTTGTGGACGCCGAGCCGGTCGGCGACCTGCCCCAGGTCGGCGGGTCCCTCGGCGAGCAGCGGCAGGATGCTGAGCGCGCGGTCGACGGTCTGGCTCATGGCGTACGTACCTCCTCGGCGGCCTCATGAACGGCTGCGGTCGTCCAGCCGGGGCCGAGGTGCAGTGTCCCCCACGCGGTGGGGTCGAGGGCGGTCAGCCGGTCGGCGTGGGCGCGGCTCGGCGGGGCGGTGAGGTCGCCGGGGACGGTGAGGGTGGCGGCGGCCCACAGGTGGCCGGTGCGCAGCCGCGCGGCCACCGGCAGGTCGCGCAGGGTGGCGGAGAGGAACCCGGCGGCGAAGGCGTCCCCGGCCCCGACGGCGGCGACGACGTCGACGCGCGGCGCGGGCTCGAAGTGGCGTCCTTCGCGGTCGTACGCGACGGCACCGGCCGCGCCCTGCTTCACGACGAGGAGGGCGGGCTCGGGCAGCGCGGCGCGGATCGCGTCGGGGCCGCCGGTGACGCCGAACGCCTCCTCGGCCTCGTCCTCGCCGACGAAGACGAGGTCGGCGCGGCGGGCCAGGTCGAGCAGGACGCGCGCGTCGTCCGGGGTGCGCCACAGGCCGGGGCGGTGGTTGACGTCGAAGGAGACGGTCGGGGCGGACCCCATGAGCGTACGGAGCAGGTCCAGGCAGTCCTCGGACAGCGCGGCGGTGATGCCGGACAGATGCAGGACGCGGCCGGAGCGCAGGGCGTCGAGGTCCGTGTTCGTGGCGGACATGGCGGAGGCGGCGGAGCCCGCCCGGTAGTAGGCGACCTCGTGGTCGGCCTCGGCCCGGTCGCCCGCGGTGCGGAAGTAGATGCCGGTGGGGCGGGCCGGGTCGCGGCGCACGCCGGAGACGTCGACGCCGTACGCGCCGATCGCCTCCACCAGGTGGTCGCCGAAGCCGTCGGCGCCGACCCGGCTGACCCAGCGGGCCCGGTGTCCGGCGGCGGCGAGCACGCACGCCACGTTGGACTCGGCTCCGCCGATGCCGCGATCGAAGGAGGGGACGTCGGCGAGGCGCCCCGCCACGGTGGGCAGGAACGTGACCATGGACTCGCCGAGCGCGACGACGTCCGTCGGTGCCTGTTCGCTGCTGCTCACGGTGGGGTGTCCTCCTCGCGGCTGAGGGCCAACGGCTCCGTTGACCCGGCGTTGGCTCGGATGTTAGACAGCAGTAAGCGACATACGCAATGGCCGTTGCACATATTGCAACCGCCCGCCTGGAGGAGGCTCCATGACTCTCGAGGACCTGGCGCAGGAGCGGGTGGACTTCCGCTTCAAGGGTCTGCCGCCCGAGGCCGACGGACTGACCGTCGCCGAGCTCGCGGCCCGCCGCCTGAACCTCTTCACGGACGGCTTCACCACCCCGGTGCTCGCCCTCTCCGCGGAGCGCCTGGAGCACAACCTCGCCCTGATGGAGACGTACGCCACCCGGCACGGCCTCGCGTTCGCACCGCACGGCAAGACGTCGATGGCGCCGCAGCTCTTCCAGCGCCAGATCGAGCACGGCGCGTGGGGCATCACCCTCGCCGTCCCCCACCAGGTGCGCGTGGCCCGGGAGTTCGGGATCGAGCGGATCTTCCTGGCGAACGAACTCGTCGACGCCGCGGCGCTGCGCCGGCTGGCCGCAGAGCTCGCCGGCGACCCGTCCTTCCGCTTCGTCTGCTACGTCGACTCGGTGCGCGGCGTGGAGCTGATGGAGGCCGCGCTGACCGCCGCCGGCGCGTCCCGCCCCGTCGACGTGGTCGTGGAGCTCGGCGCGGGCGAGGGTGCGCGCACCGGTGTCCGCACGGAGGCCGAGTGCGCGGCGGTCGCGGACGCGGTGGCCTCGGCGACGGCGCTGCGGCTCGTCGGAGTGGCCGGGTACGAGGGCGAGGTGCCGCAGGCCGACGGCGACCGGGTCCGCGCCTGGCTGCGCCGCCTGGTCGCGCTCGCGGCGGACTTCGACAAGGCGGGCCGGTTCGCGGGGCTCGACGAGATCGTGGTGAGCGCGGGCGGCTCCGCGTGGTTCGACGCGGTGGCGGACGTGTTCGCGGACATCCCCGAACTGAGCGTCCCCGTCCTGAAGTTGCTCCGCTCCGGCGCGTACGTCTCGCACGACGACGGCCACTACCGGCACCTCACCCCGTTCAACCGGGTCCCGGAGGAGGGCGCGCTGCACCCCGCCTTCCGGCTCTGGGCACAGGTGGTGTCGCGTCCGACGCCCGAGCAGGCGTTCACGAACGCGGGCAAGCGGGACGCCGCGTACGACCTGGACCTGCCGGAGGCCCAGGTCGTGCGTGAGCTGCGCTCCGGCGAGGTCCGGGACGCCTCCGGCGTGACCGTGACGGGACTCTCCGATCAGCACGGGTGGGTTCGCACGGAGCCCGGGGCCGGCCTGGAGGTGGGCGACTGGCTCGGCATGGGGCTGTCGCACCCCTGCACCTCCTTCGACAAGTGGCAGCTGATCCCGGTGGTCGAGGCGGACGGCACGGTCGTGGACTACGTCCGGACGTTCTTCTAGGCGCGCCCCCGGTGGGGGCTGGTCGCGCAGTTCCCACCGGGCCCGCACTCGCCCACCCCCAGAACCACCCCGAACAGGAGAGGCCCCCATGGACCTGGTCATCAAGAACACCCGCGTGATCGACGGCACCGGCGGCGCCTCGTTCCAGGCCGACGTGGCGATCGAGGACGGCCGCATCGCCGAGATCCGCCGGGAGGGCGAGGGCCCCCACCCCACGGGGGCCCGCACCGTGGACGGCACCGGCCTCGCCCTCGCGCCCGGTTTCATCGACATGCACGCCCACTCCGACCTCGCCCTGCTCCGCGACCCGGACCACAGCGCGAAGGCCGCCCAGGGCGTCACCCTCGAAGTCCTCGGCCAGGACGGCCTGTCCTACGCCCCGGTCGACGACCGCACCCTGGCCCAGGTCCGCCAGGTGATCACCGGCTGGAACGGCGGCGGCCCCGAGGACACCTCCGTCGACTTCGACTGGCGCACGGTGGGCGAGTACCTGGACCGCCTCGACCGCGGCATCGCGGTCAACGCCGCCTACCTCATCCCCCAGGGCACGGTCCGGATGTACGCGGTCGGCTGGGACGACCGCGACGCGACGCCCGCCGAGCTGGACCACATGAAGCGCCTGGTCGCCGAGGGTCTGGCGCAGGGCGCGGTCGGCATGTCGTCGGGCCTGACGTACACCCCCGGCATGTACGCCAAGGACGCCGAACTCACCGAGCTGTGCCGGGTCGTGGCCGAGTACGGCGGCTACTACTGCCCCCACCACCGCAGTTACGGGGCCGGCGCGCTCGACGCGTACCGGGAGATGGTGGAGCTGACCCGGACCGCGGACTGCGCCCTGCACCTCGCGCACGCGACGATGAACTTCGGCGTGAACAAGGGCAAGGGCGTCGACCTGCTCGCCCTCCTCGACGAGGCCATCGCCGACGGCGCCGACATCAGCCTCGACACGTACCCGTACACCCCGGGCGCGACGACGCTCGTGGCGATGCTGCCGAGCTGGGCCAACGAGGGCGGCCCGGACGCGACGCTCGCCCGGCTCAAGGACGACGGGACCTCCGAGCGGATCCGCCACCACGTCGAGGAGATCGGCGCGGACGGCTGTCACGGCGTGCCGATCGAGTGGGACAAGATCGAGGTGTCCGGCGTCGCCGATCCCGGTCTCGCCTCCTGCGTCGGCAAGACGATCGCGCAGGCCGCCGCCGAGCGCGGCGAGGCGCCCTGGGTCACCGCCCGCCGTCTGCTGATCGCGGACCGGCTGGGCTCGTCGATCCTGCAGCACGTCGGCCACGAGGAGAACGTCCGGGCGATCATGCAGCACCCGGTGCACACCGGTGGCAGCGACGGCATCCTCCAGGGCTTCAAGCCGCACCCGCGCGCGTACGGCACGTTCCCGCACTACCTCGGCCACTACGCCCGCGACCTGGGCGTCATGTCCCTGGAGGAGACCGTCGCGCACCTCACTTCCCGCCCCGCCGCCCGGCTGCGCCTGCCCGACCGCGGCCTGGTCCGCGAGGGCTACCGCGCCGACCTGGTCCTCTTCGACCCGGACACGGTGGCGGCGGGCTCGACGTTCGACGCTCCGCGGACGCTGCCCGTCGGCATTCCGCACGTGCTGATCGACGGCCGGTTCGTCATCGAGGACGGCCGCCGCACGGACGTCCTGGCGGGCAGGTCCGTACGGCGCACCGGCAGGTGAACCAGGTGAACCTGGTGAACTACGCGGCGGCCGGGGCCTCGGTGGCCGATTCCCGCCATCCGTGGACCGTGGCCGGATCGGCGTACCCGTCGTACGCGCCGATGGCCTGTTGCGGGTCGTAGACGACCTCGGGGATCACCGGGTCGTCGCCTTCGTGGGGGTGCTGCCAGGACATGAGGGCGGATTGTAGGGACTGCGGGGGTCCGTGGAACACCCAACGGCGATAGCGGAGCACATGCCGTCAACTCCCGCTCAGCGCACCCCGTGTGGCCGGAACTGCACGCTGATCCGCGGCCCCGCCGCCTTCGTCGACTTGGGGATCGCGTGCTCCCAGGTCCGCTGGCAGGAGCC
The DNA here is from genome assembly GCF_024448165.1 of Streptomyces longispororuber. Lineage (GTDB taxonomy): Bacteria > Actinomycetota > Actinomycetes > Streptomycetales > Streptomycetaceae > Streptomyces > Streptomyces longispororuber_A. The sequence continues at coordinate 5,868 of NZ_JAMOLN010000341.1, forward strand.
GCCCATCACGATCAGGTCGCCGTGCCCGAGGGACCGGCGCACGGTCTCCCCGCCGCCCACCGGCCGCAGCAGCAGATCGCGCGGGGCGCCCACCGACACGATCGCGACCATCGTGTCCTCGCGCGCCCCGCGCCCGATCCGGTCGCCGTGCCAGGCGACGCTGTCCCGCCCGTCCCGGTAGAAGCAGAGCCCCGCCGTGGTGAACGGCTCCCCCAGTTCCTCGGCGTAGTGCGCGGACAGCACGTCGCGGGCCTCGCCGAGCACGGGGTGCGGCAGCGCCTCCCCCGCCCCGTAGAACTTCAGCAGGCGCGGCACGTCGACGACCCGCTCGTACATCTGCCGCCGCTCGGCCTTCCACGGGACGCCGTCGGCGAGGTGCCCGTACAGTTCGTCGGCGCCGCGCAGCCACCCCGGCAGCACGTCGATCCAGGCGCCGGCCCCGAGCACGGTGCGGCGCAGCCCGGCGAGCGGGCCGAGTGCCGTCTCGTCGTCCTGGTCGAAGAGCGATCCCTGCAGCATGGGTCCCACCTTAGCCAATGCATCGAACTAATGCCCGAATAGGGGGTTGGGTCACTTCTTCCCCTCTCCACACAACCCTTCACTCCCGTCGCACGTCGAACCCTGATCATCCGCGCCCCTGCCAGGAAAGAAGGGCATTTTGCGTCACCGCGCCCCCAGTCGCACCGCCACCTCCGCCTCGGCCTTCGCCGCGGCCGCGGCAGCCGCCGTCGCCGCGGGGCTGCTGACGACCGCCCCCGCCCAGGC
>NZ_JAMOLN010000342.1 GCF_024448165.1 Streptomyces longispororuber
AGGGTGCCGGCCGGCGGCGGGGTGACGGCGGCGATGGCCGTGGTCACGACGCCCGCGGGTTCCTCGGCGGCGGCCGGGGTGCCGACCTCGTCGTCGGTGACGTTCCGGTGGTCGATGGAGTTGCGGCGCGACAGCTTCCAGATGACCGCGGAACCGGCGACCAGGAGCGCGGCCGTCAGGCCGATGCCCCACGGACCCTGCTTGGTGAGGAACTCGGCGCCCGCACCGACCAGCCCGGCGGCCGGCAGGGTCAGGCCCCACGCGACGAACATCCGGTTGGCGGTGGACCAGCGGACCACGCCGCCCTTGCGGCCGAGACCCGAACCCATCACGGCGCCGGAGCACGACTGCGTGGTGGAGAGCGAGAAGCCGAGGTGCGACGAGGCGAGGATGACGGTCGCGGCGCTGGTCTGCGCGGCGAACCCCTGCTGCGGCTGCAGGTCGGTCAGGCCCTTGCCCATGGTGCGGATGATGCGCCAGCCGCCCAGGTACGTGCCGAGCGCGATGGCGATGCCGGCCGAGACGATGACCCACAGCGGCGGGTCGGCGTCGGGCGCGATGACCCCGCCGGTGATCAGGGCGAGCGTGATGATGCCCATCGTCTTCTGCGCGTCGTTCGTGCCGTGCGCGAGCGAGACGAGGCCGGCCGAGGCGATCTGCCCGGCGCGGTAGCCCTTGGCGGTGGCCTTCTGATCGGTCTTCTTGCTGATGCGGTAGGTGAGGCGCGTGGCGAGCATCGCGGCGAGGCCGGCGACGATCGGTGCGGCGACCGCGGGGAGCAGCACCTTGGTGACGACGGTGCCGCCGTTCACCGAGGACCAGCCCATCGACATGACGGCGGCGCCGATGAGGCCGCCGAACAGGGCGTGCGAGGAGCTGGACGGCAGGCCGACCAGCCAGGTCAGCAGGTTCCAGAGGATGGCGCCGACGAGCGCCGCGAATATGACCTCTGTCTTGAGGCCGTCCTCGTTGATGATGCCGCCGGAGATGGTCTTCGCGACCTCCACGGAGAGGAACGCGCCGACGAGGTTGAGCACGGCGGACATGGCCACCGCCGTCTTCGGCTTGAGAGCGCCTGTCGAGATGGTCGTCGCCATCGCGTTGGCGGTGTCGTGGAAACCGTTGGTGAAATCAAAAACCAGCGCGGTAACGATCACGATCGCAAGGAGCAGCGTGATGTGTTCCATTTACCCAGGCTTCGGTTGGACGTCAGTGGCACGGTGAACGTAGGCAAGCTGGGTGAACGGAAGATGAACTGGGTCGGGCGGCACGGTGACCCGATCCGGAGGCCCTCCGCTCCGCTTGACACGTGGCGGTGGCACGCATTCCGGATCGACCCCGGTCCGACCCTCCGAAAGCCCCGGAATCACGGGCTCCGGGACTTTCGGCAAGGCCCTTCGGACCTACCCCCGGGCGAACCTCTTGAGCTGGGTCATCGACCCGTTGAAGAGATTCTGATCACCCGGCAGGCGACCGCTGTTGCCGTACTGCCAGAACGTCCAGTACGACCACCCCTTGGGCAGTGACCCCGCGCTCTCGTCGTAGCGGGCGAGCCACAGGGCGTGATTGGTGGCGAAGGCGCCGCTGTTGCCGGTGCACCGCTTCCACCAGTTGTAGTTGGTGTAGATCACCGGGCGCCGCCCGGTCCTGCGCTTCACCTCGTTGCTGAAGGACGAGATCCACCCGACCATCTTCGACCTGCTCAGGCCGTAGCACTTCTTCGAGCTGTACGGGTTGTACTCGATGTCGAGCGCGGGCGGCAGCGTCCAGCCGTCCCGTCGCCAGCCACCGCCGTTGCGCACGAAGTACGAGGCCTGGGTCGCGCCGGACGACTTGTTGGGCAGGGCGAAGTGGTAGGCGCCGCGGATGATCCCGGCGTTGCGGGCGCCGTTGTACTGCTGCGCGAAGTAGGGATTGCGGTAGGTCGTGGACTCGGTCGCCTTCACGTAGACGAACCGGGCCCCCTTGTTCCTCGCCTTCTGCCAGTTGACCTTCTTCTGGTGCGACGAGACGTCGTGCCCCCTCGGCTTCCCCGCCGCCTGGGCCGGCAGCTCCGCGAGCGCGGTTCCCCCCAGGGTCAGAGCGGCGACGGAGGTCGCTGCGGCGATGCGGGCGCGACGACGGGACGGTTTGTGATCACGAGCCATATTTCCCCCCGGATGGCGACGTGCATGACAAATCTCCCAGAGATTACCGGATGATCCCGTCTTGCCCGTCGAAGCCAAGCCAATCGTCCTCAGAAGGGGATCTATGCCCATATGAGGGCTTCCGGACCCCCGGAATCCGGACCGGTCCCGCGAGTCCGGGACTGGCAGGATGCCCGCCATGACGGAACTCGAGCAGGCCTGGGAAGAACTGGTGGCGACCGCCCGCAGGACCGTGACCGACGGACTGGTCGTCGGCACCTCCGGCAACGTCTCGGTGCGCGTGGGCGACGGCATCGTCCTGGTGACCCCGAGCGGCGTCCCGTACGACCGGCTCGGCCCGCGCGACGTCGTCGCCGTCGACCTCGAAGGCGAGCGGCACGCGGGCACCCTCGAACCCACCAGCGAACTGCCGCTGCACCTCGCCGTGTACCGGCACACCGACGCCCGCGCCGTCGTGCACACCCACGCCGTGCACGCCACCGCCGTGTCCACGCTCGTCCCCGAGCTCCCGCCCGTCCACTACATGGCGGCGGCCCTCGGCGGTCCCGTCCGCGTCGCCCCCTACGCCACGTACGGCACCGAGGAGTTGGCCGAGAACATGCTCATGGCGTTGGCCGAGCGCACAGGGTGTCTGCTGCAGAACCACGGAACCGTCACATACGGGGGCAGTCTCTCCCAGGCGTACGACCGCACGGCGCAGCTCGAGTGGATGTGCCGGCTGTGGCTCACCGCCCACTCCGTGCCCGGGCTGACCCCGTCGCTCCTCACCGACGAGCAGCTGCGGGCGGCGGGGGAGCGGCTCAGCGGATACGGGCAGCGGCCGCCGTCCCCGTGACGCGCGGAAATCCCGCCCCACCGGCCCCGGCGGCCCACCGCCGTCACCCCTGTCCACCGCCCCGCTGGCCGCGGCGCGCCCGTCCGTCGACACTGGACGGGTGCGCACCGCCAAAGCGACGGCCGCTGCCGTCACCGCCGTCCTAGGGGCCTCGGCCGCCGCGATCGCCGCCGGCCGACTGGCCAGCGACGCCGCGCTCAAGGCGCCCGCCGGCCGCCCGCTGCCCACCGAGCCCCGGCTCACGGTCCACGCCACCGCGGCCGGGCAGATCACCCTCACCCGCGACCTGGCCTCCCAGCGCCCGGGCACCTACGGGCTCGCGGGCGACGGCTTCCACGCGGTGGTCGGCCCGGTCGTCGAGTCGGCGCCGCACGAGGCCGACACCGTCGTCCGCAGACTGGAGCGGGTCACCCACGGCGCCCTGGAGCCCGGCGCCCGCGCCTGGCTCACGCCCCAGGTCCACATCGGCGACCCCAAGTCCGCGCTCGGCCTCGACCACGCCGACATCGACGTGCCCGGCGAGCTCGGCGCACTGCCCGCCTGGTTCGTGCCCGGCGTCCGCGACACCTGGGTGATCACCGTGCACGGCCTCGGCACCACCCGCGAACACCCCATGAACCTCATGGAGTTCCTGCACCGCCACCAGTTCCCGGTGCTCGACCTCGCCTACCGCGGCGACCTCGGCGCGCCCCGCTCCCCGGACGGCCTGAACCACCTCGGCGAGACCGAGTGGCGCGACCTGGACGCGGCGATCCGCTACGCCGTGCGCTACGGGGCGCGGCGCGTCGTCCTCATGGGCTGGTCCACCGGCGCCGCGATGGCCCTGCACGCCGCCGCCCACTCCGCGCTGCGCGACCGCGTCACCGGCCTCGTCCTCGACTCCCCGGTGCTCTCCTGGGAGGCGACCCTGCGCGCCCTCGCCAAGGCCCGCCGCACCCCGGGCCCGCTGCTGCCGCTCGCGGTCCGCGCCGCCCAGGGCCGCACGGGACTGAGCGGCGACCGCATCGCCGAGGCCGCCGAACCGGCCGCCCTCAAGGTCCCCACGCTCGTCGTGCACGGCCCCGACGACGAGGTCGCCCCCTGGTCGCTCTCCCGCCGCCTCGCCGAGCGGCGCCGCGACCTGGTCACCCTGCACACCGTCGACGACGCCCCGCACAACGCGATGTGGAACGCGGACCCGGCGGGCTACGAAGAGGCCCTGCGGCGCTTCCTCACGCCGTTGATGTGACGGTTCGACCGGTGCCGGCCCGCCGAACCGGAAGCCGTCACGAACCGTGGACCGAACCCCGAACAGAAGCTCCCGTTTGGGAATTCGGAGGGTCACCCTGGAGACTGCTCCAGTGACGTCCCGTACCCCGCGCGACTCCCGGCTCCGACTTGTCCGCCCACGCCGCCAGCCCCTGGCCGCCGCCGTGCGGGTGGCCCGCTGGGCGGATGCCACCCTGAGCCCCGGCAACGACACGGCGGCCGGTGACGGAAAGGGCACCCTCTCCGACGCGACCGCCCGGCGCGCCGCCGACGACCTCGGCCTGACGGTGCGCCAGGTCCGCGCCGACTGGGACACCGCACGGCTGGCCGGACTCGTCGAGGTGCACGGCGACACGGCGCGCCCCGGCTGGCGGCTGCGCGCCTGGGACCGCGACGACACCGCCGTACTGCGCGGCTGGGTCGCCCTGTTCGACGCGTGGTCGCTCGTCCACCCGGCGCCGGACTCCCTGGAGGCCGCCGCGGTGGCCGAGGCCGTCGAGGCCATGCCGCAGCTGCTCTCGTTCCTCCAGCTGATGGCCGATCCGGTCCCGGCGGCCCAGCTCCTCGACCTCCTCGACCAGCGCGTCACCGAGCTGCGCACCGACCGCTGCGAGATCCCCTTCGGGCCCCAGCCGGAACCGGTGCCGCCGCAGGACACCCCGCTCCTGCCGCTGCTCGACTGGGCGCTGCGCGGCCTCGCCGCCGTCGGCGCGCTGACGTACGCCGACGGGCACGCCACCCTCACCCCGCTGGGGAGTTGGGCGGTCTGGGTCAAGCTGGAGCAGATCTGCGTCGCCGCCCAGTCCCCGGCGGGCAACATCGAGCAGTCCGCCGAGGACATGCTGCGCGGCTGCGCCCGGCTCCGCCCGAACGCGGCCCGCGCCGAGTACCGGGCCTGGCTGGCCGCCCGCGACGTCGGCACCGCCATCACCGAACTCCTCGACGGCGCCCGGGGCGAGGACGCCCTGCTGCGCGGCCTCGCCTTCGAGGCGCTGCGCGTCGTCGGCGCCCCCGCCGAACCCGAGGTCCGCCGCGCCGCCGAGGACCCGCACCTGCGGCCCTACGCCCTGCTGTGGCTCGCCGAGTACGAGGGCGCCGACCCCGAGGACGTGCACACCGTGCTCACCCGGGAGGAGGCCACCTGGCTCTGGGTCGACACCGCGGCCGCGGTCGCCGACCACGGCGAAGCCCCGCTCCTCGTACGGCACTTGGAGTCCGCGGTGCAGCCCACCGTGCCCGCGCTGATCGCGGAGGTACGGGCCGTCGGCCACCCCCGCACGGTCCAGGTCCTGGTCGCCCTGGCGGCCGCGCACCCCGACCCGGCGCTCGCCAAGGCGGTCCGCCGGGCGGCCTTCCAGGTGCACACCGGCGGCGCCTAGCCGCGGCTCACCGGAAGGTGTTGCACTGCGCCATGTCGCCGCTCTTGTAGCCCTGGTAGAACCACTGCTGGCGCTGCTGAGCCGAGCCGTGCGTCCATGACTCGGGCGTCACCCGGCCCTGGAACCTCTCCTGGATCCGGTCGTCGCCGACCGCCGCCGCGGCGTCCAGGCCGTCGCGGATGTCGGCGTCGGTCAGGCTCGTGATGAGCGGCCTGCCGGTCGACTCGTCGGGCGTCGTGGTGGCGTGCCGCGCCCACACGCCGCCGTAGCAGTCGGCCTGCAGCTCGACCTTCACGGCGTTGCTGTTCTGCCCGGTGCGCCCGTCCTGCGAGCGCTGCAGGGTGCCCATCAGGTTCTGCACGTGGTGCCCGTACTCGTGCGCCACCACGTACGCCTGCGCGAAGGGCCCGCCGCTCGAACCGAACTTCGTCCGCAGCTCGTCGAAGAACCCCAGGTCGAGATAGACCTTCCGGTCGCCCGGACAGTAGAAGGGGCCGACCGCCGACGTCGCCTGCCCGCACGCCGTGGGCACCCGGTTGGTGAAGAACACCGTGGACGCGGCGCTGTAGCTGCCGCTGCGGCGCTGGAACTCCTGGCGCCAGTAGTCCTGGACGGAGTTGACCACGGCGACGATCCGGCAGTCCTCCTTGGTGTTCGCGTCCGATCCCGTACGGCACTGCTGCTGCACCTGCGCCGCGCTCGACACCGTCGTCGCGGGCGTGCCGGTGTCGTCCGACGAGAGCCCGAACTCGTTCGTGCCGAAGAACAGGCCGAAGAACAGCGCGATCAGCCCGGCGAGACCGCCCCCGATGGTCGCCTTCCCGCCCGGGACCCGGCTGCCGCGCACGTCCTGGACCTCTGACGTGTCCAGGTTGGCGTCGTCGTCGAACTGCATGCCCGTACCGCCTTCTCGCCGAGAATCGACCACTTCATCCTGTTACGTGCCTGGGGTACGGGCCCTGATC
>NZ_JAMOLN010000343.1 GCF_024448165.1 Streptomyces longispororuber
AGCGCTGGGTGGGCGCCGACTCGACGGGTTCCTCGTAGGGAGTGGACTCCACGTACGGGAGCGACTCGGACTCCATGTACCGGAGCGACTCGGTCGGCGCCTCCGTACGGGGGGAGGAGCCGACGGCGCGGTAGGCGGCCGCGAATCCGACGCCGGTCGGTGCGGGCGCCGGGGTGGGCGCGGGTGCGCGCCGGACCGGTGGCTCGGTGGCGGGCAGCGGCTGGGCGGCCACGTCGCGCGGTACGGCCGGGCCGCGGTCCAGGAAGGCGAGGATCCGCGCCGCCACCTTGACCTTGAAGGGCCGTGGCGCCGCCCGCAGGCCCACCGCGCCGGCCACCGCGGCCAGGCACAGGCAGTACAGGACCAGCACGTACGCCTTCGGCGCCCGGCCCGCGTACAGGCCGTGCATCAGGGCCAGGCACCAGGCCGGGTAGGCGAGCATGTGCGTCGCGCGCCAGCGGGTGGCGAGCCGGGCCGGGGAGGCCATGGAGCTGCGCAGCGCGCCGGTGATGCCCGTGGCCACCATCAGGAGGCCGGCGAGCACGCCCAGGCCGATCAGGCCGTCGCTGCCGGTGACGCCCATGCCGAAGGGGATCAGCGCCCCGATGACGGTGACGTGCGCGAGCGCCAGCTTCACGCTGACGTGCAGCAGCAGGAAGCCCAGCGAGGCGACCGCGGTGGACCGGTGGACGGCCTGGGAGAGCAGCCGCTGCCGGGAGGTCAGGAAGAGCCGGTCGGAGGCCACCAGGCCCCACACGACGGACGCCGTGAGGGAGACCAGCGAGAGCACACCCGTGGTGAAGTCGAGCGCCGCTCTGAAGGCGTCGCTCCCCGTGACCACGACCAGGGGTACGAGCAGGAGGACCGCCGCGCTCAACACCCCCGTTGTCGCGCGGCGGCTGCTACCGGTGGTGCGTGAACTCCCGGGTGAACGAGGGGAGTTCAGTGTGTGAGGGGTTCGAGGGTTCATGGGGGCGACTCCGAAAGGTTCGGCACAGTGGACCCACAGCCGCACTCTAGGTCGATGCATACCAGCCAGTACGAGGTTTGAGTTATCTCGCCGTTATCTAGAGGTGGCCCGGTATTTGTGTTGCCCCGATAGCGGTCGGTACGCGGAGTAACCCTTGGCCCTCGGTGGGGCGCGGGGAACTCCGTCGCGGCTCGCGCGGGGCCTGCGGTACCCTGACGCCATGCGTGCCGTACGCCTTCTGCTTAGTGAGCCGCGCTGATCAGTCCCGACCCGCCCCAGAGCGTGTGGTCGGAATCGGCGCGGCGTCCCCTCCTGTGCGAGGGGCTTTTTCATTTCCTAAGCACGGGCCGCTGGCAGAGACGATCGATGGAGCTTTGAGGATCATGAGCGAGACGAATAACGCCGCCGCTTCCGAGGCGGCGGTCGCGCCGCACCGCTATACGGCGGCCATGGCCGCCGACATCGAGGCACGCTGGCAGGACTTCTGGGACGAGCACGGCACCTACGAGGCGCCCAACCCGACCGGTGACCTGGCGGGGGACACCGAGGCGGACAGGGCGGTCGCCGCCCGCCCCAAGAAGTTCATCATGGACATGTTCCCGTACCCCTCGGGCGCGGGCCTGCACGTCGGTCACCCGCTGGGCTACATCGCCACGGACGTCTTCGCGCGCTTCCAGCGCATGACCGGGCACAACGTGCTGCACACCCTGGGCTTCGACGCGTTCGGCCTGCCGGCCGAGCAGTACGCCGTGCAGACGGGCACCCACCCGCGCACGTCGACCGAGGCCAACATGGAGAACATGAAGGCGCAGCTGCGCGGCCTGGGCCTGGGCCACGACAAGCGCCGGTCGTTCGCCACGATCGACCCGGAGTACTACAAGTGGACGCAGTGGATCTTCCTGCAGATCTTCAACTCCTGGTACGACGAGGACCTGAAGAAGGCCCGTCCGATCGCCGACCTGGTCCAGCAGTTCGAGACCGGTGAGCGCGCCGTTCCCGGCGGCGGCTCCTGGAGCGCGCTGAGCGAGGCCGAGCGGGCCGACGTCCTGGGCGAGTACCGCCTGGCGTACGCCTCCGACGCGCCCGTGAACTGGGCGCCGGGCCTGGGCACCGTGCTGGCCAACGAGGAGGTCACCGCCGACGGCCGCTCCGAGCGCGGAAACTTCCCCGTCTTCAAGGCGAAGCTGCGCCAGTGGAACATGCGCATCACCGCCTACGCGGACCGCCTGCTGGACGACCTGGACGGCCTGGACTGGCCCGAGGCGATCAAGCTGCAGCAGCGCAACTGGATCGGCCGCTCCGTGGGCGCCCGGATCGACTTCGGCTTCGACTCCTCCGACGACGTCATCACGGTCTTCTCGACCCGCCAGGACACCCTGTTCGGCGCCACCTACATGGTGCTGGCCCCCGAGCACGACCTGGTCGAGCAGATCACCCCGGCCGCCTGGCCCGAGGGCACCCATGACGTGTGGACGGGCGGTCACGCCACCCCCGCCGAGGCCGTCGCCGCGTACCGCAAGCAGGCCGCCTCCAAGTCCGACGTCGAGCGTCAGGCCGAGGCCAAGGACAAGACCGGCGTCTTCACCGGCGCGTACGCCACCAACCCGGTCAGCGGCGAGAAGGTCCCCGTCTTCATCGCCGACTACGTGCTGATGGGCTACGGCACCGGCGCGATCATGGCCGTCCCGGCCCACGACTCCCGCGACTTCGCGTTCGCGCGCGCCTTCGAGCTGCCGATGCGCTGCGTCGTCGAGCCGTCGGACGACCGCGGCACCGACCCGTCGACGTGGGACGACGCGTTCGTCGCCGCCGAGGCGAAGCTGGTCAACTCCTCGGGCGACGACGTCTCCCTGGACGGACTGGGCGTCGCCGACGCCAAGGCCCGGATGACCGAGTGGCTGGAGCGCAAGGGCATCGGCCACGGCACGGTCAACTTCCGGCTGCGCGACTGGCTGTTCAGCCGCCAGCGCTACTGGGGCGAGCCCTTCCCGATCGTCTACGACGAGGACGGCATCGCCCACTCGCTGCCCGAGTCGATGCTGCCCCTGGAGCTGCCGGAGGTCGACGACTACACCCCGCGCACCTTCGACCCGGAGGACGCCGACACCGAGCCCGAGACGCCGCTGTCGCGCAACGAGGACTGGGTCAACGTGACCCTGGACCTGGGCGACGGCCGCGGTCCGCGCAAGTACCGCCGCGAGACCAACACCATGCCCAACTGGGCGGGCTCCTGCTGGTACGAGCTGCGCTACCTGGACCCGCACAACGACGAGAAGCTGGTCGACCCGGCCGTCGAGCAGTACTGGATGGGCCCCCGCGAGGGCATGCCCACCGGCGGCGTCGACCTGTACGTGGGCGGCGCCGAGCACGCCGTGCTGCACCTGCTGTACGCGCGCTTCTGGTCGAAGGTGCTGTTCGACCTGGGCCACGTCTCGTCGGCCGAGCCGTTCCACAAGCTGTTCAACCAGGGCATGATCCAGGCCTACGTCTACCGGGACGCGCGCGGCATCGCCGTACCGGCCGCCGAGGTGGAGGAGCGCGACGGCGCCTACTTCTACGAAGGCGAGAAGGTCTCCCGGCTGCTGGGCAAGATGGGCAAGTCCCTGAAGAACGCCGTCACGCCGGACGAGATCTGCGAGGAGTACGGCGCGGACACGCTGCGCCTGTACGAGATGGCGATGGGTCCGCTGGACGTGTCGCGGCCGTGGGACACGCGCGCGGTGGTCGGCCAGTTCCGCCTGCTGCAGCGCCTGTGGCGCAACATTGTCGACGAGGCGACCGGTGAGGTCACCGTCGCCGACGTGCCCGAGGCCGACGTCGACGAGGCCACGCTGCGCGCCCTGCACAAGGCGATCGACGGAGTGCGCGGCGACCTGGAGGGCATGCGCTTCAACACCGCCATCGCCAAGGTCACCGAGCTGAACAACCACCTGGTCAAGTCGTACGCGGGCGGTGCGCTGCCGCGGCCCGTCGCCGAGCGCCTGGTGCTGCTGATCGCGCCGCTGGCCCCGCACGTCGCCGAGGAGCTGTGGCGCAAGCTGGGCCACGCCGACTCGGTCGTCCACCAGGACTTCCCGGTCGCCGACCCGCAGTACGTCGTGGACGAGGCCGTGACCTGCGTCGTGCAGATCAAGGGCAAGGTCAAGGCCCGCCTGGAGGTCTCCCCGTCGATCTCGGACGAGGAGCTGGAGAAGGTCGCCCTGGCCGACGAGAAGGTCGTCGCCGCGCTGGACGGCGCCGGCATCCGCAAGGTGATCGTGCGGGCGCCGAAGCTGGTGAACATCGTTCCGGCGTGACCGCCGTGAACATCGTGCCTGCGTAAGGCACTCGGGGTTGTTCCCTACGGGCAGGTTGGGGGTTCCGCTGGAACCCTCGGCCTGCCCGCTCCGTTTACGGTGGAGAGGGCGGGACGACGGGGCAGACGGACGAAATCGGAGGAGCGCCGTGGAAGCTGTGCTGGTGATCGTGGCGCTGATCTTCATCGCGTTCCTGGCGCTCGGCGCGTACGCGACGGTGAAGGCCGTCGGTGCCGCCAAGCGCGGCGTGGACCGTACGGTCGCGCAGGCCCGCAGGACCGTGGAGGACACGACGCTGCGGGCGAAGAGCTTCCAGCCGGGCACGGCCAGCGAGCTGGCACAGCTGCGCCTGAAGCTGCGCACCTCCATGCGGGCCACCCAGGACGCGTTGCACGCGCGCGTGAGCGACGACCCCACGCTCAAGGAGTCCATCGACCTGTTCGCGCGGCTGAGCGCGCACGGGCACGAGCTGGACGGGGAGCTGAAGCGGCTGGAGACCGAGCCCGACAAGGCCCACGTGCAGGGCCTGCTGCCCGAGCTGCGGGCCCGCACGGAGCAGATCACGAACTCCGCCGACGCGCTGCGGCACGCGGCCAGGGACCGGGCCACCCGGTTCGCGGGCGACGACCTGGACTCCCTGAGCCTGCAGATCGACCTGGAGGCGGGGGCGCTGCGGCACTGGACGACGGAGACCGACCCCGTGCAGGAGACGCCGAGGCCGGGGTCCGCGCAGGAGCCCGCCCGGCCCGCGATCACTCCACCAGGTGTGCGACCGGTGTATCCGTGGCAGAAGAAACCCCGTCCCGAGAGCACCACTTGATCCTTGGCCGACAGACGTCGGTCACCGGCCGGGCGGCGGGGGCCGGGCTGCCGTCCACGGGCCACGGCGGGTAATCTCCGGTGCATGTCCCGCCATGTCGCGATCGTCACCGATTCAACGGCCTACCTGCCGCAGCGGACGATGGAACGCCACGACATCACAGCGGTACCGGTGACCGTGGTGCTGGGGGGCCGGGCGCTCGAGGAGGGCACGGAGATCTCCGCCCGCTCGCTCGCCGAGGCCCTGCAGAAGCGGCAGCCGGTGACGACGTCGAGACCCAGTCCCGAGCGGTTCGCCGAGACGTACCGCAGGATCGCCGAGTCCGGCGCCACCAGCATCGTCTCCCTGCACCTGTCGTCCGAACTCTCCGGGACGTACGACGCCGCGGTCATGGCCGCGCGCGAGGCGCCGGTCCCGGTGCGCGTCGTGGACACCGGCATGGTGGCCATGGCCCTCGGCTTCTGCGCGCTGGCGGCCGCCGAGACGGTCGACGCGGGCGGCACCGTCGACGAGGCGGTGAACGCGGCGGAGAAGCGGGCCGCCGGCACCACGGCCTTCTTCTACGTGGACACCCTGGACTATCTGCGGCGCGGCGGGCGGATCGGTGCCGCACAGGCGCTGCTCGGCTCCGCCCTCGCGGTCAAGCCGCTGCTGCAGCTCGACGGCGGCCGCATCGAACTCCTGGAGAAGGTCCGCACGGCGTCGAAGGCGATCGCGCGGTTGCAGGAGATCGTCGCCGAGAGCGCGGGCCACGGACAGGTGGACATCGCCGTCCACCACCTCGCCGCGCCCGAGCGGGCGGACGCGCTCGCGGGCTGGCTGCGCGAGCGGGTGCCGGGGCTGGCCGAGCTGCACGTCAGTGAGGTGGGGGCGGTGATCGGGGCGCACACCGGGCCCGGGTTGCTCGGGGCCGTGGTCTCGCCGCGGTCGTAGTCCCTGCCGTTCGCCGTTGTGGGTGACGGAGTTATCCACAACTGGTGGGTTGTCCCCGGGAATTGACCAAGATCCACTGGCTTGTGCCGGAGTGCCTACCGTCTCGTGACATGGCACTTCGATCACTGTCTCGGACAGCACAGGCAACCAGCGGGCCGGGGCGCGGCCCCGCTTCCGACAGCCGCGCACGACAGCACGAGCAGCAGCGGCAGCACCGGCAGCACCGACGGGGCGTCGCCCGGCGGCACATGCGGCGCCGACGTGTCGTGGCGGAGGAGACGCGGCTGCGCGCGGAAGCGTTGTTCGCGCCGCCGGGCCGGTACGACCACGACCGGCC
>NZ_JAMOLN010000344.1 GCF_024448165.1 Streptomyces longispororuber
CGGTCCATGAATTCACGTCAGCGCCGCGGCGTCATCATCCTGGTCGTCTCCGCCCTGTGCGCGGTCGGCGCGTTCGCCGGTGTGCTGTCGGTGATCCGGGACGTGAACTCCAAGGTGGGCCCCGAGGTCGCCGCGTACCGTCTGAAATCCGACGTGGCGCCCTACAAGGAGCTGTCGCAGGACCAGTTCGAGAAGGTCGAGATGCCCGAGCGCTGGCTCTCGTCCACCGCCGTCACCAGCCTGCGCGACATCCGCGGCAAGATCGCCGTCACCCAGCTGAAGAAGGGCTCCCTCCTCCAGTCGGACATGATCGTCGCGCGTCCGCAGCTCGACGCCGGGCAGCAGGAGATCGCCATCATGATCGACGCGGAGACCGGCGTCGCCGGAAAGATCAACCCCGGTTCGAAGGTCAACATCTACGCCACCTTCAAGGCCGAGAACGACAAGCAGAAGGACCAGTCGAAGGTCATCGTGGAGAACGCCGAGGTGCTCGACGTCGGCAAGCTCACCCCGATCGACCAGCAGGGCGGCGGCGACCGCAACTCCGTCCGGCGCCAGGGCGAGGCCGTCCCCATCACGTTCGCGCTCGGCGCGGCCGACGCCCAACGGGTCGCGTACGCCGAGTCGTTCGCCACCCACGTCCGGCTCGCGCTCGTCGCCCCCGGGGACGACGGGGCCATCGCGCCGGGCGACCGCTCGTACACGCTGGACGAGGACAAGTGAGCGGCGTCCGGCGCCGTCCGGCCAGTCCTGCCGACCGAAAGTGGGGCCGATGACCATTCGCATCCTGCCGGCCGTCGGGGAGCCCGAGGCGGCCCGCGCCCTGGTCACCCTGCTGTCCCAGCTCGCCGACACCGAACCCGCCCCACCCCTGGCCGACTCCACCGCGCTGCTCGACACGCTGGCCCGGCTCGCCGCCGAGTCGCTCGACGAACTGCCCGAGGTCGTCCTCGTCCACGAACGCATCGGCCCGGTCCCCGCCCTCGACCTCATCCGCGACCTCGTCCTGCGCTTCCCCGCGGTCGGCGTCGTCCTGGTCACGGCGGACACCAGCCCCGCCCTGCTCACCGCCGCGATGGACAGCGGAGCGCGCGGCATCGTCGCCTTCCCGCTCGGCTACGACGCCCTCGCCGAACGCGTCCAGGCCGCCGCGTCCTGGTCCGCGGGCATGCGCCGGCACCTCGCGGGCGGCACCGGCGCGGAACTGATGCCGGCCGGCGGCGGTGGCCGCGTGGTGGCGGTGACCGGCGCCAAGGGCGGCGTCGGCACCACCCTCACCGCCGTCCAACTGGCCCTCGCCGCCCGCGCGTCGGGGCGCTCCGTCGCGCTGCTCGACCTCGACCTCCAGTCCGGCGACGTCGCCTCCTACCTCGACGTCCAGTTCCGCCGCTCCGTCGCCGACCTCGCCGCGATCCGCGACATCACCCCGCGCGTCGTCCAGGACGCCGTCTTCACCCACGAGACCGGCATCGACCTGCTCCTCGCCCCCGCCGACGGCGAACGCGGCGAGGAGGTCACCGACCGCGTCGCCCGCCAGGTCGTGCACGCCCTGCGCGCCCGCTACGAGGTCGTGGTCGTCGACTGCGGTACGCAGATGGGCGCGGCCAACGCGGCGGCGATCGAACTCGCCGACCAGGCGACGCTCCTGGTCACCCCGGACGTCGTCGCGGTCCGCGCCGCCAAGCGCATGGTCCGGCTCTGGGACCGGCTCCAGATCCGCAAGGCCGAGGAGACCCTCACCGTCGTCAACCGGCAGGCCAGGGCCGCCGAGATCCAGCCCGCCCTGGTGGCCCGGGTGACCGGCACGAACGTGGCCCGCACCTCGGTCCCCGCCGCGTACAAGGAACTCCAGGCCGCCGTCGACGCGGGCCGGATGCAGGACCTCGACAACCGCTCCACGGTCAAGCAGGCGATGTGGGCGCTCGCGGCCGAACTCGACCTGGTCGCCGCCCCCGCCCCGGACGCCGGCGGGCGCCGCTCCCGCCGCCGCGGCGACAAGGGCGCGGTCACGCTGGAGTTCGCGGCGATGTTCCCGCTGGTCCTCGTCGTCATGGGCCTGCTGTGGCAGTGCGTCCTGTACGGCTACACGTACTCGCTGGCCGGGAACGCGGCGGACGAGGCGGCGCGGGCGGCGACGTCGGCTGCCGCCGGGAGCGGGGACGTGGCAGGCGCCTGCGACGCGGCGGGCAAGTCCCACCTGCCCTCGGCCTGGCAGGCGGCGAGCATCGGCTGCGCCGACGACGGCACCGTCATGAAGGCCACGGTGCAGGTGGACGTCCCTCTGTTCTTCCCCGGGATCAACCCCGGCTGGAGCGTGACGGGCGAGGCGGGGGCGGCAACGGAGACCGCCCCGTGACGGGCTCCCGGACACGGGGCTCCGCCCCGGACCCCGCTGCTCAATCGCCGCAGGGGCTTGAGCAGCCGCGCCGGCGCCTCCGTGGCGACAACGGAGTGTCCATGGTGGAATTCGCCGGCTTCCTCCCCTTCCTGTTGATCATCGGCATGGCCGCGATCCAGCTCGGCCTGGTCGGCTACGGCGCCAACCAGGCGGGCAGCGCCGCACGCGCGGCGGCGCGCGCGGAATCCCTCACCCCCGGCACCGCCCAGGCCGCCGCGTCCGCCGCCACGAGCACCTGGCTGCACCCCGCGGCGGCGACGGGCACCGGCGACACGATCACCGCCACCGTCACCGTGCACGTACCCGCGATCATCCCGCTCTTCGACGGCTGGGACCTCACCCGCACCGCGACCATGCCCAACGACAAGCAGAACACCGGGAGTTGAGGAGAACCATGAGCCTGCGTTCCCGGGTCGTCGCCACCCGCGACCCCGCCGGACCCGAACCGGCCCGCGACGACAGCCTGGTCGCCGTCTACCGCGCCAAGCTCCTGGAGGAGATCGACCTCGCCGAGATGTCCTCGCTCCAGGCCGCGGACCGCCGCGTCCGCCTGGAGCGCGTGCTCGGCCACATCATCAGCCGCGAGGGCCCGGTCCTCTCTTCCGGCGAGCGGACCCAGCTGATCCGCCGCGTGGTCGACGAGGCCCTCGGCCTCGGCATCCTCGAACCCCTCCTCGCCGACGCCTCGATCACCGAGATCATGGTCAACGGCCCCGAC
This sequence comes from Streptomyces longispororuber, assembly GCF_024448165.1. Lineage (GTDB taxonomy): Bacteria > Actinomycetota > Actinomycetes > Streptomycetales > Streptomycetaceae > Streptomyces > Streptomyces longispororuber_A. The sequence continues at coordinate 3,117 of NZ_JAMOLN010000344.1, forward strand.
GCGATCTTCGTGGAGCGCTCGGGCCGGGTCGAACAGCTCCCCATGCGGTTCGCGTCCGCCGAGCAGCTCATGCAGACGATCGAGCGCATCGTCTCCACGGTGAACCGCCGCGTCGACGAGTCCAACCCCATGGTCGACGCCCGCCTGCCCACCGGCGAGCGCGTCAACGTGATCATCCCGCCGCTCGCGCTCACCGGCGCGACCCTCACCATCCGGCGCTTCCCCCGCGCGTACAGCCTCACCGAGCTCATCGAACTCGGCTCGCTCGACGAGCACATGCTGATGCTGCTCGCGGCCTGCGTCCGGGCCCGCTTCAACATCATCGTCAGCGGCGGCACCGGCTCCGGCAAGACGACCCTCCTCAACGCCCTCTCGGCGCTGATCCCCTCCCACGAGCGCATCATCACCATCGAGGACTCGGCGGAACTCCAGCTCCAGCAGGACCACGTCATCCGCCTGGAGTCGCGGCCCCCGAACGTCGAGGGCAAGGGCCAGGTCACCATCCGCGACCTCGTCCGCAACAGCCTGCGCATGCGCCCCGACCGCATCATCGTCGGCGAGGTCCGCGGCGGCGAGACGCTCGACATGCTCCAGGCCATGTCCACCGGCCACGACGGCTCCCTCGCGACCGTCCACGCGAACACGGCCGAGGACGCCCTGACCCGCCTGCAGACCCTCGGCTCGATGTCCGAGGTCGACGTCCCCTTCGAAGCGCTCAGGGACCAGATCAACTCGGCCGTCGACGTCCTCGTCCAGCTCACCCGGCACGCCGACGGCTCCCGCCGGATCAGTGAGATCGCGCTGCTCGTCTCGCACGGCCGCGAGCAGTTCACGATCGCCACGGTCACCCGCTTCACCGTCCAGCCCTACATGTCGGGCACCATCGACCTGGAACAGCGCCGGGTGCACGGCTACTACGAACACCTCCCGCTGCCGCGCCGCGTCGCCGACCGGCTGTACGTGGCGGGGGAGTCGGTGCCACCGGCGTTCGGGGTCGTCGAGGCCGTCGACGCACGCAACACGAGGGAGGCCACGGGATGAGACTGCCGGAGAAGGAGCGCGCGTCATGACGCAGCCCGCCCTCATCGCCCTCGGCGCCACCGTCCTGGCCTGCGTCCTCGCGGTCGCGGGCGCCCATGTGTACGCCTCGGGACGCGCCCAGCGCCAGGCCCTCGTCGACCGCCTCGACGGCTACCCGGGCGGCCGCCTCGCCCTCGGACCCGGCGGCCGCACGCGCCGCTTCACCACGGTCGACCGCCGGCTGCGCCGCACCCGGCTGGGCCGCGCCCTCCAGCTGCGCCTGTCGGCGACGGGCCTGGACCTCACCCCGGGCGAGTTCTTCGTCTACGTGTCCGCGGTCGTCGCCGCCCTCTGGGTGCTGGCCGCGACGGCCCTGGCCCCGTTCTTCGGCCCGATCGCCGGACTGGTGGCCGTCTGGGCCGCGGTCATCTTCCTCAACTGGCAACGCCAGAAGAGGATCGAGGCCTTCATCAACCAACTCCCGGACGTGGCACGCCTGCTGGCGAACGCCACGGCGGCGGGCCTGGCCCTGCGTACCTCCCTCGCGATGGCGGCGGAGGAACTGGAGGCGCCCGCGGGCGAGGAACTTTCCCGGGTGGCCGACCAGTTGGCGCTCGGCCGCTCGGTCGACGACGCCCTCGACGAACTGGCCGCCCGCCTCCCCTCCCGCGAACTGGTCGTCCTCGTCACGACGCTGGTCCTGGCGAACAAGGCCGGCGGCTCCGTGGTCTCCTCCCTGCGCAACCTCACCCAGACCCTGGAGGACCGCAAGGAGACCCGGCGTGAGATCCGCACCATGCTCTCCGAGGTCAACGCGACGGCCTTCACGGTCCCGCTGCTCGGCCTCGGCTCGCTCCTCCTCATCAACTCGTCGAACGAAGGCGCGCTGGCCAAGGTGACGGGCTCCCCGCTGGGCCAGACCCTGATCCTGATCTCCCTCGGCCTGTACGGGATCGGGTTCTTCGTGATCCGCCGCCTGGGAAAGATCGAGGTCTGACACGCCATGTCCACCACGGCCGCAGGACTTCTCCTCGCCCTCCTCATGGGCATCGCCGTACTCGGCGTCTTCACGGGCGTCCGCATGTACCGCGCCGACGCCAAGGTCCCCAGCGACCTCGCCCTCGCCCTGGAGGTCGGCGCCACCCGGGTCTCCGCCCCGTCCTCGGCGGTCGACCGCCTCGGCATGCGCTTCGCGCCCCTGGTCCTGCGCCTGATGGGCCCGCGCCGGGTCGACGCCAAGCGCCGCAGGATCGACATGGCGGGCAACCCCGGCGGCCTCACCATCGACCGCTACGCGGCGCGCAGAGCGGTCTACGGCGCCTTCGGAGTGGTCATGGGCCTGGTCTTCCTCACCAACGGCCAGCCGCTGCTCGCCCTGCTCACCCTGGCCTTCGGCGCCCTGGCCGCCGACGCCCTGATCTGGCAGGCGGTGCGCGAACGCAAGGAAGTCATCGACCGCACCCTCCCCGACTTCCTCGACGTCCTCGCCGTCGTCGTCTCGGCCGGCCTCGGTTTCCGCCAGGCGCTGGACCGGGTCGCGGAGAAGTACGAGGGCCCCTGGGCGGACGAACTCCGCATCACCCTGCGGCAGATGGACATGGGCGTCCCCCGCCGCCAGGCCTTCGACGAGCTGCGCCGCCGCAACGCGTCCGAGCAGGTCGCCCAGTTCGTCTCGGCACTCCAACAGGGCGAGGAACTGGGCTCACCCATCGCCGAGACCCTGATCCAACTGGCCACCGACATGCGCCGAACCGACGCCCAGAACTCCCGCCGCCGCGCCGCGAAAACGATTCCGAAGGCAACGATGGTGACGCTCGTCTTCATGCTCCCGGCGACGATGATCCTGATCGCTACGGGCATGTTCCTGGGCTCTGGTTCCAACTTCGGTTCCATTTTGGGACGTTGAGACTCTCCAGTAACGTGCGGAGGCTGGCTACAGTAGCGGGAGCCGATGGTTGGCGATTGCGAAGACTGTGATGGAGCGCCGGACGGATTTCGCCACGACGACGGGGGAGTCGCACATGACGGGAGCCGATGCGACCGGCGGAGCTGATGCCCGATGACGCCCCGGGCAACAGGCCGAAAACTTCCGGTCAAGCCCCGCCCCTTAATCGCCGAAACCGAGTGCACTGGGTCGCCTTTCGCGTACGTTGCGTGTGTTGTTTTGGTTGCAGCGGAGGAAGTGGCGGAAGGGGGATCC
>NZ_JAMOLN010000345.1 GCF_024448165.1 Streptomyces longispororuber
TCAGGCCAGCGGACCGATGCGGTACAGCTCCTCGGGCAGGTGCCCGTCGTCCGGGAACAGCCCCGCGTCGAACAGGACGGTGCGCTCCACGCCGGCGCCGTGCCGGCGGGCGTAGGACAGGAACAGCGCCTGCGATGCCGAGTTGTCCGGAGTGATGGTCGTCTCGACCGTCGTGACCGGCCGCCCGGCGCCGAGGACCTTGGCGGTCAGCCCGTCCAGCATCTCGCCGGCCAGGCCGCGCCCGCGGTGGGCCGCGTCCACGGCGACCTGCCACACGACGAGCGTGTGCGGTCGCTCCGGCCGGACGTATCCGGTGACGAACCCGGCGATCGAGCCCGCCTCGTCGCGGGCCACGACGGAGGTGGCGGCGAAGTCGCGGCACCACAGCAGATAGCTGTAGGACGAGTTGAGGTCGAGCACCTTGGAGTCACGTGCGATACGCCAGATCGCGGCTCCGTCGGCCACGCCTGGATGGTCGAGCTGGAATTGCGCTTGTGCGGCGGTCATGCGAATTGAATTTACCGAGCAATTTTTGGGATTGCACCTGCGGGAGGGGTTACGGCGAGAGCTTGCCTGTGTTATCGCGCGCGGGTGGGCCTGCGCGCGAGCCGTCCGCGTTATATGGCTATTTGTTCGGGTCAAAAGGTGCAAAATTATCTAGGTGTGGAGTGCGTCACAAGCTGGAAACCGCCGCGAGACGCGTCCGAATTACGTCGTTTCCTGTTGTTGAAATCTTTGCGTTTACGACCCGAAAAAGCGGGCAGAAGCAGAACGTGAAGCTGCTTCCGATAAACGCATGAAAAATGCCTGAAGAATGTCTGCGGAAATACAAAGGCGCCGCCCGGAATGGGCGGCGCCGATGTGGGTGTGCGCGTACGGGATCGACGGGATTACCGCCAGGCGGCGGCGACCGCCTTGCGGGCCCCTTCGAGGTCGACCGCGAGCCCGGCCTCCGCGAGCGCCCCGCCGAGCGCCGCGAGCGAGGACTGCACGACGCCGCGCGTGGCCTGCGGGCCGTAGTGGTTGACGCGGATCATCTCCTGGGCGAGCGCGCCGCCGCCCGCGACCAGCGGCAGCACCGGGTCCACGGCCAGGGCCTTGGCGACCAGCTCCCGGGCGTCGGTCCCGGCGGGCGCCCGCAGCGTCGTGGCGACCGGCGCCGCGTCCTTCGCCTCGTGCACGTACGGCTCGAGCCCGCCGCCCAGGGCGAGCGTGCCGGCCCGGGTGGCCGCCGCGGCGCTCGCGTGCCGCGCCATCAGGGCGTCCAGACCCTCGCTCTCGATCCGCTCGACACACGCCTCCAGGGCGAGCATCTCCAGCTGGGCGGGCGCGTGCAGCAGCGCCTTCCTGCCGCCGTCGATCCACCGCTGCTTCCAGTCGAGCAGCGAAAGGTACGAGTGGCGCGGCGCCTGCGGGTTGCCGGCCATCCGCTCCCAGGCCCGGGCGCTCACCGACACGGCCGAGACGCCGGCCGGGCCGCCCATCGCCTTCTGCGCGCCGATCACGCACAGGTCCACGCCCCAGGCGTCCGGCAGCACCGGCTCGGCGGCGATCGACGCGACGGCGTCCAGGTAGAACAGCGCGCCGTGCTCCCGCACCACCTCACCGATCTCGGCGACGGGGTTGGTGTTGCCGGTCGCGGCCTCCGCGTGCACCAGTGACACGAAGTCGATGTCGGGGTGCGCGGCGAACGCCTCCCGCACCTGCTCGGCGGTGACGGCGGTGTGGAACGGCACGGCCAGGTCGTGCACCGTGGCACCGCAGTCGCGCAGCCAGTCGCCGAAGGTCTGCCCGTACGGTCCGGTGATCACGTTCAGGGCGACGGTGCCGGGACCCGCCGTCCCGCGGATCGCACCCTCCAGCGGCAGCAGCGCCTCGCCCTGCATGATCACGACGTCCTGCGACGTGTCCATCAGCCGGGCCACGCGGTCCTCGACGGAGGCGAAGTGTGCGGCGCTCAGCGGGGCCAGATCGAGAAACGGATGCGTCACGGTGGTGCTCTCTTCGGTCACGGGTTCGGACGGGATGCCGCTGACGAGCGTACCCACCGCCCCCATAGGCTGCGCTCATGAGTGCCATGAGCGACCGCGAGGTGCTGCACGTGAAGGGCAGGGTCCTGGCCGGACCCGACGACGTGCGCGACGAACTGTGGGTGATCGGCGGCCGGATCACGTACGACCGCCCCGGCACGGCGGGCCTCGACGTGACGACGGTCGAGGGCTGGACGCTGCCGGGCCTCGTCGACGCGCACTGCCACGTCGGCCTCGACGCCCACGGACCCGTCCCCGCCGAGACCGCCGAGAAGCAGGCCCTGACCGACCGCGACGCGGGCACGCTCCTGCTGCGCGACGCCGGCTCGCCGTCGGACACCCGCTGGATCGACGACCGCGACGACCTGCCCCGGATCGTCCGGGCCGGCCGGCACATCGCCCGCACCCGTCGCTACATCCGCAACTACGCGCACGAGATCGAGCCGGACGACCTCGTCGCGTACGTCGCCCAGGAGGCGCGGCGGAGCGACGGCTGGGTCAAGCTGGTCGGCGACTGGATCGACCGGGAGGCCGGCGACCTGACGGCGTGCTGGCCGCGCGGCGCGGTGGAGGCGGCGATCGCCGAGGCGCACCGGCTCGGTGCCCGGGTGACGGCCCACTGTTTCGCCGAGGACTCCCTCCGGGACCTGGTCGAGGCGGGCATCGACTGCATCGAGCACGCCACGGGCCTCACCGACGACCTGATCCCGCTCTTCGCGGAGCGCGGCGTCGCGATCGTCCCGACCCTCGTCAACATCGCCACGTTCCCGGATCTCGCGGCCGGCGGAGAGCGGAAGTTCCCGCGCTGGTCGGCGCATCTGCGGCGGCTCCACGAGCGCCGCTACGACACGGTCCGCAACGCCTACGACGCCGGGATCCCGGTCTTCGTCGGCACCGACGCGGGCGGCTCCCTGGCGCACGGGCTGGTCGCCGGTGAGGTGGCGGAGCTGGTCCGGGCCGGCATCCCGCCCGTCGAGGCGCTCTCGGCGACGGCCTGGGCCGCGCGGGCGTGGCTCCGCCGACCGGGCCTGGAGGAGGGCGCGTCCGCGGACCTGGTCGTGTACGAAGCGGATCCCCGAACGAACGTCACGGTCCTGTCCGCACCTCGCCGGATCGTGCTGCGCGGCACGGTGGTGGGTTAGCGGCGCGCGTCTGACGATGTCTGCGGCTCCGGTGGGGCCTGGTCGCGCCCCGCGGCGGAGCCGCTGATGACACAGCCCCGCGCCCCTGAGATGCGCACCTGCGGTGCGGCAGCTCCCCGCCCGGGGAAGGCTGCGCGCCAGCGCATGCCTCCCAGGGGCGCGGGGAACTGCGCGACCAGCCCCCACCGGCCTGCAGACCGCGACGAGAGCTCGGCGCGGCAGGCGGAGTCGGGGTTTCGGTCAGGAGCCGCTCAGGTCCTCGTCGACCCGGTGGACGCGGCCGGCGCCCAGTCGGGAGGCAGTTGGTCCGTCGGGGTGCGGCCCGCGACCAGTTGGCCGGCCGCGACGTACCCCTCCGGTCGCCCCACCAGCTCCGCCACGAGCCGCGCCCGCCACCCGGCGAGCTCCCCCGGTGACGCGGGCCCGAGGTCGTGCCGTTCCTGCGGATCCGCGTCCAGGTCGAAGAGCTGCTCACGCCCCTCGCCCGAGAACCACACGTACTTGGCGTGCCCGTCCGTGAGCCAGTGCATCGACTCCCCGAACAGAGCGTGCTCCCCGTGCAAGTAGGCCCGGGGGGAGGGGAGTTCCTCGCCCCGCGCCGCCGCGAGGAGGCTGTGACCGTCGAGCCCCTCCGGCACGTCAAGGCCCGCACACTCCAGCAACGTAGGCATGACGTCCCGGAGCTCGACCACGGTGTCCGCACCGACCACGGTCCCCCCGGGCAGCTCCCCGCCCGGCCCCGACAGGATCAGCGGCACCCGCGCCGACCCCTCGTACGGATACGCCTTCCGCCACAACCGGTGCTCGCCGAGCATCTCGCCGTGGTCCGACGTGAAGCAGATCCACGTGTCGTCGGCGAGCCGGAACTCGCCGAGCGCCTGCACGAACCGGTTGACCTGCTGGTCGATGTGCGACATGTGGCCGTAGTAGCCCGCGCGGGCCCGGTGCGCCGTACGGCCTTCGTACGTCGCGTAGTTGGCGTCCGCGCGCGCATCGTCCCGCCACCCTTCGAGCGCGTCCGCCCAGTCCCCGACCACCGGCTCGTACGCGGGGGCGTCGAGGTACTGCTCGAACGCCCAGCGCGGCGGATCGTAGGGCGGATGCGGCCGGTGGAAGGAGAGGTGGAGCAGGAACGGCGCGGTCGGATCGCGGCGGTACAGGAAGTCGATCGCCTCCGTCACCACCCAGTTGGTGGGGTGCAGCCGCTCGGGCCGGTCCCAGGGCCGCGCCACCACGCTGTTGCAGTCGAGCCCGTGGTCCGTGTAGTCGCCGCCGCCGGGCTGCCGCTCCAGCCAGGCCGCGTAGTCGTCGTGGAAGCGGGGATCGGTCCGCCGGTCGCGGGCCGCGTGCAAGTAGCCGTCGTGCAGGGTGACTTCGTCGAAACCGATCCGGTTCCGCTCCGGGAACGCGTGCAGCTTCCCGATCGCCCGCGTCTGGTAACCGTGCCGCCCGAACTCGCCGGCCAGCGTCACCGGGTACTCCCACGGCACGCCGTCCCGGTAGCCGGTGCGGCCGTGCGAGGTCTGCGCCAGACCGGTGTGCAGCGCGGCCCGGGCCGGGATGCACGACGGCACCGCCGTGTACGCACGATCGAACCGGGCGCCACGGGAAGCCAGTTGATCGAGGTACGGCGTACGGACGACGGGATGCCCGGCCCCGGACAGACAGTCGCCGCGCCACTGGTCGGCGGTGATCAGAACGACGTTGCGCGGCATCGGTCTCCTGGATCCGGTACGGAAGGGGCGAGTTGACGCAGCGTGACCTGCGGGTCCCGCTGCTCGTTGCACACAACTCGGCCGCGCGGGGCATGTCAACGGGGCCGTGCGGTTCGGCTGGGTTCAGAGGGATTTCAAGGAACAAGCGAGCCCCTGGATTCGAAGACATGCGCGGAAACCCCCCTTTGGGGTGAACTCACGCCCAGTTGTGGCTTGTTCACTCTCAGTGCGTAAAGATTCCCTCATCGATGACCGGTCGGCGCTGTCGGCGGCTCCGCGCGCTGTCCCCATGGCGCCCGCCCCGACAGCACCGCGGTTCCTCGGTCTTCTGTCCTTGTTCCTTGTCCCTTGTCCTTTTCTGTCCCATGTTCCTGGGGGTCCCACCAGCATGCCCAGCTTCACCCTGACCACCGCCCTGGCCACGCCCGCCCGCCGTCTCGTCGCGACGGCCGCCGCCACCGCGCTCGCCGCCGGACCCGTCGCGCTCGCGGCCGCGGGCCCGGCGGCGGCGACCGGCGACCACGGCGGGCGGGCCGGCGCGGTCGTGCTCCGCACCGGCCTGGACGTCTCGCTCCTGAACAAGACCGTGAACGTCCCGCTGAAGGTCTCCCTGAACGAGGTGCAGGCCCCCGCGAGCGCCGAGAAGACCGCGCTGACCGTGAAGCTCGACGGAGTGGACGGCGGGCAGCCGTTCAGCGTGCTGCAGGCCGACGTGGCGAAGGCGCGGGCCACGGTCGACGACAAGAAGGCGGAGGGCTTCACCCAGCTCGCCCACGCCAAGATCCACGTTCCCGGCCTGCCGCTGCTCTCCCTGATCGAGGTCGACCAGGTCACCTCCAAGGCGCTGTGCGAGGCGGGCAAGAAGCCGGTCGCCGAGTCGAACCTGCTCGGCTCCGTCACGGTCCTCGGCAAGAAGGTCGCGCTGTCCACGGGCGGCACGACCGAGGTCGAGGTGCCCGGCGTCGGCGAGGTGACGCTCGGCCTGTCCAACACGTCGACGACCTCCACGACGGCGGCGGCCTCCGCGCTCCAGCTCAAGGTCTCCGTCAACCCGTTGAAGCTGAACGTGGCCGAGGTCAACGGTGAGGTGACCCTCGCGGGCGCCACCTGCGAGGCCCCGAAGGCGGCCCCGGCACCCGCCTCACCCAAGCCCGCGGAGCCCGGTGAGGTCCAGCCCCAGGGCGCCAAGGCCGACAAGCCGGTCGCGGCACCCGCCAAGGCGGACCTGGCGGAGACCGGCGGCAACTCCATGACGCCGTACGTCGCGGGCGGCGCGATCGTCCTGCTCGTGGCGGGCGGCGGCGCGGTGGCGATGGCCCGCCGGGGCCGCTCCCGGGCCTAGGGTGCCTGTCGTCAGACACCGCGGGGCAGACGGGAGTGTGACGACAGGC
>NZ_JAMOLN010000346.1 GCF_024448165.1 Streptomyces longispororuber
AAGCAGCGGGACGCGTTCTTCGACAACGCGAAGTACCTGGCCATCGTGTTCGTGGCGATGGGTCACTGCTGGGAACCCCTGACGGACGGCAGCCGTACAGCCGAGGCGCTGTACATGGTCGTCTACAGCTTCCACATGCCGGCGTTCATCGTCGTCTCCGGCTACTTCTCCCGCAGTTTCGACATGCGGCCCGACCGGCTGCGGCGGCTGATCACCGGTGTCGCCGTGCCGTACGTCCTCTTCGAGATCGCGTACACCTTCTTCAAGCGGACAGCCGGGGGCGACCCCTCGTACCCGATCAGTCTGCTCGACCCCTGGTACCTGACCTGGTTCCTCGTCGCCCTGTTCGTGTGGCGGCTGACCACTCCGCTGTGGAAGGTCGTGCGGTGGCCGCTGCCGCTCGCCGTCGCCGTCGCGGTGCTGGCGTCGGTCTCGCCGGACATCGGTGACGACCTCGATCTGCAGCGCGTCCTGCAGTTCCTGCCGTTCTTCGTGCTCGGCCTGGTCCTCAAGCCGGAGCACTTCCAGCTGGTGCGGCGGCGCGAGGTGCGGATCCTGTCCGTGCCGGTCGTGGCCTGCGCCCTCGTGCTCGCGTACTGGGCCGGGCCCCGGATGACGTCCGCGTGGTTCTACCACCGGGACAGCGCGCAGGAACTGGGCGCGCCCTGGTGGGCCGGCGTCGTGATGACGCTGGCGCTGTTCGGCTGCTCCGTGGTGCTCACCGCGTGCTTCTTCTCGTGGGTGCCGCGGCGCCGGATGTGGTTCACGGTGCTCGGCGCCGGAACGCTGTACGGCTATCTGCTGCACGGGTTCCTGGCGAAGGGGTCCCGGTTCTGGGGCTGGTTCGACGCCGAGTGGGTCCACACGCCGTGGGGCCAGATCGTCGTCACGGTCGCCGCGGCCGCCATCATCACCGTGCTGTGCACTCCGCCGGTCCAGCGGATCTTCCGGTTCGCCATGGAGCCGAAGATGGAGTGGGCCTTCAAGAAGGACGCCGCCCAGCTGGCGCGTCAGCGCCGCTGAGGTTCCGCCGGGCCCAGGAGTGCGCGCATCCGCGCGTACTTCCGGGTCAGGCGGGTGCGGGTCTCCTCGTCCAGGACCGCGAGGCGGGCCGGATCGGCGTTGTGGGCCAGGTCCGACTCCTTGACCAGGCGGGCGCCCGGGGTGGCGAGGATGCGCCGCGCGTACGCCTCCGGGGGCTCGCCGGGCCGCTTCGTCAGGGCGCGGACGATCGCCTTGGTGGCTTCCGGGAGCGCGGCCCCGGTCAGCCAGTCGTCCGTGAGGGCGTCGTCCTCGATCGCGTCGTGCAGCCACGCCGCCGCGATCTGCTCCTCGGTGCCGCCCCTCTCCCGCACTCCGTCCGCCACGGCGCGGAGGTGTTCCGCGTAGGGGCGGCCCGCCTTGTCCGTCTGGGCGGCGTGGGCCCGGCGGGCCAGGGCTTCTACCTCGGTGAGGGTGAGCATGCGGTCACCCTAGGGCCCGCACCTCTCAGGTGGTCCTCCGCAGCGCCCACCGTGCCGGTACCGCGGTCGCCGCCAGGCCAAGGAGCAGTGCCGCGCCCGCGAACGCCCCGTACAGCAGCGGCGGGACGTACGGGTTCTCGCCCGTCAGGCCGTTCATCATCGGGACCAGCGTCGCCAGGGCGATGCTCGTGCCGAGGACGATGCCCGCGCCGGCCACCAGGAGCGCCTCCCAGCGAATCATGCGCAGGACCTGGGTGCGGGTCGAGCCGATGAGGCGGAGGGTGCCCAGTTCGCGGCGGCGGTCGAGGACCGTCATGACGAGGGTGTTGACCGCGGCGATCGCGGCGAAGCCGCCGAGGACCGCGGCCATGGTGATGTTGGCCCAGGCGTTGAGTTCGCGGTCGACGGACCTGGCGGTCGTGTAGTCGTCGCGGGCCAGCGGGGTGCCGAGGCCGGCGAGGCCCTTCGCGGTGCCGCCCGCGGTCCAGATCTCCGCGTCGTACGGGTTCGTGACATGGCCCTTCAGCGCCTCGCGCGGGAGCGTGACCTGGGACAGGCCGAGGCCGCGTGCGTACGTGGCCGTGACCTTCGGGGACGCCTTCGTGCCGTCCGGGAGGCGGAGTGGGATGCGGTCGCCGACCTCGACGTGCGCGCTGCGGGCCAGGGCCGCGTCGAGCGCCACGGTGTGCGGGTCGGTGAGGTCGAGCGCGCCGCGGGTCACGTCGAGGTCCTGGACCCGGGAGAGCTCCTTCGCCGTGCCGGTGACCGCCTGGGCCGACGCGGTCTCCAGCCAGCGGTCGCCGCCGGAGCCGGCCGGTACCAGGACCGAGGTCTTGAGCAGGCCGACCGCCGTGGTGACGCCGGGCCGTCCGGCCGCGTCGGCGACGGCGCCCGGGGCCAGGCCCGCGTCCGCCGTGACGATGTGGTCGGCGGTGATGCCCGCCTTCTGCTGGCTGGCGGCGGCCCGGTCCTCGCTCGTGTGCATGAAGACCAGGACCGAGGAGAAGGCCATCGCCAGCACGATCGGGGTGATCGCGGAGGCCAGCCGGCGGGCGTTGCTGCGGGAGTTGGCGGCGGCCAGCGAGGCGGACGCGCCGGCGCCGCGCAGCGGGAGGCCGAACAGGGCGGCGCAGCCGCGGGCCAGCAGTGGGCCCAGCAGGGCGACCGCGAGCATGAAGAGCATGACGACGCCGAGCGCCGCGTTGGCCGCGTCCTCGCCGTGCAGGCGTGCGGCGAGGAACGTGAAGAAGGTGCCGCCGACCGCGGCCACGATGCCGAGGGGGGTGCGGATCCAGCCGACCGGGAACCGCTCGACCGACGCTTCCGCGAGGGCCTGGCCCGGCTTGATGCGGGAGGGGCGGCGGGCCGCCATGTATCCGGCGAGGAGGCCGGTGAGCAGCGAGGTGCCGACGGCCGCGAGCAGCGGGATGTACGAGACCGCGAGGTCGACGGCCTGCGGGACGGCGCCCTTCGCCTGGAGCCGGCCGAACCACCAGTGGGCGAGGGCGATGCCGGGCAGGCAGCCGAGGGCTCCGGCGAGCGGGGCGACCAGCAGGGTCTCGGTGGCGATGGAGCGGCGGATCTGCCGCGGTGTGGTGCCGATGGCACGCAACAAGGCGTATTCGCGGGCGCGTTGGCCGACGGAGAGGGCGATCGTGCCGGCCGCGGTGAACACGGCGACCATCGTGGCGATGCCGCCGAACGAGCCGCCGATCCCGGTCAGGTTCTCCTTGGCGTAGGCGAGGGCGGAGTTCTCGACCGCTCCCCTGTCGTTCCCCGAGAAGACCTCGGCCGGTCCTGAAGTCACCTTCTCCACCTGCGACTTCAGGGTGGCCGTCGCGACGCCGCCCTTCGGGAGGACGGCGATGGCGTCGATGCGGCCGGGGTGGCCCGACACGCGCAGGGCCTCGGAGTCGGCGAGCCAGGCGGTGGCGTGGCCGGCCGTCGTGCCGGAGACGCGGTACGTGCGCTCGCCCTCGGGGGTGGTGAGCGTGACGCGGTCGCCGACGTGCGCGCCGCCGGACGTGACGATCTCGCCGGGCTGCGGGGCGCGGCCCGAGGTCAGCCGCTCGCCGGTGAAGGCGGTGGAGCCCCAGTTGTGGGCCTGGAGGGCCGTGCCGTCGCGCTGTACGGGGAAGGTGAGGTCGGCGACCGCCGTACGGACGCCGGGGGCCGCGGCGACCTTGGCCACCAGGGAGTCGTCGATGCGGGCGCGGTCCGGGAGCGGGACCGACTCCTCCTCGCGGTCCTCGCCGGAACCGGTGACGACCTTGACGCTCTGGTCGGCGGCGACGACGACGGGGGCGGACGCGTAGCGCTCCGGCGGGACCGAGGCGCGCAGGCCCGTCTCCAGGAGGATGCCGCAGGCCGAGACGATCAGGGCCGACATCATCAGGGCGACGAACGTGCCGACGAAGGCCGCGGGCTTGAAGCGGAGGGCGGCGCGGGCGAGGCCGTTGGGGCGGAACATCACGCGGCCGCCCCCACCGGCGTGCGTACGGTCAGGGTGCGCATCCGGGCCGCGATCCGGTCGGCCGGGGCGCCCTCCAGGTGGTCGACGATCTCGCCGTCCGCGAGGAACAGCACCCGGTCCGCGTACGCGGCGGCGGCCGGGTCGTGCGTGACCATGACGACGGTGGCGCCCATCCGGTCGACGGCGGAGCGCAGCAGGCCGAGGATCTCGGCGGCGGTCGTGGTGTCGAGGGCGCCGGTCGGCTCGTCGGCGAAGATCACGTCGGGCCGGGTGACGAGGGCGCGGGCGATGGCGACGCGCTGCTGCTGGCCGCCGGAGAGCTGGCCGGGGCGGCGCCTCCCCTTGTCGGCGAGGCCGACCTGGGCGAGGACCTCGGCGGCACGGCGCTTGTCGGGGCGCCGGCCGGCGAGGCGCATCGGGAGCAGCACGTTCTGCTCGACGGTGAGCGAGGGCAGCAGGTTGAACGCCTGGAAGACGAAGCCGAGCCGGGTGCGGCGCAGCGCGGTGAGCTTGTTCTCGCTCATGCCGGTGATGGTGGTGCCGCCGAGCGAGACGGTGCCGTCGGAGGGCCGGTCGAGTCCGGCCGCGCACTGCAGGAACGTGGACTTGCCGGACCCGGAGGGGCCCATCACGGCGGTGAACGTGCCCTTGGGGAGGGCGAGTTCGATGCCGCGCAGCGCGTGCACGGTGGCGCTGCCGCGGCCGTACCGGCGGCGTACGCCGCGCAGTTCGACGGCCCAGTCGCCGCGGGGTGCCTCCGGCTCGTCGTGCCGCTTCTTGCGCAGGCCCATGGTCGCCCTCTCGTACGTGCCGGATTCGATGTCTCGAACGTACGGATTCGGCACTGGTCGGAGCCATGGTGGCGGCTGGCGGAACGGGGGTGGGGAGAACCCCACCACGGGACGTTCGTCCCGCCCTCTCAGTCCTTTGGTAAGCTAACTATTGACGCTTTCTTGACGCTCTCTTTGCCAAGTCGCAGGACGAAGCACCCTTACCAACCCTTACCAACAAGGAGGAACGGGCCCATCGGACACGCAGACACCTTGATAGCCATGGGTGGCGCCTTTCTCGCCGCCGCCGTCCTCGCCCGCGTGGGCGGGCGCATCGGACTCCCCACCATCCCCCTGTTCATCCTGGCCGGGATCCTGCTCGGCCCGCACACACCCGGCATCGTGCTCGTCGCCGACCCGCACGACCTGGAGATGCTCTCCGCGCTCGGCCTGGTGCTGCTGCTCTTCTACCTCGGCCTCGAGTTCCACATGGACGACCTGAAGGCGGGTGGCCGCAAGATGGCCGTCGCCGGTGGTACGTACCTCGCGCTGAACGTCGGCGCCGGCCTCGGTTTCGGATTCGCCCTCGGCTGGGGCACCTCCGAAGCTCTGGTCCTCGCCGGGGTGCTCGGCATCTCGTCGTCCGCGATCGTGACGAAGGTCCTGGTCGACACCGGGCGGCTCGGCAACCCGGAGACCAAGCCGATCCTCGGCATCATCGTGGTCGAGGACATCTTCCTCGCGCTGTACCTGGCGGCGCTGCAACCGATCCTGTCCGGCGCGGACTCGCTGTCCGCCGCGGTCGTGGACGGCGGCAAGGCGTTCGGGTTCCTGCTGCTGCTCGCGCTGGCGGCGCGCTTCGGCACGCGGGTCGTGGGCCGGTTGTTCGACATCAAGGACGACGAGCTCCTCGTCATCTCCTTCCTCGGCGCGGCCGTGTTCGTGGCCGGGGTCTCGGAGTGGTTCGGGGTCGCGGACGCGATCGGTGCGTTCATGGTCGGGCTGATGCTGGGCTCGACCGCGTCCGGTGAGCGCATCCGCAAGCTGGTCCATCCGCTGCGGGACGCCTTCGGCGCGATCTTCTTCTTCGCGTTCGGCCTGTCGATCGATCCCGGGGACCTGCCGACGGTGCTGTGGCCGGTGCTGGCCGCTGTCGCGGTGACGCTGGTGATGAACGTGCTGGCGGGGCTCGGGGCGGCGAAGGTGTACGGGTTCGGGGCGGGGCCCGCGGCGAACATTTCCACGACGCTGCTGGCTCGGGGGGAGTTCGCGTTGATCCTGGCGACGATGGCGGCGGGGGCGGGGCTCGATGAGCGGCTGTCGCCGTTCATCGCGGGGTATGTGCTGCTGCTGGCCGTCCTCGGGCCGTTGGCCGCCGGGCGGTCGGAGTGGCTCGCCCGGATTCTGCCGGGTGGGCGAGCGGGTGAGCGGGAGCCGGAGCGGGTGTCGGTCGGCGTGTAGTGACGGTCACCCCCTTGTCGGTCGGTCGGCTGCGGGCCGGTGGGGCTTCTCGCGCCCCGCGGTCCCTGGGAGAGGCCGCCCGAAGGGCGCATCTCCCA
>NZ_JAMOLN010000347.1 GCF_024448165.1 Streptomyces longispororuber
GGCGCCCGGCCCCGGTCCCGGGTACGCCTCGCCGATCCCGGTGCGCCGCGCCCACCTCGGGGACGCGCTCGCCTCGGAGTGGACGAAGATCCGTTCCGTGCGCTCCACGATGTGGACGCTCGGCGTGATGATCGTGCTCATGGTCGGCATCGGCCTGGCCTCAGCCGCGGTCGTGTCCGCCGCCGACACGGTGACACCGAGCAGCGACGAGGTGCTCAGCTTCGGCTTCTTCGGCGTCCTCCTCGGCACCATCTGCGTGATCACGCTCGGCGTCCTGACCATCGCGTCGGAGTACGGCACCGGCATGATCCGCACGACGCTGACGGCCTGCTCCAGCCGCAGCCGGGTGCTCGCGGCGAAGGCGATCGTCTTCTTCGCGCTGGTCTTCGTCCTGACCACGGTGTTCGCGGCGCTCGTCGGCGCGCTCCAGGTCGGCATCCTGGGCGTGGACTCGCCGGCCGGCTCCCAGTGGTTCAAGGCGACCGTCGGCGTCGGCCTGTTCGTGGCGCTGCTCGGCCTGCTCGGGCTGGCCGTCGGCACGCTGGTGCGGCACTCGGCGGGCGCGATCACGATCATGATCGGCGTGGTGCTGCTGCCCCTCGTCCTCGCGATCTTCATGTTCTCGGAGTCGCTGAAGGACCTGCAGCAGGCCCTGCTGGAGTACTCGGTCCCCAGCCAGCTCGCCGTGCTCTACGACAACTCGGTGACCGCCGGTTCGGGCCCGACCGGCTGGGACCCGCTGTGGATCATGATCGCCGTGACGGGCGTGGCGCTCGGCGGCGCCTTCCTCACGCTCAACAACCGCGACGTGTAGGGCGGTTGCCCGGTCAGTACCGGGGCGCGTTCCTGGACCGCTGCACCTTCGTGGTGCGGCGGTCCTTCGCGTTCCAGCACGCCTTGTGCCAGTGCCGCCGGTCGTCCACCCCGCCGTACTCGGGCCAGGCGACGACATGGGCGACCCCGGAGCCGATCTCCTGGTCGCAGCCCGGGCAGCGGTAGGTCTTGCCGGCCGCGCTGGCGCCCGCCACGTGCCGCACGCTCCACTGCTCGCCCTGCCAGCTCTCGGCGGACTGGAACCCGCCGTAGCGCCGCCCCTCGTCGTCGCTGCCACTGCTGGACGATCCGCCGCCCTGGGGGCGGTTGCGACGCGGGGACACGGCTCACCTCACGGTGTCACTACGGGGTAGGGGTCACCACCAGCGTACGCCGAGGCCGACGGGGTACCCGACGCTCGTCACTCCCGCGCACCCGCCACGGTTCTCCGTAAAATCTGCCAATCTGCATGCCGAGCCGTGTCCTTGGCACTTGCCAGCCGTTAATGCCTTCAGGGGAGTGCCCGCGTCGGCGCCTTAAGGAAGGCAGGAGTGCGATGCGCGTAGGGACGTTTGTACTGGCCGCCCAGTTCCCGGGTCAGGGCCAGGGGGAGGCACTGCACCGTGCGGTGCGGTCGGCGGAGGTCGCCGAGGAGGCCGGCCTGGACTCGGTGTGGCTCGCCGAGCATCACTTCGTGCCGTACGGGACGTGCCCGTCGGCGATCACACTGGCCGCGTTACTGCTCGGCCGCACCCGCACGGTGCGGGTCGGCACGGCGGTGAGCGTGCTGCCGACCGCGCACCCGGTGGCCCTGGGAGAGCAGGCGGCGCTGCTGCACCTGACGTCCGGCGGGCGCTTCTCGCTGGGCGTGGGGCGCGGCGGCCCGTGGGTGGACCTGGAGGTCTTCGGCGCGGGCGTGGAGGCGTACGAGGAGGGGTTCCCCGAATCGCTCGACCTGCTGCTGCGCTGGCTGCGCGACTCCCACGTGGCGAGCGAGGGAGAGCGGTTCGCCTTCCGTACGGTCCCGGTCGTGCCGCGGCCAGCCGAGGCGATCGGCGGCACCGACACCGAGGGTCCCGAGGTCGTCGTCGCCTGTACGTCGCCGAAGAGCGTCAGGCTCGCCGCCGAGCGGGGTCTGCCGATGCTGCTCGGCATGCACGTCGGCGACGCGGAGAAGGCGGAGATGGTCGCCCTGTGGCGGCGCTGCGCGCGCGAGGCAGGGCGCACCCCGGACGAGATCATCGCCGCGCCGCACGTCTCCGCCGGTGTCGCCCAGATCGGCGACCGCAAGGCGGAGGCGGCCGAGGCACTCCTGAAGGCGATGCCGGGCTGGCTGAAGCAGGGCCTGGACGCCCACGTCACGGTCGACGGACGCGCCCGGGCGATGCGGGACCCCCTCGCGTACACGGAGCTGCTGTGCGGCCTCCACCCGGTGGGGACGCCGCAGTTGTGCGCGGACCGGCTCGCCACCACCTCGGAGCGGACCGGCATCACGCGGTTCGCGCTGCTCGTCGAAGGCTCCGGCGATCTCGCGGCGACGGAGGAGAACGTGCGCCGCCTGGGAGCCGAGGTCCTGCCCCAACTCCGCTGAGTCCCCGTTGAGTTGCTCCCCGGCGCCGTGATTCGGCGCCTGCCGCCCGTACAGATGCACCTCCCGCGTACGGGCGGCCGGCAAGCCGAACTACGGCATCAGCCGTCAGCAGTCGCGCAGCTCGGGCGACTGGTTGAGCAGCTGGTTGCGGACCGAGGTGAAGCGGGCCAGCGTGTCGTCCACCGCCGGGTCGAGCGGGAAGACCGCTACCCGGTGGCAGTTCTGGAACGCCAGCCGAACACCGAAGTGCCGCTGCAGCGCGCCGCGTATCGCGTCACTCGCGAGCGCACGCAGCAACTGCCCGCGTGCCTGCTCGTCCGGCGGCGGCGTCTGGTTGTCGGCGAACTCTCCACCGTCGACCTTCAGCTGGGCCACCAGGGAGCTGATCATCTCCCATGCGTAAGGCAGGGAGGTCCGGACGCAGTCGACGAAGTCACCTTCGTCGACCTCGCCTCGCTCGGCCTGTTCCAACAGTGCCGGTGAGACGTCGAGCGACATGGGTACTCCTCTCGCACCCCCGCCAGGAAGCGGGGGTTGACGGACAGGCCGGGAGCCCGCGGAACGCACCGCTCATCGAACACGCAGCGTGCACGCGTCGCGACCTCCTGCTTCTACGGTAAGCAACGCGTCCGGGCGGCAACAGGGCGTGGAGCGCATGGTTCGCACACAACCGGCCAATAACGAACGGGGGCCTACTGGGGCGAAGTGCGTGGACCAGGGGGTGTCGAGTAGCGTTGCCGACCATGCGTCTTGTCATCGCCCGTTGCTCCGTGGACTACGCGGGCCGCCTCACCGCCCATCTGCCGTCGGCCCCGCGCCTGATCCTCGTGAAGGCGGACGGCAGCGTCTCCATCCACGCGGACGACCGGGCCTACAAGCCCCTCAACTGGATGTCCCCGCCGTGCACCTTGAAGGAGGGCACCGGCGACGACGAGGGCACGTGGACCGTCATCAACAAAGCGGGCGAGAAACTCATCATCACGATGGAGGAAATCCTCCACGATTCCTCGCACGAACTCGGCGTCGATCCGGGTCTCATCAAGGACGGCGTGGAAGCGCACCTCCAGGAGCTGCTCGCCGACCGCATCGAGACGCTCGGCGAGGGCTATTCACTGATCCGCCGCGAGTACATGACGGCGATCGGTCCGGTCGACATCCTCTGCCGCGACGCCGACGGGCAGACCGTCGCCGTCGAGATCAAGCGCCGGGGCGAGATCGACGGCGTCGAGCAACTCACGCGCTACCTGGAGCTGTTGAACCGCGATCCGCACCTCGCGCCGGTCCGCGGCATCTTCGCCGCCCAGGAGATCAAGCCGCAGGCACGCGTCCTCGCCACCGACCGGGGCATCGGCTGCGCCGTCCTCGACTACGACGCGATGCGCGGCATCGAGGACGACAAGCTCCGCTTGTTCTGACCCGTCGTTTCCCGGCCATCCGGGAGACCTGCGCGAGCACCCCACGAAATGCCGCAGACGCATCTGCTCATGGACCGAGCAGATGCGTCTGCGGCATTTCTGTGGCTGAGCGCGCAGTTCCCCGCGCCCCTGACGGGGCGCTCCTACATGACGGTGGCGGTGCTGGTGGCGCTGGTCCCCGTCGGAGAGACCGGCGCGCTCGCCGAGTCGGAGGTGTCCGGGGACGACTCCGGCGGCGTCGTCGGCGGCTCGGACGTCGGCGGGGTCGTCGGCGGCTCGGACGTCGGCGGCTTCGTGGTCGGCGGCTTCGTGGTGGGCGGCTTGGTCGTCGGCGGCTTCGTGGTGGGCGGCTTGGTCGTCGGCTTGTCGGGCGACTTCGTCGGCTTGTCCGGCGACTTCGAGCCGCTCGGGTCGTCCGACGGCTCACCGCTGGAGCCGGTCGACGGCGTCGGATCGTCCGCCGTGCCGGGGATGCCGTCCTGGCCGGGGTCGGTCGGCTTCGACGACGACGGACCGCCGCCACCGCCGCCCTTGTCGGCCTTGTCCGCGCCGAGCTCCCCGCCGTTCTCCCCCGCCGACGCCGACGGGTTCGTGCCGACCTTGTCGGACGGCGGCTCGTCGTTGTTCGACGTGGCGCCGAGCGTCACGACCGTGCCGAGCACCGCCGCGAGCAGCGCTCCGGCGCCGGCCGCGACGAGGTTGCGCCGGGTGCCGGTGACGACCGACTTGCGCGAGGGCGCCCGGCCGCCGACGACGGTCGGCGGGGGCCCGGGCGGGGCCTGCCGGGTCACCAGCGTGTCCGGCTCGCGCGGCGGTTCGGGCAGCGCGTAGGCGGCGGGCACGCCACCGGGCGGCGACTGCGACTCCTCGTACATCGCGTCCGGGACTTCCTCGCCCGCGGCCGTGCGCCCGCCGGGCAGCGCGCCGCCCGAGCGGTCCGCGACCAGGGCGAGCGCGCGGCGCCCGGCGATCGTGCCGCGCTTGTCGGCGAGGGCGCCGCGCAGGCCGATGGAGGCCTCCAGCTCGGCGCGGGCCCGGTCGAGCTGCCCGCCGAGCAGCGCGAGGATGCCCAACTCGTGGTGGAAATAGGCCTCTTCGGGGACCTCGCCGGCCAGCCGGGTGGCCTCCTGCCCGGCCCGCAGCGCCCGCTCCCAGGCGCTCCAGGCGAGCCCGGCGGCGAAGGCGGGCGCGGCCGCCCGGGCCAGCTCCACGGACGCGCTGGTCCCGCCGTCGACGGGCGGCGTCGTGGACGGTACGAGGGCCAGGAGCGCGGCCAGTACGGCATCGGACTCGGCGGCGACCCGCTCGGGCCCGACGGACGGGTGACCGGCCCACCAGGCGTAGTGCCGGGCGGCGGCGTCCGCGTGCCCGACCATGTCGTCGGCGTAGCCCACGGCCTCCAGCTGGGTCTGCACTCCGGAGGCGAGCCGGTAGCGGCCGCCGACGGCGGTGACCAGTGCGCCGGCGACGAGCTCGGAGAGGGCCGCGTCGGCGTGCGTGTCGCCGACGAGTGCGGGCAGGTGCGCCTGGTGCGGGATCTCGCCGCCCAGCGCGACGGCGAACCGCAGGGTGGCGCGGGCCGACTCGCTCAGCCGGGAGGCGAGCAGCGCGGCGGGCGCGGCCCCGTCGGCGAGCGAGGGCAGCGGCACGTCGTGCCCGTCGGCGGCGTCGAAGGGCGCGTCGACCGGGGCGGCCTCGGGGCCCTCGTAGTAGCCGTACTCGTCGAAGGCGTTCGGGTCGGAGCGCAGCAGGTCGCGCTGGCGCAGCAGGGCACCGGCCTGCGCGAAGCGCAGCGGCAGCCCCTCGGACTCGAACCAGAGGTCACCGGCCCACTGCGCCTCCTCGTCGGTGAGGACGCGGCCGACGGCCCACTCCAGGAGTTCGAGGCTGCTGCCGCGGCCGAGCCCGCCGAGGAAGACCTCCTCCACATGGGAGTCGGCGGACGGCGCGGCGACGTCGGGCGTCGCGGACAGCAGGAAGGCGCACTCGGGCGTCGCTTCGAGGAGTTCGTCGAGCGCGGCGCCACCGAACTCCAGGTCGTCCAGGACGACGACGGCACCGATCTCGTGGACGAGTTCGAGCAGCAGGGTGCGGTCGGGGCGGTGCAGCGGTGCGTTGTAGACCGCGCCGAAGAGGTCGTACAGGACGTCGCTCGCGGAGCGGCGGTGGCCGGACAGCCGGACCACGCCGTCGGGCGCGATGTCGAGGCAGTCCTCTGCTATCTGGTCGAGCAGCGCGGTGCGCCCGGAGCCGGACGGGCCGGTGAGCCGGACGGAACGGCCGCGCGCGAGGAGCCGGACGAGCCGCTCCCGGTCCTCCTGCCGCTCCAGGAGCGGGAGTCGGGGCAGGGCGGGCCCGAGCGGGTCGCCGCCGAGTCCGATGCCGTACTG
>NZ_JAMOLN010000348.1 GCF_024448165.1 Streptomyces longispororuber
CTGACCGCGGTCGCGCCACAGTCCGCCGCCCGCCTCGATGCGCTCGGCGACCTTCGCCGACCAGGCGGTCATGGACGGTAGCTGGGTGCTCAGCAGCTGCAGGTCCCCGCTCGCCCGGTACAGGGCCCAGGGCACGAGGACGGCGGCGTCGCCCCACAGGGCGTGGGCGCCGTCGGCCATGGGCGGGTCGAGTATGTCGGGGACGACGAGGGGCACGGACCGGTCGGAGCGGGCGAGTTGCTCGGCGGCGAGGTCGCGCAGCCAGCCGGCGAGCATGCCTGAGCAGTCGTGGAGGAAGGCGGCGGTGGGGGCGAAGACGGCGATGTCGCCGGTCCAGCCGAGCCGTTCGTCGCGTTGCGGGCAGTCGGTGGGCAGGTCGAGGAAGTTGCCGCGCTGGGAGTGCACGACGTTCTCGTGGAGCCGGTTCAGCAGCGGGTCGCTGCTCTCGAACCAGCCGGTGCGCTCCAGGTCGGTGTGGAGCACGACGGCCTCGACGCAGGCGGGGTCGAGCGGGCCGGGCCAGGCGTCGATCTCGGCGTAGCGGAAGCCGTGGAAGGTGAATCGCGGCTCGTAGGTCTCGGGTTCCGGTCCGCCGCGCAGGGTGTAGGTGTCGGTGGCGGCGGCGCCGCGCAGGGGGCGGCGGGCGAGCTCGCCGCCTTCGAGGACTTCGGCGTGGCGCAGGGTGACGGTGTGTCCGGCGGGTCCGGTGACGCGGATGCGCAGCCGGCCGACGAGGTTCTGGCCGAAGTCGAGGACGGTCCGCCCGGACGGTGTCGTGTGCACCGCCCGGACGGCGACGGTCTCGGTGCGCCGCGTCGGTGGCCCGGTGGGAGCCACCAACTCGGCCGTCGGAGGCGGAAGTTCGCGCACGGGATGCCAGTCGTGGTCGTCGTCGTGTCCGGGGCTCGACCAGCCGGAGCGCTCGCGCCGCGCGTCGTACTCCTCCCCGTCGTACAGCTCGGAGCGGAGCAGGGGGCCGGTGGTCCAGTGCCAGGTGCCGTCCGTCGCGACGGTAGTGGTGCTGCCGTCGGTGTGGTGGATCTCCAGTTGGGCGAGGAGGGCGCGGTGCGGGCCGTAGCGGTCGCGCCGGCCGCCGTCCCAGCCGAGGCGGCCGGTGTACCAGCCCTCGCCGAGGAGCGCGCCGATGACGTTCTCGCCGGAGCGGAGCAGTGCGGTGACGTCGTGGGTGCGGTAGCGCAGACGGTGGCGGTAGGAGGTCCAGCCGGGTTCGAGGACCTCGTCACCGACACGTCGCCCGTTGAGTTCGGCCTCGTACACGCCGTACGCGGTGCTGTACAGGCGGGCCGCCGCCACCGGCTCGGTGACGGTGAAGGCCTTCCTCACCAGGGCGACGGGGAGCGGTCCCTGGGGTGCGGTCGTGTCGGGGGTGACGGGGCGGGCGGTCCAGTCCCCCGGGTGGAGGAGACCTGCCTCCACCGTCACGGGCGCGGACCAGTCGGCCGGTTCGTCGCGCGCACCGCCCCATACGCGGACGCTGACGGTGACGCGCTGCCGGGAGGCGAGCGGCGGGCCGGGCCACGGCACCAGGACGGATTCGGCGCTCGGGACGCGTCCGGTGTCGGTGAGGAGCCGTCCGCCGGGATCCGTCACCCTGATCCGATGGGCGCTCTGGGTCCAGTCGGGTTCGTCTGTCTCGGTGCGCCAGGTCAGTCGGGGCGCCGCCGTACCGATGCCGAGGGCGTCGCGGAGGTGTTCGATGACGACGGGGGTGGTGAGGGCGGGGCTCATGGACACCTCTCAGGAATAGGCGAGGCGCAGGACCTGGACGTAGGGGGTGGGCGGCCGGTCGGGCAGGCGCACCTCCAGGCCGTCGGGTCCGCCGCGCCAGGTGACGGGTTCCGGTGAACCCAGCAGGGTGACGGTGGCGGGGGTGGTGTCGAGGCTGCGGATGCGGACCTTGCGGTCGTCGGGCCAGGACATGACGAAGGCGTACACGACGCCCGGGTCGGCGGCCCGGGTGAAGCGGAGGTCCCGTGCGGTGTAGTCGAGCCTGGCCTCGCGGGAGCGTTCGCCGGAGACGTTGGTGGGGCCTTCGCCGTACACGGTCCAGGGGCGGGTGCCGTAGATCGCTTCGCCGCAGGTGCGCAGCCAGGCGCCGAGCGAGTCGAGGACGTGACTGACCTCGTCGTCGATGGTGCCGTCGGGCAGTTGGGGCACGTTCAGCAGGAGGCAGCCGTTCTTGCTGACGGTGTCGACGAGGAGGTGGACGATCTCCTGTGCGGACTTGTAGGTCTCGCCGTCGTTGTGGAACCAGTCGCCGATGCTGGTGTCGTACTGCCACGGGTACGGGTCGAGGCCGCCGAGCTGGTGGCGTTCGACGTCGAGGAGGACGGCGCCGCGGTCCGCGTCGGCGACGGTCTTGATGCTGATGGCGCCTTCTGGGGTGCGGTTGTAGTAGGCGGCGAGGAAGTCCAGGCCGCGGGCCCGGTCGGCCGGCGCCGCCTCGCAGACGCTGCCGTCGTCGAAGGGGAGCCGGGAGTCGTCGAGGTACACCAGTTCCGCGCCGTACCGTTCGGTGACCTCGGCGAGCCGGGCGTAGAAGTCCTCGACGAACGCCGTGGTGGGGGTGTCGCCGGGCCGGCGCGGCGGACCGTACAGGGCGCGCGGGTCGAGCCCCTCCCACCAGGTGCCGTGCCCGTCGGCGGCGGTGAGATGCCCGTCGTAGGGCCCGTCGGCGTCCTGGCCGAACGCGGCGTCGAGCCAGCGCCAGGTCCACGATCCGGCGTGCATGCTGACGCCGAAGCGCAGCCCGGCGGCGCGGGCGGCGGCCTCCCAGCGGGCGACGACGTCCGTGCCGGGTCCGACGTTCACCGCGTTCCACGGCTGCCGGGTCGAGTCCCACAGGTCGAAGTTGTCGCAGTGGGCGGCGAGGGAGACGAAGTAGCGGGCTCCGGCGCGGCGGAAGCGGTCCATCAGGGCGTCGGGGTCGAAGCGTTCGGCGCGCCAGGTGTGGCAGAGGTCCTTGTGGCCGAAGCGGGAGGGGTGCCCGTAGTGGGCGCGGTGGTGCGCGGTCTGGCGGGCCGTGCGGTCGCGTTCGAAGTCCTCGGTTCCCGCGTAGGGGCCGTAGAGGTGGCGGGCGTACCAGTCGCCGCGGCGGGCGGCGGACTGTGGTCCCCAGTGGGCCCAGATGCCGAGTTTGGCGTCGCGGAACCAGTCGGGCACGTGATGGCGGCGCAGCGACGCCCAGTCGGGCGTGTAGCGGGCGCCGGTCGCGTCCGTCGGCTCGCTCAGTTCGTCGATGCTCACGCAACTCCCCTTCGCCGTAAGGCGGTTGTGATGTCGGCCGGATTGACCGGGCCGGGGTGGCATGCCACCTTCTGGGCATGTCGAACTCTGAGCGGCACTCTGCGGTGGAGGATGCGGACCGGGCGCGGGTCGGCACCGCGTACTACTTCGAGTACGGTCCGCCCGACCGTCTGGACCTCGACCTCGATCTGATCGCCGGGACGGGGCTCTCGCTGATCCGGGTCGGCGAGTCCGTCTGGTCCACCTGGGAACCGTCCGAGGGCCGCTTCGACCTCGACTGGATCGTGCCGGTCCTGGACGGCGCGCACCGGCGAGGTATTCGGGTGCTGCTGGGAACGCCCACGTACGCGGTGCCGCCGTGGCTGCAGCGGGCCCACCCGGAGATCGCGGCGGTCCGCGCGGACGGCTCCCGGGTGCCGTGGGGCGGCCGGCAGGAAGTCGACTTCACGCATCCGGTGTTCCGTCGGTATGCCGAGCGAGTCGTGCGGCGGATCGTGGGCGCGCACGCCGGGCACCCGGCGGTCGTCGGCTTCCAGGTGGACAACGAGCCGGGGCTCCACCTCCTGCACAACCAGGGCGTGTTCACGTCGTTCGTGGCGCGCCTCAAGGAGCGGTACGGCACGGTGTCGGCGCTCAACGAGGCGTGGGGTCTGACCTATTGGTCGCACCGCCTGTCGTCGTGGGACGAGTTGTGGGAGCCGCGGGGCGACACGACGCCGTCGTACGACCTGGCGTGGCGGCGCCACCAGGCCGAACTGACAGCGGAGTTCGTCGCCTGGCAGGCGGGCATCGTGCGCCGTCTCGCGCGCCCCGGCCAGTACGTGACGACGTGCCTGGCGGTGACCCGGCCCGCCGTCGACGAGGAGGCGGTGTGCGCACCGCTCGACGTGACGGCCGGCAACGTCTACTACGCCGCGCAGGACGAGCTGGCGCTGCCGGACCCGGGACGCCGGCACGAGGGCGGCTGGTTCGGGCAGGGCGTGTGGCAGCTGTACCAGTCGGCGGACCGGCTGTGGGGCGCACGCCAGGAGCCGTTCCTCGTGACGGAGACCAATGCGACGTCCATCGGCGGCTCGCACTCCAACCATCCGCCGTACGCGGGCCAGTTGCGCCAGGCCGCCTGGGCACTCGCGGCGCGGGGCGCCCGCCTCGTCCAGTACTGGCACTGGCACTCGCTGCCCTTCGGCGCGGAGACGTACTGGGGCGGCGTCCTCGGCCACGGCTACGAACCCGGCCGGGTCCACGACGAAGTGGCGCGGACGGCGCGGGAGTTCGAGGCGGCGGGCCTGGAGCTGACCGGGCTCGTACCGGACGCGGACGCCGTGTTCGTGCGGTCGGTCGACAGCGACTGGGCGATGCAGTGCCAGCCGCCGCTGGCGCGCCCCGGCACGTCGGCGCCGGACCCGGGCTCGTACGGCCGCATCTTCGGGGCTTTCTACCAGGCCTTCTTCGACGCGGGCGTGCAGGCCCGCGTCGTCTCGCCGGACCAGCTGCACCGGCTCCTGACCGGGGCGGGTGAGGTGCCGCGCGTCCTGGTGGTGCCGGCCCTGTACGTCGCCGACGACGAGACGCTGACGCTCCTCGGCGGCTACGCGCGCTCCGGCGGGCACCTCGTGCTGACCTTCCGTACCGGGTACGCCGACGAGGAGGCACGGGCACGCTCCATGGTGGCGCCCGGGCTGCTGCGGAAGGTGGCCGGGGTGCGCTGCGAGGAGTACGCGAACCTGACCGGGCCGCTGCCGCTGGCGGGGACATCGGAACTGGACCTGGGCCCCGGCGCGCATGCCGAGGGGTGGGCGGACGCGCTCGTCGAGGAGGGGGCGCGGCCGCTGGCCCACTACCGGCATCCGCACTTCGGGCAGTGGCCCGCGGCGACCGTGCGCGAGCACGGGCGGGGACGGGTGACCTGGGTGGGGACGCTGCCGGACGCGGAGTCGGCGCGGGCCCTGGCGGCGTCCGTGGCGGGCGGGGCGACGCGGCGTGCGCCGTGGGAGCCGCTGCCCGCGTCGGTGACGGTCACCTCCGCCCGCAACTCCGAGGGTGCCCGGCTGTGGTTCGTGCACAACTGGAGCTGGCAGCCGACTCGGATCACGGTGCCGGAAGCGGTCCGGGACGTGCTCGGTACCGAGCACGTGGCAGCCGGTGAGGCGCTGGACCTCGGTCCGTGGGATGTCCGGGTGCTGTGCGCGCGGTCCGGTCACGGCGTGCCCCCGGGGGCGACGGAGCGCAGCAGCAGGGCGAACGACCGGCCGGAGGGCCGCAGTTGATGCTCCTCCAGGGGGCCCGGGCCACAGGAGGCACTGCCGAGGCCGTACTGGCCGACGTCGATGTGCAGATGGACCTGGCCGTCGGGGGCGAGTTCGCAGGGGTGCGCGGCGGCTTCGAGGGCCTCGGTGCTCCAGGGGCGGACGGTGAGGCCGAAGGGCCGGTCCGGGTCCGCGGCCTCGACGCGCAGCCCGGTCCCGGTCGTCGGGTCGGTGAGTTCGGCCCAGCGCACGGCGGCGCGGCGGCCGTTCTCCTGGGGCACGACGTAGGGCGTCTGGAGCCCGGCGAGGTCCGAGGTGAACAGGCCCACCCGCGCGGCCTGTTCACTGTCCGGGTAGGCCTCCCCCGGACCCTTGCCGTACCAGCGCACCCGCTGGAGCGTGCCGGGCAGAGTGAAGCGGATCCCGGCCCTGGGCAGCGTCAGGTCCCGCCACGGGCCGTCCGGGACGATCTCGACGGCCAGACGCAATGCGTCTCCCTCGGCGGTCCACGTGTGGCGCAGGACCAGGCCGTGCGGGAGTCCTTCGGGGGCGTGGCGGACGACGCCGGGCGCGAGGGTGCGGGGCACGAGCCGGTCGAGGCCCGCCGCCCGCCAGGTGCGCAGGACGGAGTTGTCGCCCATGCCGCGGTCGTTGTCGGTGGGGGCGCGCCACACGTCCAGGTGAGGCCCGTCGAG
>NZ_JAMOLN010000349.1 GCF_024448165.1 Streptomyces longispororuber
ACCTCGCCCAGCGCGCGGGCACGGGCCGGACGTGCACGGTGAGGGGGTCGGGGGCACCGTCGGTACCGAACGCGTCGACGCCGACACCGAGCACACCACCCCATTCCGGCAGCGGCGGGCCCGCACAACTCGTGCGCACGAGAACACCCTGGGAGCGCAGGAGGCGAGCGGCGGCGTCCATCACGACCACGGCCCTGACCTCGTGCGGGGTGTGCAACTGCACGGTCTCGCCGGTGGGCGCCTCGACGAACCCGTACCGCCGCCCGGCCCGCAGGATCTCCTCGACGAGCCGTACGCAGGCGGAACCCCGGAGGCTGAAGTTGAGGAAGCCCGGGCCGGTGACGACGACGTCGCCGATGCCGTCCGTGTCGCCCAGGTACGGCTTGAGGACCTCGGCGACCTGCCGCGGCGACCGGCCCGCGGGCCCGGCCAGCTGCAGCGCGACGTTCGTGGCGTAGTCACCGTGGCCCCCCGGCCGGGGCCGCTCCACGACGATCCGCCCACTCCCGGCCTCGACCGCGGCAGCGTCGAGCCGACCGTCGTCGACTGCGCGGTGCACGGCGCGCAGGACGGTGCTGGAGAGCTCGGCGGGGGTCACGGGGTAAGCGTATGGGAGGAGGGGGGTGGGTAGGCGACTCGGTTTCCCCGATGGTCCGGTATGCGGACGGGGTGCCCTGCCATGTGTCGGAGCCGGTCGGCCACGTCTCGGTATCGGTCGGCACGGTCCGGACTGATCCACACCGATCCGCGCCCTGGCCCACAGCGGTCAGGCGTCGGCCGTGCGGCCTGCGTGCGGCTGTGGGTCCCCTTCCCCGGGATCGGCGGACTCGTCACCGCGCGACCGCGACGACTTCCCCCGCTCCCTCAACTGCCGCACTACGCGCACGAGTTCGCCCGGCTCGAAGGGCTTGGCCAGAAAGGCGTCGACGCCGACGTCGAGACCGCTCTCCACTTCGTACTGCGTGCAGGCGCTCACCACGACGATCGGCAGCCCGCTGGTCCGGGCGTCCCCGCGCAGCCGGGCGGCGGTCCGCAGGCCGTCGAGGCGCGGCATGACCACGTCCAGCGTGACGACGTCGGGCCGCACCTGGTGCACGACGTCCAGGCATTCGGCACCGTCGGCCGCGGTCACGACCTCGAAGCCCTCCAGCTCGAGATTGACCCTGATCAACTGCCGGATCACCTTGTTGTCGTCCACGACAAGGACCCGGCCGGACGCGCCTGACACAACTCGAGAGTAGGTCGACGTCGGCCACCGCGTCCGGGTTTTCCCCACTTCCGCCCCGTACAGGGGACCCGGCCCCCTCCAGGCCCCCCGAAATACCTGTTCATGAGGACCCCGGGTGAGCTGGTAGGGTTCTACCCGTCGCCACGCACCACGTGGCAGCGCCCCCGTAGCTCAGGGGATAGAGCAACGGCCTCCGGAGCCGTGTGCGCAGGTTCGAATCCTGCCGGGGGCACCTTGAATTAGGTGCCTAAAGACCCCGTCACCAGCAGGATGCTGACGACGGGGTCTTCTTGCGTTTGCAGGCGTGTGCAGCCGTAGGCCGCCCTGAGCGGCCCTATGTCAGAGTCTGTGGACTATTCGTGGACAGGATCTTGGAGCATCGCCCCAGGTCAGCCCTCACAAATCCGAGGCCGCGACGAAACGACGAAGGCCCCCGGACAGGTCCAGGGGCCCAGCGTAGCGACGCTCGATCACGTCACTCGTACTCACTCAGAAGATCCTCGATGCGCCGGTTGGCCACCTCCTGACGGCCGTCGAGGCACTTTGCGTAGCGGCCCAGGAGGACCTCAACACTGTTGCCGGCACGCTCGGCAACCTCGGTCGGGTCTACGCCGGCGTTAAGCCACGTCGACAGCGCGGAGTGCCGCAGATCGTACGGCCGCCGTGCCAGTGGAGAAGCGACCGCGGCCGGCGGGAGAGCGAGCTCCCTTGCCTCCTGCCAGGCCCGCGAGTACGTCGAGGACGCCACCACTCCCCCGCCCTCGCTGTAGAAGAGGCGACCGTCCGCAGCCGTGCCGAAGGTGTCGAGATGTTCGCGCAGCACGGCCACCAGCTGAGACGGGATCGGAACGCGGCGTACGTCCTCGGCGGGACGGTTCTTGAGTCCCCGATCGTCATGGCTCTCACCGGAGTCGGTCCACTGCCTGCCCACGCTCGGACGGGTGCGATGCAGGGTGATCGTGCCCCAACCGACATCAGGGAGAACGAGATCAGGTTCAGCAAGCCCAACCGCCTCGGCAGGACGCAGGCCGGCGAAGTACATGCAGGCAAAGAGCCCGACGAGTCTCCGGCCGCGGGACCGCTTGTAACCCCCGACGTACGACACGGCGCAGAGGAGCGCCCGAGCCTGCTGAGGATTAGCCACCACCCGCGGATCCACCTCGCGGGACACCTTGGGCTTCTGCCAGCGGACCGCGGTCAGGGGATTCTCCTTGAACTCACCCAGGTCAACGGCGTAGTGCAAGGCGTTCACGAACGTGCGTCGCTTGCGCCGTACGGTCTCCGCGGCAGCGGCCTTGCCGTCGAGGCGCAGTTTGAACGAATCGAGCACCGCGCGAGCCCTCACCGGGTCTCCCAGGTAGTTCAGCGGTTGCGATGCCTTCGACACCCAGTGCAGCGCGTTCGCGACGTCCTTCGGGAGCTCCCGGTCATCGGGGCCAGGCAGCACGAACGCCCAGTTCCTCAGAGCCTTTCGGAGCACAGCCTCAGCCGGGCGCCCTGGACGCTCTTCCAGCATCGCCAGCGTCACCGAAGTGAGCGACTCATTGATTCCGTCGCGCGTGTTGGGCGCGGCGTGCGGCCATTTCATCGCGAGGTACCGGAGAGCGAAGGCGTACCACGTCACGGTTGGCCTGCTGTCCGCCATCGACTGCGGCAGCCCCGTGACGTCGTCGAACTCCTCGCCGTCGCGCGTCGCACGCAGCAGCTTGGCGCGGTAGTGATCAGCCAGTGCCTTCGTGCGGAACGACTCAGACATGACGTTGCCGGCCACGGACCAGCGCACGTCGTAGGCCGGACGCTTGGTGGGGCGCTTTCGGACGCCCCAGATCTTCACGTCGAGGGATTTCACGCGGCCTTCTCCAGACCACGCAGCCAGGCGTCAAAGTCGCTACGCCACACCCGGAGCTCACCGTTGGGGAGCTTGAACGCTTCCGGTGCCTGACCAAGCTCCCGCCAGCGGTAGAACGTGCGCCGAGAGACGTCCTTTAGCTCCCTCAGAATCTCTTTGACGGTCATGAGCTCGTCGTTCACTGCGACGCTCCTTCCAGCGCGAGTTGGTCGTGCAGGGCTTCGCGTGCTGTCTCACGGTTCAGTTGGAGATCCCGGGCGATGGAGGCAGCGAGGGCAGATTCGCCGAGGGTGTGGCCATGACCGGCGTACTGCCAGGAGGCGAGGACAAGCACGGTGTCCGGCTCGTGTCCGTCGAGGCCGAGGGCTTCACGTTCTTGGGCGGCGCGGTAGTCGGCGCGGATCTGCCGGAGGGTGCCGAGGGTGGTCGAGTAGCGGCGGGACTTCGAGGAGAAGTGGCCGCGGAAACCGAGCATGTGAGCCCACGCGCTCAGCCGACGATCCGGGTAGTGCGGTTCGAGGTCGAAGCACGCTTCGATCAGCCGCCGAGGATGGTCGGGCAGGCCGAGGAGGAGCGCGGCTTCCCGGTTACCGATCCGGCGGTCCACGGTGCCGGTGTTCTCGGCTGCTTTGGTGGCGTACTTGGCCACGTAGGAGGCCACGGCCTGTTCGGTGATCTCAGAGCCGTCGCCGAACGCTTTGATCGGGCGTACGTCGAGTTGCTCTCCCCAGCGCAGCCGCCAGCCATCGACGTGACCGGCATCCGGGGCGGGTGGCACGGACACCGTGACGTACGGGTGCGCGGCAGCGTCCTGGATGGCTCGGGTGAGGAGTTCCGTGGCCGCCCAGGCCGGGGGTGGGCTGTCGGGACCGTCGGGTCCGTCGATGCGGATCACGGCGTGAAAGTGGACCGCTCCGCGCTTTTGGAACTCGGCGACCTTGCCGTACGAGAGCCGGGCGACCTCTTTGAACTCGCGCTGCGTGATGCCAACGCGGGAGGCGATCTCCCGGCGGAGACGGTTGACGAAGCGGTGCCACAAGTCGCCGGCGTGGTTGTTGAAGAGCACGGCGCCGGCGTAGTCGTACGCGGCCGGATCGAGCGGGGTACCGAGCGCCGGTTCGTTGTCGGGGTGCGCGGTGCCGCAACGGCAGGTTCCGTGGGTGGGCCGGTTGTGGACCGGGCCGAACGACGGGGCGGTCAACGTGGCGAAGACGCGCGGTCGGTGGCGGATGGTCGCCGGGATCTCGTGGCGGTCGTCGCCGACGAGGCCGGCGCGGATCAGGTGGTAGGTGTCGCCGGCGTAGGTCCAGGCGCAGGCCGGGCAGCGGGAGGCGCGGCGGTTGCCACAGGCGATCCGGAGCCGGCCGCCGGGTTCGGTGTCGGTGTTGTAGTGCCGCAGCGTCTCGCCGGTGGCGCGGTCTTTGGTGATGGACCAGCCGGTCAGGTGGATCGGGTCGGAGCAGCCTCCGGTGCGGCGGATCTGGTCCTGCCAGCGGTCGAAGTCCAGGGAGCCGGCCACCCGCAGCATGTCGCCGAGGGTGGCCGGGTCCAGGCCCGCCAGGGTGGCGGTCATGACGCACCGTTCTTACGGCGCTTGCGGGGCGTGTCGGAGTGGTAGCGACTGGTGCCCAGGTCCCGGCCGTGCTCCTGGTGGCGCGGGGCGTTGGGGTTGCGGTCGTTCCAGTCTTCCGCGCACACCTTGTGGACGGGCTCGCCGGAGTGGGCGCGCAGCGGGGTCGGCTTGCCGCACTGGGTGCAGGCGCAGTTCCCGGAGTGGTCGTAGTGGTCACCGTTCCTCCAGTCCAGAAGGCCCATGACGGTCACCGCCCCACGCTGACGAGGGTGAACGTGGCGTAACCGGCCGAGCGGACAGAGCGGGTACCGGTGCCCTGGCAGGCCGTGCAGTGGACCGTGACCGTGCGCAGGTGGCCGCGGTGGTCGCGTCCGCCACGGGTGACCTCGGCCGAGGCGAAGCCGTCGCAGCCGGGGCAGATCTGTACGCGGGCAGGGGTGGGCTGGGCCATGATGGAACTTCCTTCCGGATCGATTGGTTCGGGCAGGAGGCACGGCTCCGGAGCGGACGAAACTTGGCGGTAGAGGCCGCTCCGGGGCCGGTCAGCGGTGCTTGATCTCGCTGTTGATGAGTGAGCGGACGACGATCGCGACGATCGCGAGCGAGCCGGCGGTGATCGCGACCGCGAGGAGCATGGAGACCAGCACGGCGCCGATCACGAGCACGGCCGCGGTGCCGCCGCCGACGAGCAGCGCGATCGAGCCGGGGGTGAGTTGCACCGTGGGTCGCGACGCGGCGGGAGCGGTGGGGGCCGGGGTGTGGTGCGGGCAGCCGCAGGGCGCCTGAGCGGTGTTCTGCGGGGCGACGGTCCCCGGAGTGCTGACGGTGGGAATGATCTCGCCGGTCGGCTGCTGGTTGAGCGGGACGCGGGGCGTGAACATGGGTTGAACCTCCTTTCCGGTCTGCTCAGTTGAGGAATGAGCCGATGGCGGGGGCGAGGAAGTAGCCGCCGATCAGCAGCACGAGGACGAGCCAGGCGGGCGGTCGGGCGAGCTTGATGCCGAGCGCGCCGACGACGGCGATGAAGAACCAGAACGGAATATCCACAGCAGGGCCCTTCGGGTCAGCGGTTCTTGATGCGGCAGACGTGGCCCTTGGCCGAGATGCAGACCGAGCCGTAGCTGTCGTAGGAGGTGGACCAGCCGCAGCCGTCGGCCTTGCAGACGGCGGTGTAGCCCTTCTCGCCGTCCGGGGTCAGGCCGCGGGCGATGTCCACGGGGCCGTAGCGCTGGAGTCGTTCGAAGAGGAAGAAGCGGCGTCCCATGAGCGGGGTCCTTTCGGGTCAGGTGAGTTGAGTGGCGATGGCGTCCGCCATGGCGGGCGGGACGTTGAGGCGGGCGCGCAGGGTGTCCAGGTCGATCGGCTGGCCGGTGCGGGCCTGGTGGTCGTCGGCCACCTTTCGGGCGTGCGCCACGAGCGCCGGCGGGGCCTCCATTGCGGGAACGGGCACGGGAACCTCGGGCAGCGCAGGCGCTGGCA
>NZ_JAMOLN010000035.1 GCF_024448165.1 Streptomyces longispororuber
CGGCGGCGCCGCGCTCACCCGCGCCTACGTCGAGCAGGATCTGCACGAGATCTACGAGGGCGAAGTGCGTTACGCGCGCGACGCGTTCGAGGGTCTGCGGTTGATGGACGCGTTGATCGCGGTCAAGCGCGGCGTGCCCGGCGCCACCCTGCCCGAACTCAAGCAACGCCGGGTCAAGGCGGGCAACGTGAAGATCGAGGAGCAGCCCGACGACGGGCCCGCGCGCTCCGACGTCGCCGTCGACAACCCGGTCCCCGAGCCGCCGTTCTGGGGCACCCGCGTCATCAAGGGCATCCAGCTCAAGGAGTACGCCTCCTGGCTCGACGAGGGCGCCCTGTTCAAGGGCCAGTGGGGCCTGAAGCAGGCGCGGACCGGAGACGGGCCCACGTACGAGGAGCTGGTGGAGACCGAGGGCCGCCCGCGGCTGCGCGGCTGGCTCGACGAGCTGCACACCAAGAACATGCTCGAAGCGGCCGTCGTCTACGGCTACTTCCCGTGCGTGTCCAAGGGCGACGACCTGATCATCCTGGACGACGAGGGCAACGAGCGGACCCGGTTCACCTTCCCCCGCCAGCGCCGCGGCCGCCGGCTGTGCCTGGCCGACTTCTTCCGCCCCGAGGAGTCGGGTGAGACCGACGTGGTCGGCCTCCAGGTCGTCACCGTCGGCTCGAAGATCGGCGAGGCGACCGCCAAGCTGTTCGCGTCCGACTCCTACCGCGACTACCTCGAACTGCACGGCCTGTCCGTCCAGTTGGCCGAGGCGCTCGCCGAGTACTGGCACGCCCGCGTCCGCACCGAGCTGGGCTTCGCCGGCGAGGACCCGGCCGCCATGGAGGACATGTTCGCCCTGAAGTACCGGGGCGCCCGCTTCTCCCTCGGCTACGGAGCCTGCCCCGACCTGGAGGACCGCGCCAAGATCGCCCAGCTCCTGGAGCCGGAGCGGATCGGCGTCCAGCTCAGCGAGGAGTTCCAGCTCCACCCCGAGCAGTCCACCGACGCGATCGTGATCCACCACCCCGAGGCGAAGTACTTCAACGCCCGGTAATGCGGTAATTCCTCAGAGTCGTACACTGGTCGGTCCAGCGCAGGCCGGTCGCCCTTCTGGTCAGAACTTCTGTCCGGAAGGGGGACCGGCCTCTTCGTCCCTCATGGAGGTGGTGCACGGATGACCAGTACGGTCCCCGCACTCGGTACCCGAACGGCCGAAGGCTCCGCCCTGCAGGCCGTGCTCCTCGACATGGACGGAACCCTCGTCGACACGGAGGGGTTCTGGTGGGACGCCGAAGTGGCCGTCTTCGCCGAACTCGGCCACGCCCTCGACGACGCCTGGCGGCAGGTCGTCGTCGGCGGTCCGATGACCCGCAGCGCCGGCTTCCTCATCGAGGCCACCGGCGCCGACATCACGCTGCCCGAACTGACCGTCCTGCTCAACGACGGCTTCGAGCGGCGCATCAGCCGGTCGCTGCCGCTGATGCCCGGTGCCGCGAGACTCCTCGCCGAACTCGCCGCGCAGAACGTGCCGACCGCACTCGTCTCCGCCTCCCACCGGCGCATCATCGACCGCATCCTGGACTCGCTCGGCGCCCACAACTTCCACCTCACGGTCGCCGGTGACGAGGTGTCCAGGACCAAGCCGCACCCCGACCCGTATCTCCTCGCCGCGTCCCGGCTCGGCGCCGAACCCGGGCGCTGCGCCGTCATCGAGGACACCGCCACCGGCGTCGCGGCCGCCGAGGCCGCGGGCTGCCAGGTCGTCGCCGTCCCGTCCGTCGCGCCCATCGCGCCGGCCCCCCGGCGCACCGTCGTGCCCTCCCTCGAACACGTCAACCTGCCTTTCCTGCACGGGCTGATGACGCTCTGACGGCGGTGCGGCGGCCCAACCCCATGGCCGAATTACCGCACTCCCCAACCCAGTTGGCGGTGTGACCTTTCCCACTCGGACAGGGGTCGACAGGTCCGGGCCGTCGTGCTGCGCAACCCCCTTGGGGGCGGCCGGACGTGACCTTGTGTCCCGATTGGTCGCCCCGTGCGTCGAACCTTCCTCCTGAGGTGTTTTCGGTGCGTCCACACCCGGTTCCACAGCGTGATGGGCGCCCGGCTCCAGCGCCTGCGAGCCCCGGCGGCGGGCCCATTAATGTCGTCGCGAGAACATCGCCGTAACCCTCCCGTGCCCGTGCGCACCACCCCTTGTCCACGGACCCGCGAGATCAACAGCTCTGGAGATTTTCGAGCATGAACCGCAAGACTTTGGTGCTGCCGGCCGTCATCGGCCTGCTCGCCCCCGTGCTCGTCGCGTGCGGCGGGTCGGACAGTGGCGGCGACGGCGGCGACGCGATCGTCGTCGGCACCACCGACCGGTTCATCGCCTCCGGCAAGGTCCCCGCGCCGTTCGACCCCGCGTACGCCTACGACGCCGGGTCCTGGAACGTGCTGCGCCAGACCGTGCAGACGCTGATGGCGATGCCCCGCAGCGGCAGCGGCGAGCCGGTGCCCGAGGCGGCCGAGAGCTGCATCTTCTCCGACAGCGGCAGCGAGCGGTACGCGTGCACGCTGCGCAAGGACCTCAAGTTCGCCGACGGCAGGGCCATCACCGCCGCCGACGTGAAGTACTCCATCGACCGCGTCCTCAAGATCAAGAGCGACAGCGCCTCCTACGGCCTGCTCTCCTCGATCGACACGATCGAGACGCAGGGCGACCGCGAGGTGATCTTCCACCTCAAGTCCCCGGACGCCACCTTCCCGTACAAGCTGGCCACGCCCACGGCCGGCATCGTCAACCCCGACGACTACGCGAAGCACTCGCTGCGCAACGGCTTCGAGGTGAACGGCTCCGGCCCGTACACCATGAAGTCCGAGGTCAAGAACAACGCCGTCGTCAAGACCGTCTTCACCAAGAACCCCAACTACCAGGGGCAGTTGAAGCCGAAGAACGACAAGGTGGAACTGCGGTCCTTCGAGAGCGCCGACGCCATGGGCAAGGCGCTGGAGAAGGGCGACATCGACATGATGACGCGCACCATGTCGCCGGAGCAGATCGAGAAGTACTCGACCAACCCGCCGAAGAACGTCAACCTGGTCGAGATGCCCGGCATGGAGATCCGCTACCTCGGCTTCGACACCACGGCGACCTCCGTCAGGAGCAAGGCCGTCCGCCAGGCCATGGCGCAGATCGTGGACCGCGGCGAGATCGCCGCCAGCGTCTACGGCGCCACCGCCGAGCCGCTCTACTCGCTCGTCCCGGCCGGCATCACCGGCCACCAGAACTCGTTCTTCAACAAGTACGGCGACCCGGACAAGACGGCCGCCGCCGCGACCCTGAACCGGGCGAACATCACCACCCCGGTGAAGCTCACGCTGCACTACACGACCGACCACTACGGTCCGGCCACGAAGAAGGAGTTCGAGGTCCTGCGCAAGCAGCTGAACGCCAGCGGTCTGTTCGACGTCGACATCAAGGGCGACGCCTGGGACACGTACCGCGACGCCCAGCTCAAGGGCAAGTACGACGTCTACGGTCTGGGCTGGTTCCCCGACTTCCCGGACGCCGACAACTTCCTCGCGCCGTTCCTCGACAAGGACAACTTCCTCAACGCCCCGTACGCCAACAGCACCATCCGCGGGCAGCTGCTCCCGGCCGAGCGTCGCGAGGCCGACCGGCTCACCGCGTCCAAGAGCCTGCAGCAGATCCAGAACATCGTCGCCGACGACGTGCCCGTCCTCCCGCTCTGGCAGGGCAAGCAGTACGTCGCCTCGCGCGACGACATCACGGGCGTCGAGTGGGCCCTGTCCTCCTCGTCGATCCTCCAGCTGTGGGAGCTGGGCCGCGGCGTCAGCGGCTGAGCCCTCCGTGGGGCCGGTCCCGACGCCGCGGCCGGCCCCGCCCCGTTCCGCACGACCGACGACAAGGCACGTACGTGAGAATGCGCAACCAGTGGTTGGCCCTGCCCCTCGGCGTGGGACTCGCCGCGGCCCTGCTGTCCGGCTGTGGCACGGACCAGGACGAGTCCGCCGGCTCCGGCGACGCGGTGGTCATGGGGATGTCCGACGACATCCAGGCCACCGACCCTGCGTCCGGCTACGACCCGGGCTCGTGGCTGCTGTTCAACAACGTCTTCCAGTCGCTGCTCAGCTTCCCCAACGGAGCCACCGAGCCGCAGCCCGAGGCCGCCAAGGAGTGCCACTTCAGCGACAACGCCACCAAGGTCTACTCGTGCACCCTGCGCTCCGGCCTGAAGTTCAGCAACGGCCACGAGCTCACGTCGAAGGACGTCAAGTACTCCTTCGACCGCATGATGAAGATCGGCGACGAGGCCGGTCCCGCCATCATGTTCCCGATGCTGGACAAGGTGGAGACCCCGGACGGCTCCACGGTGGTCTTCCGGCTGAAGTACGCCGACGCGACGTTCCCCAGCAAGATCGCCTCGGGCGCCGGATCGATCGTCGACCACGCCGAGTACCCGGCGGACAGGCTGCGCACGGACGGCAAGGCCGTCGGCTCCGGCCCGTACAAGCTGGACTCCTTCGGCAAGAAGGAAGCGGTCTTCTCGGTCAACTCCTCGTACGAGGGCACCGCGAAGGTCAAGAACGACGGCGTCACCATGAAGTTCTTCCACGGTGACCAGGCGGGCCTGAAGAAGTCCCTGCTCGACGGGGGCGTCGACCTGGCCTACCGCGGTCTCGCCGCCAAGGACGTCGCGGACATCGAGGAGTCGGCCACCAAGGCGACCCAGGACATCGACGTCGTCGAGGGCACCAGCGCCGAGGTCCAGCACCTCGTCTTCAACGTGAAGGACCCGGTCGTCGGCAAGCTCAGTGTCCGCAAGGCCATGGCTTACCTCATCGACCGCGACGCCCTGATCGACGAGGTCTACGACAACACGGCCACGTCGCTGTACTCGATCATCCCGGCGGGCATCACCGGCCACAACACCGCGTTCTTCGACCTGTACGGGTCCCGCCCCTCGAAGAGCAAGGCGCAGGCCGCGCTCCGCGCCGACGGCATCACCGACAAGGTCAAGCTCACCCTCTGGTCCACGCCGTCCCGCTACGGGCCGGCCACCGACGCCGAGCTGAAGGCGATGGCCAAGCAGCTCAACGCGAGCGGCCTGTTCGACGCCGACGTGAAGTCCGTGGAGTTCTCCCAGTACGAGCGGGACATCAAGTCCGGCAAGTACGGCGTCTACGTCAAGGGCTGGGTGCCCGACTACCCGGACCCCGACAACTTCACCCAGCCGTTCTTCGGCGACGGCAACGTGCTCGGGAACCACTACACCAACAGCACGATCACCGGCACGATCATCCCGGAGACCGGCGCCCAGAGCGACCGCTCCACCACCACGAAGCAGTACGACCAGCTGCAGAACATAGTCGCCGAGCAGCTGCCCATCCTGCCCGTGTGGCAGGCCAAGCAGTACGCGGTCGTGCGCGACGGCGTCTACGGCCTGGAGAACTGCCTCGACGCGTCGACCGTGTTCCGGTTCTGGGAGATCAGCAAGGGCTGACGTCCTGTCGGACAGGACGAGCGCGCAGCGGGAACGACGAAGGGCGGCGGTCACCACTCCGGTGACCGCCGCCCTTCGTTCGTCCGTGCCCGCCCGCGGGCGGGCTACTGCGCGCCCGGCCGGACCAGCCCGCTCTCGTACGCGTACACGGCGGCCTGCACCCGGTCGCGCAGCCCCAACTTCGTCAGCACGTGGCCCACATGGGTCTTCACCGTCGTCTCGCTGACGAAGAGGTCGGCGGCGATCTCCGCGTTCGACAGGCCGCGGGCCACCAGCTTCAGCACCTCGACCTCCCGCTCGGTGAGGGTGTGCAGCGTGTCCGGCACCGGCTCGTCGCCCGACGGCAGGTGGTCCGCGTACTTGTCGAGCAGCCGGCGCGTGATGCTCGGCGCGAGCATCGCCTCGCCCGCCGCGACCACCCGGATCGCCTGCACCAGCTCGTTCGCCGGGGCGTCCTTGAGGAGGAAGCCGCTGGCCCCCGCCTTGAGCGCCTCGACCACGTACTCGTCGAGATCGAAGGTGGTCAGCACGAGCACCTTCGCCGGACCGTCCTTGCCGGGGCCCGAGATCTGCCGGGTCGCCTCGACGCCGTCCATCCGCGGCATCCGGATGTCCATCAGCACGACGTCGGGCTGCAGCGCACGCACCTGGTCGAGGGCCTGCAGGCCGTCACCGGCCTCGCCGACGACCGCGATGTCCTGCTCGGCCTCCAGGATCATGCGGAAGCCGGTACGGAGCAGCGGCTGGTCATCGACCAGTAGGACGCGGATGGCCACGAAACTCTCCTTCGATAGTCCGGCCCCATTCTGCCCTCCTACGCCCCGCCGGACTCGGGCACCCTGATCTGAAGCGGATACGGCGGGGGAGTACCGCCGAATTCGGGGCAGACGGCCTGGTGGTCGCACCAGCCGCAGAGCTTCGTCGGCCGCGGCCGCCAGTCACCGCTCTCCGTGGCCTGCTCGATCGCCTCCCACAGCGCGTGCAGCTTGCGCTCCACCCGCTCCAGGTCCGCGATCACCGGGTCGTACGTCAGCACGTCCCCGCTGCCCAGGTACACGAGCTGCAGCCGCCGCGGCACGACACCCTTCAGGCGCCACACCACCAGCGCGTAGAACTTCATCTGGAACAGCGCGCCCTCCGCGTACTCGGGGCGGGGGGCCTTGCCCGTCTTGTAGTCGACGATGCGGACCTCGCCGGTCGGCGCGACGTCGACCCGGTCGATGATCCCGCGCAGCCGCAGCCCGGACTCCAGCTCGGCCTCGACGAACAGCTCCCGCTCGGCGGGCTCCAGACGCGTCGGATCCTCCAGCGTGAACCACCGCTCGACCAGCCGCTCCGCCTCACCGAGCCAGCGCGTCATCCGCTCGCCCGCAGCCTCTTCGTCGGCGTCCGCGAACAGCTCGCCGAGCTCGGGGCGCGCCTCGCGCAGCCGGTCCCACTGCCCGGGGATCAGCGACTTCGCGCGCGGCGCCGTGCGCTCGCCCGCGGGGGAGTCGAAGAGTCTCTCCAGCACGGCATGGACGAGCGTGCCCCGCGTCGCCGCCTCGCTCGGCTTCTCCGGCAGCTTGTCGATGACCCGGAACCGGTACAGCAACGGGCACTGCATGAAGTCGCTCGCGCGCGACGGCGACAGCGACGCCGGTCGCACGGCAGGCTTCTCGGGGCCGGACTCGGGGCCCGTCTCGGTACTGGTCTCCATGACCCACGACGATACGGCCCGGCACTGACAGTCAGGCACCTGCGCGTCCCACCGCGTCTTGCGTAGCGTGGCCCGGGGGAGTCGACGGGGGCCACCGGACACCGTCCGCATACCATCGACGCCAGAACGTCCCGCCCCACGGCGGGAGACGCTCGAACGAGGGGACCGAGGGATCACCGTGGACGAGAGCGGGCAGCCGCAGTCCGGCACCGGCGAGGCGACGCCGCCCGCGAAGGGCGACGCAGGGCGTCCCGCTGCCCCGACCCCCGAACCCCGCCAGGCCGACACCGGCCGGGCCGCGGCCGCCGACCCGGGCGACACCGACCGGACCGGCGACGCCCCGGCCCCGGCCGACAGCTCCTCGGACACCCCCTCGGGCGCCTCGTCGGACACCCTGTCGGACAGCGGCGTGGACACCACCCCGGACACGACCCAGGACACCGCCTCGGGCCCGGCGCCGGACCCCGCCGCCGACGACGCGGCGCAGTCCCGGGCGGCCGGCCGGCCGCCGAGGACCGACGAGCCGTCCCCGCAGGCCGCGGGCGAGCCCACCGCCACCGGTCCATACGGTCAGCACCGCGCCGCCGCCACGGCCGGCAACCGCAAGGGCCCGGCCAAGCCCCCGGAGCCGCGCGGCGGGCTGCTCATGGGGCGCCCCTTCGGCGTCCCGGTCTACGTCGCGCCCAGCTGGTTCCTCGTCGCGGCGCTGATCACCTGGGTCTTCGGCGGCCAGCTCGACCGCGTCCTGCCCGAGCTCGGCGCGGCCCGCTACCTGGTCTCCCTCTTCTTCGCGGTCGCCTTCTACGCCTCCGTGCTCGTCCACGAACTCGCCCACACCGTCGCCGCCCTGCGCTTCAAGCTCCCGGTCCGCCGGATCCAGCTGCAGTTCTTCGGCGGCGTCTCGGAGATCGAGAAGGAGTCCGAGACCCCGGGCCGCGAGTTCGTGCTGGCCTTCGTCGGCCCGCTGCTCTCCCTGGTCCTCGCCGGCGTCTTCTACCTCGGCATGATGGCCGTCGAGCCCGGCACGGTGCCCGGCGTCCTGCTCGCCGGCCTGATGATCTCGAACCTCATCGTCGCGGCCTTCAACCTGCTGCCCGGCCTGCCCCTCGACGGCGGCCGGATGCTGCGCGCCGTCGTCTGGAAGATCACCGGCAAGCCGATGAGCGGCACCGTCGCCGCCGCCTGGGTCGGCCGCGCCCTTGCCATCACCGTCCTCATCGGCCTGCCCCTGCTCACCCAGTCCGGCGCCCTCGGCAAGAACGCCGAGGACGTCGGCGGCATGGACACCGTCACCGACGCCCTGCTCGCCGCCATCCTCGCCGCGATCATCTGGACCGGCGCCGGCAACAGCCTCCGCATGGCCCGCCTGCGCGAGCACCTCCCGGAGCTGCGGGCCCGCACCCTGACCCGCCGCGCCGTCCCGGTCGAGCCCGCGACCCCGCTCTCCGAGGCGCTGCGCCGGGCCAACGAGTCGGGGGCCCGCGCCCTGGTCGTCGTCGACGCGGACGGCGAGCCCCGTTCCCTGGTCCGCGAGGCCGCCATCGTCGGCGTCCCCGAGCACCGCCGCCCCTGGGTCCCGGTCAGCGGCCTCGCCCAGGACCTGACCGACGGCATGCGCGTCTCCGCGGAACTCTCGGGCGAGGAACTCCTCGACACCCTGCGCGCGACCCCGGCGACCGAGTACCTGGTGGTGGAGGAGAACGGCGCGATCTACGGCGTCCTCTCCGCGGCCGACGTGGAGCGCGCCTTCGTGAAAGCGATGGCCCGGCCCTCCTAGGGCCTGTCCGGCGGATCATGTCGCGGGCGCGGTGTCCGGCACGTACATCTGCTGCAGGCCATGCAGGCCATGCAGGCCATGCAGGCCATGCAGGCCATGCAGGCCATGCAGGCCCTGGCGGCCGTGTGGTCGGCAGCCCCCGCCGCGCCCGGTAGGCTGTTCACATGTCCGAACCGACCGGTGCCGCCCGCAGGCGCGGGCCCTTCAAGGTCGGGGACCAGGTTCAGCTGACCGACCCCAAGGGCCGCCACTACACGTTCACGCTCGAAGAGGGAAAGAACTTCCACACCCACAAGGGTTCCTTCCCGCACGACGAGCTGATCGGCGCACCCGAGGGCAGCGTTGTCCGCACCACCGGAAACGTCGCCTACCTCGCGCTGCGCCCCCTGCTCCCCGACTACGTCCTGTCCATGCCCCGCGGCGCCGCCGTGGTCTACCCCAAGGACGCGGGGCAGATCCTGGCCTTCGCCGACATCTTCCCCGGCGCCCGCGTCGTGGAGGCGGGCGTGGGCTCCGGCTCCCTCAGCAGCTTCCTGCTGCGCGCCATCGGCGACGAGGGCATGCTGCACTCGTACGAGCGCCGCGAGGACTTCGCCGAGATCGCCAAGGGGAACGTCGAGCGCTACTTCGGCGGCCCGCACCCCGCCTGGCAGCTCACCGTCGGCGACCTCCAGGACAACCTGTCCGACGGCGACGTCGACCGCGTCATCCTCGACATGCTGGCCCCCTGGGAGTGCCTGGACGTCGTCAAGAAGGCGCTCGTCCCCGGCGGCATCCTGTGCTGCTACGTCGCCACCACGACGCAGCTCGCCCGCACCGTCGAGTCCATCCGGGAGATCGGCTGCTTCAACGAGCCGACCTCCTGGGAGTCGATGATCCGCAACTGGCACGTGGAGGGCCTCGCCGTCCGCCCCGACCACCGGATGATCGGCCACACCGGCTTCCTTCTCACCGCCCGCCGCCTCGCGGACGGCGTCGAGCCGCCCATGCGCCGCCGCCGCCCCGCCAAGGGCGCCTACGGCGAGGACTACGACGGTCCGAACGCCGACGGCGGCAACCGCGGCCGCTGACCCGGCGAGGGACAGCGGAACAACCGAACAACGCACCGGCGCCGCCGCCGAGTTCCCCC
Source organism: Streptomyces longispororuber (assembly GCF_024448165.1). Taxonomy (GTDB): domain Bacteria; phylum Actinomycetota; class Actinomycetes; order Streptomycetales; family Streptomycetaceae; genus Streptomyces; species Streptomyces longispororuber_A. Next base: position 10,107 of record NZ_JAMOLN010000035.1, read on the forward strand.
GCACGTCCGGGAACTCGGCGGCGGCGCTCGTCCGTTGACACACCGGCAGCACCGCGCCCACGAGCCACCGCGGAACCACTGAGCCGTGGAACCGCAGGACCCGCGGAAAACACCGGGACCCCGCCGTTCCGCTCCACTGTGACGTATGGCACGATGCTGGCCACCCCCACCGGCACAGCCCTCACAGGAGACGCTCCTAGTGCAGCAACCCGCCGTCCCGGAACTGGCGCACACCACCACCCGCCCCATCCACTGGCTGGCCACCGCGGCCGCCCTCGCCGCCGTCGTCGCGGCCTCCGGCTTCCTCCAGCCGGACTCCGCCACCGCGGCCCAGGCCGACGCCAAGTCGGCCACCGCCCACCCCGCGACCGTCGCCCCGCCCGATCCGGCGGCGGTCCACTTCCCGCTCAACTGCGGGCCCGTCAAGGTCGTCGTGCAGAAGAAGGCCTCCGGTGACCTCGACGGCGACGGCCGACCGGAGACGGTCGCGGTCGTCCGCTGCGACGCGGGCTCCGGCACCCCGCCGAACGGGGTGTACGTCCTGACCCAGCCGCCCGGCGCCGAGCCGCGCGTCGTCGCCACGCTCGTCGACCCGCAGGACCGCTTCTCGGTCAGCGACTTCGCCGTGCGCGACGGGGCCGTCACCGCCACGCTCGACGGCTACTCGTCCGACGCGGTGCCCCGCTACCGCCCGGACGTCCACGACAAGGCCAAGTGGCAGTGGAAGAACGGCACGTTCGTCCGCTCCACGCCGGCCGAGGCGCGCGGCGTCTGAAAACCGTCTGAAAACCGTCTGAAGGGCCCTGTGCCCCCGGATCTCCGGGGGCACAGGGCCCTTCAGACGTTCTGCGGCTACCGCCCGCTCACTCCGCGTCGGGCCCGTACACCTCGACGCTGTCCGATACCCGCCGTACGTGGATGCAGTCGCCCGGGCACTCCTGCGCGGACGCCACCACGTCGGTGAGAAGCGGAAGCGGCACGGGTGTTGAGGCGCCGGGGGCCTGCAGCAGTTCGTCGTCCGCGCTCTTCACATAAGCGAGCCCGTCGATGTCCAGCTCGAAGACCTCCGGCGCGTACTGGGCGCAGATCCCGTCCCCGGTGCACAGGTCCTGGTCGATCCACACTTCAAGCGGAACGCCGGTGTCGGTGCCGGATCCGGCCTCTTGCTGCACGGTCATGATTCCTGCCGTTTCCTGCGTCGCGGGCCCGTCGTAACCCACTTCACAGGAGCAAGTCGGGCCAGGCCTGACGGGTGTTGAACACTTCGACCCTACAACCGCCCGCTTTCCGATGTTGTTGGGTGGGTATTCCCCTGGCGTGAGGGAGAGCGCAAGGGTGAAGATCGGACACACCCCGACCGTCTTTGTGATCTAGGGGTTTCAATCGACACCCGCCCAGGTAGGGTCTGGAAGCGTCCAGCTCCCCTTGGAGGAGGTGAGGACCGTGGCAGCCCACGACGACGACATGAACCGCGGCATCCGCCCGGGACGAGGGTCCGACGACCCCGCCGGACAGATTGCCTATCTCGAGCAGGAAATCGCCGTCCTGCGGCGCAAGCTCGCCGACTCTCCGCGTCATACGAGGATTCTCGAAGAGCGGATCGTCGAGCTGCAGACCAACCTGGCCGGCGTGTCCGCCCAGAACGAACGGCTCGCCAACACACTCCGTGAGGCCCGCGACCAGATCGTGGCCCTCAAGGAGGAGGTCGACCGGCTCGCGCAACCGCCGGCCGGCTTCGGAGTCTTCCTCACGGCCAATGAGGACGGCACCGCCGACATCTTCACCGGCGGCCGCAAACTCCGGGTGAACGTGAGCCCCAGCGTCGAGCTCGAAGAGCTCAGGCGCGGCCAGGAAGTAATGCTCAACGAAGCGCTCAACGTGGTCGAGGCCATGGAGTACGAGAGCGTGGGCGACATCGTCACCCTCAAGGAGATCCTTGAGGACGGCGAGCGCGCCCTCGTGGTCGGGCACACCGACGAGGAACGGGTGGTCAGGCTCGCCGAGCCGCTGCTGGACATCACCATCCGCCCCGGCGACGCCCTGCTGCTCGAACCCCGTTCCGGCTATGTCTACGAAGTCGTACCGAAGAGCGAAGTCGAGGAGCTGGTCCTCGAAGAGGTCCCGGACATCGGCTACGACCAGATCGGCGGCCTGGGCAACCAGATCGAACTGATCCGGGACGCGGTCGAGCTGCCGTACCTCTACCCGGACCTCTACCGGGAGCACGAGCTGCGGCCGCCCAAGGGCGTCCTGCTCTACGGGCCCCCCGGATGCGGCAAGACCCTCATCGCGAAGGCGGTCGCGAACTCCCTCGCCAAGAAGGTCGCCGAGGTGACCGGACAGGGGCAGGGCAAGAGCTTCTTCCTGAACATCAAGGGTCCCGAGCTCCTCAACAAGTACGTCGGTGAGACCGAGCGGCAGATCCGTCTGGTCTTCCAGCGTGCGCGGGAGAAGGCCAGCGAGGGTACCCCCGTCATCGTCTTCTTCGACGAGATGGAGTCCCTGTTCCGCACCCGTGGCTCCGGTGTCAGTTCGGACGTGGAGAACACCATCGTCCCGCAGCTGCTCGCCGAGATCGACGGTGTGGAGGGCCTGCAGAACGTGGTCGTGATCGGTGCCTCGAACCGTGAGGACATGATCGACCCGGCCATCCTGCGGCCCGGCCGTCTCGACGTGAAGATCAAGATCGAGCGTCCGGACGCCGAAGCGGCCAAGGACATCTTCGGCAAGTACCTCACCGAGCGCCTCCCGCTGCACCTCGACGACGTCGACGAGCACGGCGGCGACAAGGGATCCACGGTCCACGGAATGATCCAGACCGCCGTGGAGCACATGTACGCGGAATCCGAGGAAAACCGCTTCCTGGAAGTCACGTACGCCAATGGCGACAAGGAAGTCCTGTACTTCAAGGACTTCAACTCCGGCGCAATGATCGAGAACATTGTCGGTCGCGCCAAGAAGATGGCCATCAAGGCCTTCCTCGAGCAGAACCAGAAGGGGCTCCGGGTCTCTCACCTCCTGCAGGCTTGCATCGACGAGTTCAAGGAGAACGAGGACCTGCCCAACACCACCAACCCGGACGACTGGGCCCGGATCTCCGGAAAGAAGGGCGAGCGGATCGTCTACATCCGGACGCTCGTCACCGGAAAGCAGGGCGCGGACACCGGACGCTCCATCGACACGGTGGCGAACACCGGTCAGTACCTGTAAAAGACAGGGTGGCTGCGGGTGCCCGGACCGGGTACCCGCAGCCAACTGTTTTCCAGGCAACGACCGGCCCAAAGTCGGAGCGAAGCAATGACGCAAATGATCTCCCCACCAGCGCAAAGGCGTTCTAGGCTCTTCCATGCCGCCGAGTCGCGCCGTGCGGGGACGGGCACCGCACACGCACCGGAGAACCAGCGGTACTTGAGCGCCGCCCCCGACCGAGGGCGCCGCCGGGCAAGGAGGGCCGCATGACCGTACGGCGAGTAATGGGCATCGAGACGGAGTACGGGATCTCCGTCCCCGGCCACCCCAATGCCAATGCCATGCTCACCTCGTCCCAGATCGTCAATGCCTATGCGGCGGCGATGCACCGGGCCCGCAGGGCCCGCTGGGACTTCGAGGAGGAGAACCCGCTGCGCGACGCACGAGGCTTCGACCTCGCGCGGGAGGCCGCCGACTCCAGCCAGCTCACCGACGAGGACATCGGCCTGGCCAACGTCATCCTCACCAACGGCGCGCGCCTCTACGTCGACCACGCACACCCCGAGTACAGCTCGCCCGAGGTCACCAACCCCTGGGACGCCGTCCTGTGGGACAAGGCCGGCGAGCGCATCATGGCCGAGGCCGCCGAGCGGGCCGCCCAGCTCCCCGGCGCCCAGCCGATCCACCTCTACAAGAACAACACCGACAACAAGGGCGCCTCCTACGGGACGCACGAGAACTACCTGATGAAGCGGGAGACCCCCTTCTCGGACATCGTGCGCCACCTCACGCCCTTCTTCGTCTCCCGGCAGGTCGTCACCGGAGCGGGCCGCGTCGGCATCGGCCAGGACGGGCACGAGCACGGCTTCCAGCTCAGCCAGCGCGCGGACTACTTCGAGGTCGAGGTCGGCCTGGAGACCACGCTCAAGCGCCCGATCATCAACACCCGGGACGAGCCGCACTCGGACGCCGAGAAGTACCGCCGCCTCCACGTGATCATCGGCGACGCGAACCTCTCCGAGATCTCGACCTACCTCAAGCTCGGCACCACGTCCCTCGTCCTCTCCATGATCGAGGACGGGTTCATCGCGGTCGACCTCGCCGTCGACCAGCCGGTGCGCACCCTCCACCAGGTCTCGCACGACCCGACGCTGCAGCGCCTGATCACCCTCCGTAGCGGCCGCACGCTCACCGCGGTCCAGCTCCAGATGGAGTACTTCGAGCTCGCCAGGAAGTACGTCGAGGAGCGCTTCGGCGCCGACGCGGACGACCAGACCAAGGACGTCCTGACCCGCTGGGAGGACGTCCTCGGCCGCCTGGAGTCGGATCCGATGAGCCTCTCCGGCGAGCTGGACTGGGTCGCCAAGCGGGAGCTCATGGAGGGCTACCGGCGCCGTGACGGCCTCGACTGGGACGCCGCGAAGCTGCACCTCCTCGACCTTCAGTACGCCGACGTGCGGGCCGAGAAGGGCCTCTACAACCGTCTCGCGGCCCGCGGCAAGATGAAGCGCCTCCTGGACGAGAGCGACGTCGAGCGGGCCCGTACGAAGCCGCCTGAGGACACCAGGGCCTACTTCCGCGGGCGCTGCCTGGAGCAGTACGCGGACGACGTCGCCGCGGCGTCCTGGGACTCGGTGATCTTCGACCTGCCGGGCCGGGACTCACTCCAGCGGGTCCCAACCCTCGAACCCCTTCGCGGAACGCGAAATCACGTGAAGGAGCTCCTTGACCGGTGCCGTACGGCCGAGGATCTGGTCAGGGTGCTGTCCGGGGGTTGATCCGCGGCTGAAAAGCGGACGGCAGGGGAATCACAGAGGTGGGTCCCGCACGTTGAACCAACTGCGGGGCCGATGTCGGACCCGACTTGTAGGGTTCTGATCACGAACGACCTGTATCTCGAACCGAGCGGGGTGAGCTGGATATGGCGACCAAGGACACCGGCGGCGGGCAGCAGAAGGCGATGCGTTCCACCGAGGAGGTCGAGGAGCAGGCACAGGACGCGCAGGCGACCGATGACCTCAAGGAGCGCCAGGAGAAGCTGAGCGACGACGTCGACTCGGTCCTGGACGAGATCGACGACGTCCTCGAGGAGAACGCCGAGGACTTCGTGCGCTCCTTCGTGCAGAAGGGTGGCCAGTAGGTCACCCTCGGCTTCGGCCCGACGATTCATCGGGTGTGCACCGGAGCCCGCGGCGTTCCGTCGCACGGCTCCGGTCACACAGGTGGATCATCGCCACGAGACGGGTAGGGTCCGTGGCATACCGTGCTTCAACTGCATTTACGTGGAAGGAAACGCGTGGAAGCCAACCCTCGTAGCACCGGGCGTCTGCCGGCAGCCTTCCTGACGCCCGGCTCGTCCTCCTTCATGGACTTCCTGTCCGAGCACCAGCCCGAAATGCTGCCGGGCAACCGGCAGTTGCCGCCGACGCAGGGCGTCATCGAAGCCCCGCACGGCACGACCATCGTCTCCGTCACGTTCCCCGGCGGCGTGGTGCTCGCCGGTGACCGGCGGGCGACGATGGGCAATGTCATCGCGCAGCGCGACATCGAGAAGGTCTTCCCCGCGGACGAGTACTCGGCCGTCGGCATCGCCGGCACCGCCGGCCTCGCCGTCGAGATGGTCAAGCTCTTCCAGCTGGAGCTGGAGCACTTCGAGAAGGTCGAAGGTGCTCAACTGTCCCTCGAGGGCAAGGCGAACCGACTGTCGACCATGATCCGGTCGAACCTCGGCATGGCCATGCAGGGCCTGGCGGTCGTCCCGCTGTTCGCCGGGTACGACGTCGACCGCGAGAAGGGGCGGATCTTCTCCTACGACGTGACGGGCGGCCGGAGCGAGGAGCACGGGTTCGCCGCGACCGGTTCCGGTTCGGTGTTCGCGCGCGGAGCGATGAAGAAGCTCTACCGCGCGGATCTGACGGAGGAGCAGGCCACGACGCTGGTCGTGCAGGCGCTGTACGACGCGGCCGACGACGACTCGGCGACCGGCGGCCCGGACATGGCGCGCCGGATCTTCCCGATCGTCACGGTGATCTCGGAGGACGGGTTCCGGCGTCTGACGGACGACGAGTCGTCGGAGATCGCCCGCTCGATCCTGGAGCGGCGCCTCGAGCAGCCGGACGGTCCGCGGGCCGCTCTGCTGTGAGCTGACGGTCCCCCTTCTTTCCCACTGACGCGTTACTGACAGAAAGGGACGGATAGCCGGTGTCGACGCCGTTCTATGTCTCACCCCAGCAGGCGATGGCCGACCGCGCGGAGTACGCGCGCAAGGGCATCGCCCGCGGTCGCAGCCTGGTCGTGCTGCAGTACGCCGACGGCATCGTGTTCGTCGGCGAGAACCCGTCCCGCGCACTGCACAAGTTCAGCGAGATCTACGACCGGATCGGCTTCGCGGCCGCCGGTAAGTACAACGAGTACGAGAACCTCAGAATCGGCGGCGTGCGCTACGCGGACCTGCGTGGATACACGTACGACCGGGACGATGTGACGGCCCGTGGCCTGGCGAACGTGTACGCGCAGACGCTGGGCACGATCTTCTCCAGCGCGGGCGAGAAGCCGTACGAGGTGGAGCTGGTCGTCGCCGAGGTCGGCGAGTCCGCCGAGGGCGACCAGATCTACCGGCTGCCGCACGACGGGTCGATCGTCGACGAGCACGGCTCGGTCGCGGTCGGGGGCAACGCCGAGCAGATCAGCAACTATCTGGACCAGCGCCACCAGGACGGCATGACGCTGTCCGAGGCCCTGAAGCTCGCCGTCCAGGCCCTGTCGCGGGACACGAACGGGAGCGAGCGGGAGATCCCCGCGGAGCGCCTCGAGGTGGCGGTCCTGGACCGGACGCGGCCGCAGCAGCGGAAGTTCAAGCGGATCGCCGGGCGGCAGCTGTCCCGGCTGCTCACGGCCGAGGGCGCGGCCGAGGTCTCGAAGGCCGCGTCGGACGCGGTGTCCGACGAGGACTCCTCAGAGGAGTAGGTCGCAGTCTTTTTGGCGGGTGCCCCCGGCCGGTTTCCGAACCGGCCGGGGGCACCCGCGCGTCATGCGGCGGCGGGCGGCCGGCCGGTCGAGCCGCGCACGATCAACTCGACCGGCAGCGCGGCGGTTTCGGGCTCACGGCCCTCCAGGACGGCGATGAGCGCCGCCATGCCCCGCTCGCCGAACTCCTCGGCGGGCAGCCGCACGGTGGTCAGCTCCGGTTCGACGGCGGTGGCGAGGGAGAGGTCGTCGAAGCCCGTGACGGAGAGGTGGTCGGGGATGCGCAGGCCCATGCGGCGGGCGGCCTTGTAGGCGCCGGTGGCTAGCTTGTCGTCGTCGCAGACGATGGCGGTGGGGCGCACGAGCCCGGAGGTGCGCAGGGCCCGCTCCGTGGCCACGAGGGCGTCCTCCACGGTGAGGTCCGAGCGGACGGTGCGGACTGTCGTGTCGGGCAGCAGGGCGGTACGGGCGGCGAGTTCACGGGCGCGCACGTCGAAGGTCCAGGAGTCGACCGCCGAGGCCAGGTGCAGGAAGTGGCGGTGGCCGAGGGCCAGCAGATGGTCGGTGATCTGCCGGATGCCGTCGGTGAGGTCCAGATTGACGGTGGCGGCGCCGAGGCTGCCGGCCGGGTCGCTGTCGAGCATCACCAGGGGCAGCCCGTCGCCGCGCAGGGCCGTGACGGCGCCGGCGGCCATGGACGAGGCGAGGACGCCGTCGAGCGCGGCTGTCGCCGAGGGGAACGGGTCGCGGGCCGGTCCGACGCCGTCGGGGGAGGGGTACAGGACCACGCCGAAGTCGTGCTGCGCCGCGACGCGGGCGGCTCCCGTGTAGACCCCCGCGAAGAACTCGTTGGTGAGCGCGGGGACGACCAGGAGCGCGGTGCGGGTACGGCCCAGGCGGAGGTTGCGGGCGGCGAGGTTGGGGCGGTAGCCCAGCTGCTGCGCGGCGGCCCTGACCCGCTCGGCGGTCGCCGGTGACACCCGGCCGCGCCACTTGTCGCCCATGACGAGGGAGACGGCGGCCTGGGAGACGCCCGCGGCCCGGGCCACGTCCCGGCTGGTGGGCCGGGCGGTCGCCGTCCCGTCCGTACCGCTGGTCACTTGCTGCCTCCGTGTGGATCGTCGCGCGGTGGTCGACGTTAGCGGGTGGCTCCCGGTACCGCGCACGTGGTACGTATAACCCTTCGACGTTATACGTAAAACTGAACTCCAGGTGAGGCGGGGCGATGGCCGCGGGGTATGCGGAGATCCTCAGGGCGCGGCACGCGATGCGGCTGCTCACGGGGACGCTGGTGGGCAGGCTGCCCAACGCCACGGCGGCGATCGCCATCGTGCTGTTCATCCGCGACGAGGGCGGCACGTACAGCCTCGCCGGCGCCCTCGCGGCGGTGTACGGGGTGGCGAACGCGATCGGGCAGCCGGTGCTCGGCCGCCTCGTCGACCTGCGCGGCCAGCCGAAGGTGCAGCTGCCCGCCGCGGTCCTGTCGGGCCTGGCGATGACGGTGTTCGCGTTCGCCGGGACCGGCTCGCTGCCGCTGGCGTACGGGGCCGTGGCCGCGGCCGGACTGTTCACACCGCCCCTCGAAGGCGGGCTGCGCGCGCTGTGGCCCAGCGTGCTGGCGCGCGAGGAGCAGGTGCACACCGCGTACGCGATGGACGCGATCGCCCAGGAAGTCATGTTCACGGTCGGCCCGTTGCTCGTGACCGTGTGCGTGTCGCTGTGGTCGGCGCAGGCCGCGCTGATCGTCCTGAACGTGATCGGGGTTGTCGGCGCGCTGTCGGTCGTCGTCTCGAAGCCGTCCCGCGCATGGCGTTCGGCGCCCCGCGAGGCGCACTGGCTGGGCGCCCTGCGCTCGCCGGGACTGCTCGTGCTGCTCGGCGCCTTCCTGTTCATCGGGCTCGCGCTCGGCTCGATCACCGTGGCGGGCGTCTCGTACGCGGACGGGAACGGGGGTGACGCCGTCTACGGCTGGATGATGGCGGCCCTCGGGCTCGGTGCGCTCGTCGGCGGCACGGTCTACGGCGCCCGGCAGTGGAGCGGCGCCCCGGAGGCGCGGCTCCGGTGGCTGGTGGCCCTCCTCGCGCTGTTCTACGTGCCGTTGGTCCTGATGCCGGGACCGGTCGCCATGGTGGCCCTGACGGCGCTCGCAGGCGTGTTCCTCGCGCCGTGCATCGCCTGCGCCTTCATCGTCGTGGACCGGCACGCGCCGCAGGGGACGGTGACCGAGGCGTTCTCGTGGCTCGTGACGACGTTCACGGTCGGCGCGAGCGTCGGAACGGCCGTGGCGGGCCCGGTCGTCGAGTGGGCCGGCACCCGGGCCGGATTCGCCGTACCGGCCGTCACCGGAGCGGTCGCGCTGCTCGTACTGCTGGCCACGGGCCGGGTCCTGGCGCCCCCGCGCACGTCCGGGCGTGTCGCGCTCTCATCGGAAAATGATCCAAACCGTGCTGTCGAACCCCGTTTCAGCTCGGGGGATCGGGCGTAATGTTCAGTCATGGACCGCCGCATTTTCGGGCTGGAGAACGAGTACGGCGTCACATGCACGTTCAGGGGACAGCGGCGTCTGTCTCCTGACGAGGTGGCGCGGTACCTCTTCCGCCGTGTCGTGTCATGGGGCCGCAGCAGCAATGTCTTTCTGCGGAACGGCGCCCGCCTCTATCTCGACGTCGGGTCGCATCCGGAATACGCCACACCGGAATGTGACAACGTGACCGAGCTGGTCACCCACGACAAAGCGGGCGAGCGCATTCTGGAAGGCCTGCTCGTCGACGCCGAACGACGCCTGCACGAGGAGGGAATCGCAGGCGACGTATACCTGTTCAAGAACAACACCGACTCGGCGGGAAACTCGTACGGCTGCCACGAGAATTACCTGGTGGCGCGGCACGGCGAGTTCTCGCGGCTCGCGGACATCCTCATTCCCTTCCTGGTGACCCGTCAGCTGCTGTGCGGCGCGGGCAAGGTGCTGCAGACTCCGCGCGGCGCCGTGTACTGCGTGAGCCAGCGCGCCGAGCACATCTGGGAGGGCGTCAGCTCCGCGACGACGCGTTCCCGGCCGATCATCAACACCCGCGACGAACCGCACGCGGACGCCGAGCGCTACCGCAGGCTCCACGTCATCGTCGGCGACTCGAACATGTCCGAGACGACCATGCTCCTCAAGGTCGGCGCCACCGACCTGGTGCTGCGCATGATCGAGGCGGGCACGGTGATGCGCGACCTGACCCTGGAGAACCCGATCCGGGCCATCCGCGAGGTCAGCCACGACATCACGGGCCGCCGCAAGGTGCGCCTGGCCAGCGGCCGCGAGGCGTCGGCGCTCGAGGTGCAGCGCGAGTACTACGAGAAGGCCGTCGACTTCGTGGAGCGCCGGGGCATCCGCACCGGCACCGTCGACCAGGTCCTGGAGCTCTGGGGCCGCACGCTCGACGCCATCGAGGCCGAGGACCTCGACCGCATCGGCACCGAGATCGACTGGGTCATGAAGTACAAGCTCATCGAGCGGTACCGGGCCAAGCACAACATGACCATGTCGCACCCGAGGGTCGCGCAGATAGACCTCGCGTACCACGACATCCACCGCCGCCGGGGCCTCTACTACCTCCTGGAGAAGAAGGGCCAGGCCGCCCGGATCTGCAACGACCTGAAGATCTTCGAGGGCAAGTCCGTGCCGCCGCAGACCACGCGCGCGCGGCTGCGCGGCGACTTCATCCGCCGCGCCCAGGAGCAGCGCCGTGACTTCACGGTGGACTGGGTGCACCTGAAGCTGAACGACCAGGCGCAGCGCACCGTGCTGTGCAAGGACCCGTTCCGCAGCGTGGACGACCGGGTGGAGAAGCTGATCGCCGGCATGTAGGCGGTCTGCGCAGACGTTCGACCAATCCGGTCCCGGGCCCCGTACGAATCATTCGTACGGGGCCCTTCACCTGCCCTTGGCAAAGCTGTGCGAGGGCCTAGAGTGGCCAGACCGTATTCGAGCGACCTGAGGATCTCTGTGCGACGCCGACTTGCAGCTCTACTGATCGTGCCGGCTCTGGCGCTGACCGCGACGGCCTGCGGCAGTGACGACGGCAAGAAGGACTCGGCGGACAAGGCGGACTCCTCGTCCGCGTCGCCGAAGGCGGCCGGCGTGCCCGACGCCGTCGACACGGCGAACCCGATGCCGAAGGTCACCGGAGACGTCGGCAAGAAGGCGTCGATCACGGTTCCCAAGGGCGACCCGAGCGGCAAGTTCGTCGTGCACACGCTCTCCGAGGGCGACGGCGCAGAGGTCAAGAAGAACGACCTGGTGACGATGAACTTCACCGGCAAGCTCTGGAAGGGCGCCAAGGACCTCGGCACCACGTACGGCGCGCAGGGAGGCGGCGACCAGATGGTGACCGCCGGCGCCGAGGGCCAGCTCCCGGCCTTCGCGCAGGCCGTGCTCGGGAAGAAGGAGGGCAGCCGGATCCTCGTCGTGGCGCCGCCCGCCGCGGGCTTCGGCAGCCAGGGCAACCCGCAGGTCGGCATCACCGCCACGGACACGCTGGTCTTCGCGCTGGACGTCGGCAAGGTCATCCCGAAGAAGGCCGAGGGCGAGCAGGCCGCGATCCCGTCGGACCTGCCGCAGATCAAGGCCGACAAGGAAGAGCCGGCGACGATCTCGGTCCCGAAGAACGACCCGCCGAAGAAGCTCGTCGACCAGGTCCTCATCCCGGGCAAGGGCGCCGAGGTGAAGTCGGGCCAGACGGTCACCATGCAGTACAGCGGTGCCGCCTGGAAGCTCAACCAGGGCAAGGCGAAGGCCGAGCTGTTCGACTCCTCCTGGAAGACGGGTCAGCCCTTCACCACTCCGATCGGCCAGGGCCGGGTCATCCCGGGCTGGGACAAGGGCCTCGTCGGCAAGCACGTCGGTGACCGGGTGCTCCTGGTGATCCCCGCCGACCAGGCGTACGGCAAGGAGGCCAAGGGCGCGACCCTGCCCGCCAACTCGACGCTCGTCTTCGTGGTGGACATCCTCGCCGCGCACTGACCGTCCGAGAAGTGGCAGACTGTTCCGGTTGCCCGACAGCCAACAAGCAGGAGCAATTCACGTGAGCATCGACAAGCCCGAGGTCGACTTCCCGGTCGGCGAGCCCCCGGCGGACCTCCAGATCAAGGAGATCTGGGAGGGCGACGGCGCCGTGGCCAAGGCCGGCGACTTCGTCAAGGTCCACTACGTGGGCGTCGCGTTCTCCACCGGTGAGGAGTTCGACGCTTCCTGGAACCGAGGCAACCCGCTGGAGTTCCAGCTCGGTGCCGGCCAGGTCATCGCGGGCTGGGACCAGGGTGTCCAGGGCATGAAGGTCGGCGGCCGTCGCGAGCTGACCATCCCGGCGCACCTCGGGTACGGCGACCGCGGCGCCGGTGGCGGCCGCATCGCCCCCGGCGAGACGCTGATCTTCGTGTGCGACCTGGTCGCCGTCTGATCCGGTCACGCATCGACCACAAACGGTCAGGGAAGGGCCCGTGCCAGCCGGTACGGGCCCTTCGCCCTGTCGACTCGGCCCCGGGTTGCCCCTGGCTTTTGCCACGACACCCCGGGGCGGTACGGTCGACCGTCGGGAGCATTGGGGAGCGCGCGGGGAGCCTCCGGGGAAGAAAGGGCGTCGATGGCCATTGCCAAGGCCGAGCGGCTGATGAATCTGGCGCTGTGTCTGCTCGGGACCCGGCGTCCGCTCAGCAAGCGAGAGCTGCGCGGTTCCATCGAGGCCTATCTGGAAGCGGGCAGCGACGACTCCTTCAACCGGATGTTCGAGCGGGACAAGGACGACCTGCGTGAGCTCGGCCTGGTCATCGAGACCGTCGAGAACCTGGACGGCGAGGTCGGCTACCTCGCCCGGCGCGACAGCAACCGACTGCCGCCCGTGACGCTCGACGCCGAGGAGGCGGCCGCCCTCGGCCTCGCCGCGAAGGTCTGGCAGCAGGCCCGGCTCGCCGGTGCCGCCAGCGGCGCCCTGCAGAAGCTGCGCGCGGCCGGGATGCCCGAGGACGTGGACCCGTACGAGGCCCATGGCGCCCTTGAACCCCGGATCCCGGTGCACGAGGCGTCCTTCGAACCGCTGATGCTCGCCTGCCGCGACCGGCGCTCCGTCGTCTTCGACTACCGCAAGGCGACCGCCGCCCGGCCCGAGCAGCGGCACGTCGAGCCGTGGGCGCTGGAGTGCTGGCGCGGCCACTGGTACCTGGCGGGCTGGGACCGCGACCGGCAGGCCGAGCGGGTCTTCCGGCTCTCCCGGATCACCGGCAAGGTGCGCTCGCGGGCCGGCCGGTTCCAGGCGCCGGTGCCGGACGTGGTGACCGTGCGGGAGACCGTGGCGAGCTGGGCGGGGGAGACCGCCACCCGCTCCGCGCGGATCAGGCTGCGCTCGGGCGCGGGCTACCCGCTGCGCGCCAAGGCCGGTTCCGTACGCGAACTGGGCGACGGCTGGGACGAGTTGGAGATTCCGTACGGGCACGGGCTCGACGCCTGGCTCGTGGAGTTCGGTCCCGACGTGGTCGTGCTGGAGCCCGCCGAGCTGCGGGCCGACGTCATGGACCGGCTGCGCGCCGTGGCCAAGGGCTGAGGGGGAACGTACGAGCATGGCTGCCAACGCCATCGACCAGACCCGGCGGATGCTGTCCCTGGTGACGTACCTGCGCGAGCGCCCCGGCGCGCACGTCAGTGACGTCGCCCGGGCCTTCGGCATCACCGAGGACGAGCTGATCTCCGACCTGGACGTGCTGCCGCTGTGCGGGACCAGCTTCCGTGGCGGGGACCTCCTGGACATCGACACCGACGGCGACCGGATCTGGTGGCACAACCCGGCAGCCCTGTCGGCGGAGGCGGCCGAGCCGCTGCGGATCGCCGCCGACGAGGCGACCGCGCTGCTGGTGGCGGCGCGCGCCGTGGCCACGCTGCCGGGCCTGCGGGAGAGCGACCGGCTCGCGCTGCTGCGGGCGACCGCGAAGCTGGAGGCCGCCGCGGGCGAGGTGGCGAGCGCGAGTGCGCGGCTGTCCGTCACCTTCGAGTCGGAGGGCGGCGTCTTCGCCGACGTGGACCGGGCGATCTCGGAGCGGCGCCGGCTGTGGATCCGCTACTACTCGCCCTCGCGCGACGAGGTCACCGAGCGGGAGATCGACCCGATCCGGCTGGTCAGCGTCGGCCACACCTATGTGGAGGCGTGGTGCCGCAGGTCCGAGGCGCGGCGCACGTTCCGGCTCGACCGGGTCGCCGAGATCCGGATCATGGACGAGGTGTCGGCGCCGCCGGAGATCGAACTGCGTGACCTCTCCGCGGGTCTGGTGCAGCCCGCGGCCGAGGACCCCGAGGTCGTCGTCGAGGTCGGCCCCGGCGGCCGGTGGGTCGCCGAGTACTACCCGCACGACAGCGCCGAGGAGTTGGCGGACGGCGGGCTGCGCATCACCCTGCGCACGCCCGACCCGTCCTCGCTGCGCCGGCTGGCGCTGCGGCTCGGCCGGGACGGTCACATCGTGGCGCCCGCCGAGCTCGCGGACAGCGCGCGGGACGCGGCACGCGAGGCGCTGGCCGCGTACGACGGGGCGGCGTGAGGGAGTTGGGCGCGCCGTCAGGAACGGATGAAAGGTGTGACGTGGGCGACATCACCGACGTGACCGGTTTCACGGGTTTCACAGGTTTCTCTGACATCTCCGGCATTTCGGGTGTTTCCGATGCGTCCGCCGTCGTGACCGTCCCGGCGCCCGTCGTCTTCAAGGCCGCCTGCCCGGACTGCCGCGCCGGCTTCGAACTCGCCGCGTCCGCGATCCGGTTGGCGATAGGCGGCAGCCGCCGCACCACCTTCTACTCCTTCACCTGCCCCGAGTGCGACGCCGCCGTGCGCAAGCCCGCGGGCGAGCGCATCGTCGAACTCCTCACCGGTGGCGGGGTACGCACGCTCCGCCTGCACCAGACCGTCTAGGCTCGGCGCATGTTCTGGGCGATGCTGGCGGTGGCCGTGGGTTTCGTAGGACTCGCCGTGCTGGCCGTCCTTGCGATCAAGGTGTTCGTCGAGGCCCAGCGCCTCGGGCGCCAAGTAGCCGATACCACACGGCAGATCAACCAGGCGGCCGAGGAGCTCGAGCGGGCCGCGGTGGGCGTCGCGAAGGCCGGCGGCGAAGTCGTCTGACGCTTTCCGGGACGGGATGGAAAGCGCTTTACCGCTGTGGCCTGTCGGTCGCCCAGGTCGGGCGGGTACGCTCCTGTACGCGGCCTGGGAGTGAGGCGCGGGCCGCAACTGGGAGTACGCACGGGGATTGCCCCCTGTTCACCCCCACGGGATACGATCGCTGCCAGCACGGTGGTCGGACAACAGTCCGAAGTCCGACCGGTACCGGCAGTCCCGCCCCTGCCGCCTCAGTGAGAAGGTAAACGCATATGTTCGGTGGAAAGATCGGCGCCCCCGAGTTGATCATCCTGCTCGTGGTCATCCTCCTCCTGTTCGGCGCGAAGAAGCTCCCGGACATGGCGCGCTCGCTCGGCAAGTCGGCCCGCATCCTCAAGAGCGAGGCCAAGGCCATGAAGAGCGAGGGTGGCAACAAGGATGCGGCTCCCTCGGACCCGCCGAAGCAGGACGACCAGCAGCCGCCGGCCCAGCGCACCATCCAGGCCGCCCCGGGCGACGTGACGAGCTCGCGCCCCGTGAGCGAGCCGACCAACACGACGAAGAGCTGATCAAGAGCTGATCGAAGGCCGCCCCTGCCACGGCGGCCTGTCGCACGAGATGAGGACGTGGGTTGCTCAAGTCTGCCCGCAAAGAGGAGAAGGATCCCGAGGGGCGGATGCCGCTCGCGGAGCACCTGCGTGAGCTTCGCAACCGGCTCGGGAAGGCCGTCCTGGCCATCCTCGTCGTCACGATCGTCGCTGCCTTCTACTACAAGGACATCATCGAGTTCTTCACGAACCCGGTCCTTGACTCGGTCGGCTGTGACAAGACCTTCGCCGAACTGACGGCGAAGGCGGCGGAGAACAAGGACGCCAACGAGCAGTGCGCCCGCATCGTGCTCAACGGTCTGATCACGCCCTTCACGCTCGCCCTGAAGGTCTCCCTCATGGCCGGTGTGATCGGCGCGTCGCCGATCTGGCTCTACCAGTTGTGGGGCTTCGTCGCGCCGGGCCTGCACAAGCACGAGAAGAAGTACGCGACGGCCTTCGTGGCCACCGGCGTCCCGCTGTTCCTCGGCGGCGCGTTCTTCGCGTACAAGACGCTGCCCACGATGGCGCGGGTGCTGCTCGACTTCTCGCCGGCGAACATCGACAACCAGCTGCCTCTCGACGACCTGCTCGACCTGATCACCCGCATGGTGATCGTCTTCGGCCTCTCCTTCGAGCTGCCGCTGCTGCTGGTCATGCTGAATCTCACCGGCGTGCTCAGCGGCAAGAAGATGCTCGGCTGGTGGCGCGGGATGATCATGGGCATCACCGTCTTCGCGGCGGTGGCCACGCCCAGCACCGACCCGCTGACCATGCTGGCCCTCGCGGGCCCGATCTGGGTCCTGTACTTCGCGGCCACGGCCTTCTCGCTCCTCAACGACCGCCGCAAGCGGCGCATCGACGAGCTGGGCCCCGGCGACGACGAGGCCTCCGACCTCGACCTCACGCCCGAGGACATCGGTGACGTGGAGACGGTGTCGGCGAGCCGCTCGCTGCCCGAGCAGGCCACCGGAGAGAACGACAGGATCAACGGTTACGACGATGTGACCTGAGGTAACTCCAGTTCGCGACGGGGCACTTGTTAGGGTCCGGCCGTGAGCAGTGAGATCACCCTCTTCGTCAATCCCACCGCAGGACGCGGCCGGGGCGCACACGCTGCGCAGCCGGCCGCTTCCGCGTTGCGGGCCGCAGGATTCTCCGTGCGCACCGTCATCGGTGTGGACGCCCCCGACGCCCTGGCACGCGCGCGTGCCGCCGTGGCCGAGGGCACGGGCGCGCTGGTCGCCGTCGGCGGGGACGGTCTGGTGAACCTCGCGCTGCAGGCCGTCGCGGGCACCCGCACACCGCTCGGAGTGATCGCCGTCGGGACGGGGAACGACTTCGCGCGCTCCCTCGGACTGCCGATACGCGCCCCGGAGGCGGCCGGCACCCTCGTCGCCGAGGCGCTCAAGGGCTCGCTCGTCCGTGACATCGACCTGGGCCGGATCGGCGACCACTGGTTCGGCACCGTCCTCGCCTCCGGCTTCGACTCCCGCGTCAACGACCGGGGCAACCGGATGTGGCTGCCGCTGGGCCGCTTCAAGTACGACCTGGCGATCGTCGCCGAGCTGGCCGCCTTCAAGCCCGTGCCGTTCCGGCTCACCCTGGACGACGGTTCCGTGCGCGAGGTCCCCGCCACGCTCGTCGCCGTCGGGAACGGCACCTCCTACGGAGGCGGCATGCGGATCTGCGCGGACGCCGAGATGGACGACGGCCTCTTCGACGTGACCGTCGTCGGTGACTGCTCCCGCACGACGCTGCTGCGCGTGTTCCCGCGGGTCTACAAGGGAACCCATCTCGATCATCCGGTGGTGAGCGTGTACCGGGCGGCGCGCGTCGAGCTGGCCGCGCCGGACATCACCGGGTACGCGGACGGGGAACCGGTGGGGGCGCTGCCACTGGTCGCGGAGTGCGTACCGGCGGCGGTGCGGGTCCTCACCGGAGGCCTTACCGGATAATGATCGTCCGATGTCAGTGACGGCCGGTAGGCTCGAAAGCACGATGACAGAGGACCTCTCACCGGCCGAGCGGTATGCGGCAGCCCGTAAGCGGGCCGCCGAGCAGGCCACCGCGCTCGCGGACTTCCGCGAGATGTACGACTTCGGCCTCGACCCCTTCCAGATCGAGGCGTGTACGGCGCTCGAGGCCGGCAAGGGTGTTCTGGTGGCCGCCCCCACCGGCTCCGGCAAGACGATCGTCGGCGAGTTCGCCGTGCACCTCGCCCTCCAGCAGGGCAAGAAGTGTTTCTACACGACGCCCATCAAGGCGCTGTCGAACCAGAAGTACCAGGACCTCGCCAAGCGCTACGGCGCCGACAAGGTCGGCCTGCTCACCGGCGACAACAGTGTGAACAGTGACGCGCCGGTGGTCGTGATGACCACCGAGGTCCTGCGGAACATGCTGTACGCCGGGTCGCAGGCGCTGATCAACCTCGGGTACGTGGTCATGGACGAGGTGCACTACCTCTCCGACCGCTTCCGGGGCGCCGTCTGGGAAGAGGTGATCATCCACCTCCAGGAGTCCGTCACCCTCGTCTCGCTGTCGGCCACGGTGTCGAACGCGGAGGAGTTCGGCGACTGGCTCGACACCGTGCGCGGCGACACCGAGGTGATCGTCTCCGAGCACCGGCCCGTGCCGCTCTTCCAGCACGTGCTCGCCGGCCGCCGGATGCACGACCTCTTCGAGGAGGGCGAGGGCAGCAAGAAGGCCGTCAACCCCGATCTGACGCGGATGGCGCGCATGGAGGCGAGCCGCCCGTCCTACCAGGACCGGCGGCGCGGGCGGAACATGCGGGAGGCGGACCGGGAGCGGGAGCGCCGCCAGCGGTCCCGCATCTGGACGCCGGGCCGCCCCGAGGTCATCGAGCGGCTGGACAACGAGGGACTGCTGCCCGCCATCACCTTCATCTTCAGCCGGGCGGCCTGCGAGGCCGCGGTGCAGCAGTGCCTGTACGCGGGGCTGCGGCTGAACGACGAGGAGGCGCGGATCAAGGTCCGCGAGATCGTCGAGGAGCGGACGGCGTCCATCCCGGACGAGGACCTGCACGTCCTCGGCTACTACGAGTGGCTGGAGGGCCTGGAGCGGGGCATCGCCGCCCACCACGCGGGCATGCTGCCGACCTTCAAGGAGGTCGTCGAGGAGCTGTTCGTGCGGGGTCTGGTGAAGGCCGTCTTCGCCACCGAGACGCTCGCTCTCGGCATCAACATGCCGGCGAGATCCGTGGTCCTCGAAAAGCTGGTGAAGTGGAACGGGGAGCAGCACGCCGACATCACCCCCGGCGAGTACACCCAGCTCACGGGCCGGGCCGGCCGCCGCGGCATCGACGTCGAGGGCCACGCCGTGGTGCTCTGGCAGCGCGGCTTCAGCCCCGAGCACCTGGCGGGCCTGGCCGGTACGCGCACGTACCCGCTGAAGTCGAGCTTCAAGCCCTCGTACAACATGGCGGTGAACCTCGTCGAGCAGTTCGGGCGGCACCGGTCGAGGGAGCTTCTGGAGACGTCGTTCGCGCAGTTCCAGGCCGACAAGTCGGTGGTCGGGATCTCGCGGCAGGTCCAGAAGAACGAGGAGGGGCTCGAGGGCTACAAGGAGTCCATGACCTGCCACCTCGGGGACTTCGAGGAGTACGCGCGCCTGCGGCGTGAGCTCAAGGACCGCGAGACGGACCTGGCCAAGCAGGGCGCGGCCCAGCGGCGGGCCCAGGCCGCGGCCGCGCTGGAGAAGCTCAAGCCGGGCGACGTCATCCACGTGCCGACCGGGAAGTTCGCCGGGCTCGCGCTCGTGCTGGACCCGGGACTCCCGGCGGGCCGGTCGAACGGGCACCGCGGGTTCGAGCACCACGACGGCCCGCGCCCGCTGGTGCTGACCGCCGAGCGGCAGGTCAAGCGGCTCGCGTCGATCGACTTCCCGGTGCCCGTGGAGGCGCTGGAGCGGATGCGGATCCCCAAGTCGTTCAATCCGCGCTCGCCGCAGTCGCGCCGGGACCTGGCGTCGGCGCTGCGCACCAAGGCCGGGCACATCGTGCCCGACCGGCAGAAGAAGGGCCGTGCGGCCGCCGCCGACGACCGTGAGATCGCGCGGCTGCGCACCGAGCTGCGGGCGCATCCGTGCCACGGCTGCGCGGAGCGGGAGGACCACGCGCGCTGGGCGGAGCGCTACTACCGGCTGCGCCGGGACACCGCGCAGCTGGAGCGCAGGATCGAGGGCCGGACGAACACCATCGCGCGGACCTTCGACCGGATCGTGAAGCTCCTGACCGAGATGGACTACCTGCGGGGCGACGAGGTCACCGAGCACGGGAAGCGGCTCGCCCGGTTGTACGGCGAGCTGGACCTGCTCGCCAGTGAGTGCCTGCGGGACGGCGTCTGGGAGGGCCTGAGCCCGGCCGAACTGGCCGCGTGCGTCTCGGCGTTGGTGTTCGAGGCGCGGGTCGGCGACGACGCGCTGGCGCCGAAGCTGCCGGCCGGCAAGGCGAAGGCCGCGCTCGGTGAGATGGTGCGGATCTGGGGCCGGCTCGACGCCCTGGAGGAGGAGTTCCGGATCAATCAGGCCGAGGGGGTCGGGCAGCGCGAGCCCGATCTCGGATTCGCCTGGGCCGTGTACCAGTGGGCCTCGGGCAAGGGGCTCGACGAGGTGCTGCGGGAGGCGGAGATGCCGGCCGGGGACTTCGTGCGGTGGTGCAAGCAGGTCATCGACGTACTGGGGCAGATCTCCGCGGCCGCGCCCGGCGGCTCCTCGGTGGCGCGGAACGCCCGGAAGGCGGTCGACGAGGTGCTGCGCGGGGTCGTGGCGTACTCGTCCGTCCAGTAGTGAGCGCCGCCGCCTGACCGGGAGAAGCCCCTACGCGCCGTAGGGGCTTCTCTGCTGTGCGGGGTGCCCGTCCGTGCGGGGTGTCCGTCAGGCGGCCGTGCGGGCGGCGTCCCGCTTGGCGACCTCCTCGCGGACGATCGGGATGACGTGGCGGCCGAAGTCGATCGCGTCGTCGAGCAGGTCGTAGCCGCGTGCGGAGAGGATCTCCACGCCCAGGTCGTAGTAGTCGAGCAGTGCCTGCGCCACCGTTTCCGGGGTGCCGACCAGCGCCGTGGAGTTGCCCGCGCCGCCCGTCTCCGCCGCCGTCGGCGTCCACAGGGCGCGGTCGTGCCGTTCGCCCTGGGCCGCCGCCGCGAGGAGGCGCCGGGAGCCCGCGTTCTCCGGGTTCTGGAGGGGGTGGCGGCGTGATATCGGGCTGCCCGCCTTGCGGGCCCTGATGCGGTCCAGGGTGGCGTGGGCCTTCTCCCAGGCCAGCTCCTCGGTCGGCGCGATGATCGGGCGGAACGCGACCTGGATGCGGGGGACGTCCGTGCGGCCCGCCGCCCTCGCCGCCGCCCTGACGGACTCGATCTGCTCGGCGGTCTGGGCGAGCGGTTCGCCCCACAGGCAGTAGACGTCCGCCTCCGCGCCGCCCGCCGCGTACGCCGCGGGGGAGGAGCCGCCGAACGAGACGAGCGGGTGCGGCTGCTGGACCGGGAAGGTGTCGCTCACGAAGTCGTGGAAGCGGTAGTGCGTGCCCTCGTGGTCGAAGGGCTCGTGCGACGTCCACGCCTTCTTGATGATCTGGATGGCCTCGCGGGTGCGGGCGTAGCGCTCGTCCTTCGTGAGGAAGTCGCCCTCGCGCTGCTGCTCGTGGTCGTTGCCGCCGGTGATGAAGTGGACGGCGAGGCGGCCGTCGCTGATCCGGTCGAGCGTCGCGAAGGTCTTGGCGGCGAAGGTCGGGTAGGAGACGTTCGGCCGGTGCGCCACCAGGATCTGGATCCTCTCCGTGCGGGCCGCGATGTAGGCGGCGGCCGGCGACGGGTCGGGGGAGCCGGAGCCGTACGCGAAGAGGATGCGGTCCCAGCCGTACTCCTCGTGGGCGCGGGCGAGACGGAGCGTGTAGTCCTTGTCGAAGGACGGGCCGGTGCGGGCGGTGACTTCGGAGCCTTCGTTCGTCGCGGCGATGCCGAGGAACTCTACGGGCATGGTGATACGCCTCTTCAGCTGTCGAAAGGGGGTCGGGTGAGGGCCTGGACGTGGTCAGGCGCAACACGCCGCCGACCACACCCGACCGAAGTCGATGTGGTCGCGGGTGACCAGCCGCAGCTGAGGACGCATGGGCTCAGTGGAACAGGAGGGTGGCCTCCGCGTCAACGGGGTCCGGTTCCGGTGGGAGGCGTGGGCCGGCCGAGGTAGCCGCGCCAGCCGCCGTGTGCCGTGATGTCCTCGGCGCCGGCCAGCGCGGACGGTTCGCAGAGGAAGCCGGGGACCTCGGAGCCGTCCGCGAGCGTGACCCGGCCGAGCGTCATCGGGCGGGGGAGCACGGTGAGCAGCCGGCCGAGGCCCGCCGCCGGAATGCGCCACACCTCCGCCTCGATCGCCGCCCCGCCCGCGGCGCCGACGTGCACCAGGCCCGGCTTGGCGGGGCGGGTGTCGAGGGCGTGCAGACGGTACGTCGGGGCGGTCGTCGTGGTCCGCTCGAACTCGGCGCCCAGGGCGAGGAGTTGACCGTTGAGGGGCTGGCCGGTGAGGTGGGCGCCGACGACCGCGACCCGGGTGGCCGGAGTGGTCAGGGCCTCGGCGACGCGGGCCACGCGGTCGTCCGTGTGGGCGTGGCCGATCAGCATCACGCCGAACGGGAGGCCGTGCGCCGTGCCCGCGGGGACGGCGACCGCGCACAGCCCGAACAGATTGGTCGAGTTGGTGAATCGGCCCAGGCGGGCGTTGACCCCCAGCGGGTCGGCGGCGACCTCATCGAGGGTGGGGTGCTCGGTGGTGGTGGGCAGCAACAGGGCGTCCACGTAGGCGAGTTGATCGAGCGCCCGGGTGCGGAGGGCCGCCAGGCGGGCCTGGTCGGCGAAGAGCCGGTGGGCGGGGATGTCGCGGGCGCGCGTGATGATGTCCGCGACCGTGAGATCGAGGCCCGTGCCGTCGGTGGAGTCGGTGGAGTCGGTGGAGCCGGTGGCTTCGGTTGCGTCGGACGCGTCGCCCGAACCGTTCATCGCTTTGTCGATGAAAGCGCCCACCGCCGTGTAGCGCTCCGCGACGAACGCGCCGTCGTAGAGCATCGCGGCCGCCTCCGTGAACGGAGTCAGGTCGATCTCCGTCAACTCGGCGCCGGACCGCGCGAGTTCCTGGGCGGCCCGCTCGTACGCGGCCGCCCATCCCGGTGCCAGGTCGCCGAGTTGACCGGGGCGCGGGACGGCGATCCGCCAGGGGCCGGGAGCGCGGGCCGGGGCCGGGGGAGCGGCGTCCACCATGAAGGACAGCGCGCGCGAGGCCTCGGGGAGCGTACGGGCGAACACGGTGACGCAGTCGAGCGAGGCGCAGGCCGGGACCACGCCCTCCGTCGGGACCAGGCCGTACGTCGGCTTCAGGCCGACGATGCCGTTCAGCGCGGCCGGTACCCGGCCCGAGCCCGCGGTGTCCGTGCCGAGCGCGAGGTCGGCCAGGCCGAGGGCCACGGCGACGGCCGAGCCCGAGCTGGAGCCGCCGCTGATCCGCGCCGGGTCGTGGGCGTTGCGCACCGCGCCGTAGGGGGAGCGGGTGCCCACCAGGCCCGTGGCGAACTGGTCGAGGTTCGTGGAGCCGATGACGAGCGCGCCCGCCGCGCGGAGGCGGGCCACTGCCGGGGAGTCCGCCTCCGGCCGGTACGCGTAGGCGGGACACGCGGCGGTGGTGGGCAGGCCCGCGACGTCGATGTTGCCCTTGACGGCCAACAGGGTGCCGTGGAGGGGGAGGCGTTCACCGTCCGCGACGCGGGCGTCGAGGGCGACGGCTTCCGCCTCGGCCTCCGCCTGGGGGCGCAGGCCGATCCAGATCTCGGGGCGGTCCACCTCCCGGATGCGGGCGTAGGCGGTGCGGACTCGGGTTACGGCCCGTGTCACGTGGGCTCCTTCTCGCCGTAGGGTTTCTTCTCGCCGTAGGGGTCCTTCTCCGTGTGCGAGTGCGGGTTCGTCGTGGCTGGTCGCGCAGTTCCCCGCGCCCCTGAGGGGCGCACTTCGTGCGCGGCTCAGGGGGTCAGGATCAGGAGCGGTGTGCCCGCCTCCACCTGGGCCCCCGCCTTGGTGAGAATCCGATGGACGCGGCCCGCCGTATCCGCGTGCACGGGGGACTCCATCTTCATCGCTTCCAGGGCCACCAACTGCTGACCCGGTCCTACCGCATCGCCCTCCGCCACGTTCACCTGCCACACCGACGCGGCGAACTCGGCCTCGATCAGCGTGCCGCCCTCGGGGATCACCAGGTCGTCGGCGGGCGGTGGCGGATCGCTCGCCGCCGCCGCGCGGGCGAACTCGCCCGCGGCCTGCCACGCGTCGCGCTCCGCGCCGAACGCGGCGCCCTGGCGGGCCCGGAACTCCTCGATGGAGGCGGCGTTCGCGTCGAGGAAGCGGCGGTACTCGGCGAGCGAGAAGGTGCCCTCCTCGATCCGCGGCACGAAACGCCCCGACGTGATGTCCGCCCGCAGGGCGAGCAGCTCCTCCGGCGACACCGGATACCACTTGATCCGGTCGAAGAAGCGCAGCAGCCACGGGGCGCCCGGCTCGAACGCGCCGCGCTGCTGCCACCCCGACCACACCTGCGTCGTGCGGCCCACGAACTGGTAGCCGCCCGGCCCCTCCATGCCGTAGACGCACAGGTACGCGCCGCCGATACCGACCGAGTTCTCGGCGGTCCAGGTGCGGGCCGGGTTGTACTTCGTCGTCACCAGGCGGTGGCGCGGGTCGAGCGGGGTCGCCACGGGCGCGCCGAGATAGACGTCGCCGAGGCCGAGCACCAGGTACTCCGCGTCGAAGACCGTCGCGTACACGTCGTCGACCGAGTCGAGGCCGTTGACCCGGCGGATGAACTCGATGTTCCACGGGCACCACGGCGCGTCGTCCCGCACCCCGGCCATGTAGCGGGCGATGGCCTCGCGCGTCGCCGGGTCGTCCCAGGAGAGGGGCAGGTGGACCGTGCGGGAGGGCACCGTGAGCTCGTCCGACGCAGGCAGGTCCCTCGCCATCTCCCGCACAGTGCGGAGGAGTTGGTCCTGGGAGAGCAGGGCCGGGTCCGTCTGGATCTGGAGCGAGCGGATGCCCGGTGTCAGATCGCGCACCCCCGGCAGAGCGGCCGCCGCCACCGCCTCCATCAGCGCGTGCACGCGCATCCGCAGCGCCAGGTCGAGCTGCATCGGGCCGAACTCGACGAGCAGGTTGTCGTCGCCGCTGCGGCGGTAGGTGACGTCGCCGTCGCGGGCGAGGACACCGCCGTCGACGATCGCGGGGCGGTCGGCACCGTCCGCCGTGACCGGGGCGAAGCGGACCGTGTCGCCGGGGCGGAGCTGGCCCAGCTTCCAGCGTTCGGCGGTGGGGACCGTCGCCGGGCAGACGAAGCCGCCGAGCGAGGGGCCGTCGGGGCCGAGCAGCACCGGCATGTCGCCGGTGTAGTCGACGGCGCCGACCGAGTACGGGGTGTCGTGGATGTTCGAGGGGTGCAGGCCCGCCTCGCCGCCGTCGGCGCGGGCCCAGCGCGGCTTCGGGCCGACCAGGCGGACGCCGGTGCGGGCCGAGTTGAAGTGCACCTTCCAGTCGGCCGCGTAGAAGTCGCGGACGTCCTCCTCGGTGAAGAACTCCGGTGCCGCGTGCGGGCCTTCGAGGGCGGCGACCGTCCAGGCCGAGGTGAAGGCGGGCCGGTCGGCGGCCCCGACCGGCGTCCCCGTGACCACGCCCCCGCCGTGCAGCACGTCGCCCGTGCGCAGCGCCCGGCCGCCGTGTCCGCCGAAGCCGCCGAGCGTGAATGTGGCCGCGCTGCCCAGGAACGGTGGCACGTCGAGCCCGCCGCCCCCGAACAGGACGTACGTGCGCAGGCCGTGCTCGTCGGGCGCGCCCACCGCGAGCGTCCCACCGGCGGGCACCGTCACCGGCTCCCACCGGGCGACCGGCACGCCGTCGACCGTGACCGGCGCCGGGGCTCCCGTCACGCACACCGTCGTCGCGTGTGTGAACCTCAACTCCGGCCCCCGCAGGGTGCATTCGAGGCCCGGTGCGCCTTCCTCGTTGCCGAGCGCCAGGTTGCCGAGCCGGAACGAGCGGTCGTCCATCGGCCCGCACGGCGGCACCCCGACCTGCCAGTGCCCGATCCGCCCCGGCCAGTCCTGCACGGTGGTGAGCGTGCCGCCGGCGACCACCTCGATGCGCGGGGTGGGGTCGGTGACGTGCGCGAGCGTCGCCGTCGAGTGCGCGGCCCCGGTGAACGACGGCTCGGCGAGCGCCGCCCTGACCAGGCCCAGATTGGTCTCGATGCCGTCGACGCGGGTCCTGGCCAGGGCCTCGTCGAGCCGGGCGACGGCGTGCGCCCGGTCGCTGCCGTACGCGATCACCTTCGCCAGCATCGGGTCGTACGCGGTGGTGACCTCGGTCCCCGTCTCGATCCAGCCGTCCACGCGGACCCCCGCAGGGAACTCCACCCGGGTCAACAGGCCCGCGCTCGGCCGGTGTTCGCGGCTCGGGTCCTCCGCGTAGATCCGGGCCTCGACGGCATGGCCGCGAGGGGATCCCGGGTCGCGGACGACATCGGACTCGCCGCGGGCCAGCCGCAGCATCCAGGCGACGAGGTCGACCCCGTAGATCTCCTCGGTGACCGGGTGCTCCACCTGGAGCCGGGTGTTGACCTCCAGGAAGGAGGCATCCTCGCGCGCCGCGTCGTACACGAACTCGACCGTCCCGGCGGACCGGTACTCCACCGACGCGCACAACTCCCGTGCGGAGGCGTGGATGTGGGCGCGCACATGCGCGGGCAGGCCGGGGGCCGGGGCCTCCTCCACCACCTTCTGGTTGCGGCGCTGCAGCGAGCAGTCGCGGTCGCCGAACGTCACGACCCGGCCCGCGCCGTCGCCGAAGACCTGCACCTCGACGTGGCGGGCGTGCTCGACGAGTCGCTCCAGGAACACCCCCGCAGAGGCGAACGACGCCGCCGCGACCCGCTGCACCCGCTCCCACGCGTGACGCAGTCCGGCCGCGTCGCGGCAGGCCGACATGCCGATGCCACCGCCCCCGCCGGTGGCCTTCAGCATGACCGGGTAGCCGATCGCCTCGGCCGCGGCGAGCGCTTCGGTCACGTCCGCGAGCAGCCCGGTGCCGGGAGCCAGGGGCACCCCGGCGGCCTGCGCCGCGGCCCGCGCGGTGTGCTTCGCGCCGAACAGTTCCAGCTGGCGGGGGGTCGGGCCGACGAACGCGATGCCCGCGTCCTCGCAGCGCCGCGCGAAGGCGGCGTCCTCGGACAGGAACCCGTAGCCCGGGTGGACGGCCCCGGCCCCCGTGTCCTTCGCCGCCCGCAGGATCAGCTCCGCGTCCAGGTACGACTCCTTGGCGGGCGCGGGGCCGATCCTGACGGCCTCGTCGGCGAGGCGGACGTGCGGGGCGCCGCGGTCCGCGTCGGAGTGCACCGCGACCGTGCGCAGGCCCAGCTCGCGGGCCGTACGGATGACGCGGACCGCGATCTCGCCGCGGTTGGCGACGAGCAGGGTGTCGAAGCTCATGCCCCACCCGCCACGGTCAGCTCGACGGGGGTGGGCTCGAAGCCGTTGCACGGGTTGTTGATCTGCGGGCAGTTGGAGACGAGTACGAGCACGTCGCGCTCCGCCCGCAGCGTCACGCGCAGCCCCGGCGACGACAGGCCGTCGACGATGCCGAGCGTGCCGTCCTGCTCCACCGGCACGTTCATGTACCAGTTGACGTTCGAGACGAGGTCCCGCTTGCCGAGGCCGTACCGGGCGCCCTCCGCGAGGAAGTTGTCGACGCAGGCGTGCTGAGACCAGGTGTGGTGGCCGTAGCGCAGCGTGTTGGACTCCTTGGAGCAGGCGCCGCCGACCGTGTCGTGGCGGCCCACCTCGTCGGCGACGACGGTCATCAGCGGGGTGTGCTCGTTGCTGAGCAGCACGCTGCCGGTGGTCAGGAAGATGCCGCCCTGCGCCTGGATCGTGTCGGGCGCGCTGTAGCGGACGGCCGTGTCCAGGGCGTCGTACACCAGGAAGTCCACGGCCTGGTTGCCCTTCAGGTCGGTGAGGGTGAGCGTCCGGCCGGCGCGGACGACGGCGGACCAGGCGGCACGGGCGGCGACGGTGGTCACAGGATCCCCCTGGAGGCGAGGAAGTCGGCGGTGTTCAGGAAGGCGCGACGGCCCTCGGGCGTGGCGTCCCACAGCGGGTCCTTCTCCGTGGTCGGCGCGGCCCGCCAGGCGAGGACCTCCAACGGGCCGCACACATAGGCCTCCTGGGGGTCGCAGGGGTGCGGCACGTTCGCGAGCAGCACCGTCACGTCCTGCTCGGCGCGGAGCGTCACGCTCGCGCCGGGACCGGCCGGACCGGTGAACTCCACCTCGCCGTCCGCGCCGATCCTGACCCCCTGGAAGAAGGAGAGCGACGGCGGCAGGTCGCGCGGCGTCAGCCCGTTCTTCGCGGCCGCCAGCTTGAACAGCTCACGTCCGGCCGGGGACGCCGACTCCGGCGTCCCCGCGCCGTAGCGCCGCTCGTTGCGCACGAGGGTGGAGGTGCCGCACAGCGCGTCGTGCCGGCCGCCGGTGGTGTCGGCCACGATCGAGGCGAGGACGCGGCCCTGGTCGGACAGGAGCAGCCTGCCCTCGCCGAGGTAGGCGTTCCACTGCACCTTCACGGTGTCGGCGACGTTCAGCCGCTCCCAGGGGCGGCCGTCGACGTGGAGGAGGAGGTGGGCGCAGGCCGTGCCCGTCGGGTCGGTGAGGCGCAGTTCGGTGCCGCGGGCCAGCACGCGGTGCGTGTAGCCGCCGCCCGCCACCGTCTCCGCCCACACCAAGTGGCCTGCCTCGCACGGGGGTTCGGCCCAGTCGCGGGCGGGCACCACCGGCATCGCCTCGGTGCGGGTGCCCTGCTGGGCGCGGGCGTGGTCGCGGGCTCCGTAGGTGGTCGCTGTCGCCATGGCGGGACCTTCCGGCTGGACGTCGTGGGCCTGGTTTCTGTCGCCCGACAGAAATTAGGGAGAGGCGGCTTCCGGCGCGTTGCCCGGCCATTGCGCGTCCGTTACCGAGTCCTCACCCCGCCGCCGGTCCGAGCGGATGTGCAACGATCGGCCGCATGAGCACTCCGGGAGCGCGTCGCGTCGGACGCCCGCGGGCCGCGCAGCGGCCGGACAGCGGGCTCGCGCCGCGTGCCGAACTCCTGGCGGCCGCGGCCGAGTTGTTCACCACCAAGGGGTACGCGGCGACCACCACCCGCGCCGTCGCCGAACGGGCCGGGATGCGGCAGGCGACCATGTACCACTACGTCTCCGGCAAGGAGGAGCTGCTCGCCGAGCTCCTGGAGTCGACCGTCACGCCGTCCCTCGCCCTGGCCCGGACCCTGCTCGCCGACGCCGACGCGTCCGCCGCTGACCGGCTGTGGGAACTGTGCCGTTCCGACGTGGAGCTGCTGTGCGGCGGCCCGCACAACCTCGGCGGCCTCTACCTGCTGCCCGAGGTGCGTGCCGAACGGTTCGCCGGCTTCCACGCCGTACGGGCCGAACTCAAGGACGCCTACCGGCAGTTGCTGGCCGGAACCGCCGTCGGAGCCACCCTCGGCAAGGGCGAACTCGCCCTGCGGACCGACCTGTTGTTCGGGCTGATCGAAGGCGTCATCCTCGTGCACCGGTCCGATCCGGAGCGGCCGGTCGCGGTGTTCGCCGAGGCCACGGCCGACGCGGCGCTGCGCATCGCCGGAATCTGACACACCTGTTCCCACGGACGGGCGGACGCCCTCACTCCATGTGTGCGATTCGACGCTGAGCGTGCAAATGGGCGTGAGTGTATTCCTGTCCCCGGGGTTATTTCAGGGCCTTGCTGAATATGACTCGGCGATGATCCGGTCGGACTAAGCTCGCCCGCAGCGCACCGAGTTGAGATGTATTCGGGCGCTTGTTCCCCTGTGCGCCGATGGTTCGCTTTGATCCACGGAACAAAGTGCGGCGAACCACCGCGACCTTCCCCGACCCGACCGTTCTGAGGGCATACATGGTGAGTGTTCAATCGCCTCCCGGTGGCCGAGAAGTCCCCTACACACGCGTGCTGTTGCTGCCCGCCATGGTCATGGCCGCCGCCACCGGAGCGGCCGTCGCCGTGGTCACACAGCCCGCCCGCCTCGCCGTCGCCCTGTGCGGCACGCTCGGCACGCTCCTCGTGATCGCCGTCGCGGCCGAGGCCGTCCGGCGCGGCCGCATCCTCACGGGACTGCGCGCCCGGTACGCCCAGCACGTGAGCGAGTTGGAAGCCCGCATCACCGCCCAGGAACACCGCACGATGCGCGTCGCCAAGGAAGTCCTCCCGCACGCCCTGTACCGGCTGCGCACCGGCGACAACCCGAAGGACGCCGTCACCCGCACCTGCGACGCCGACCCCGACTTCCGCGAGGTCACCCAGGGCGAGCGCGAACTGCTCCGGCTCTGCCTGCGCGAGATCGACCGCGGCGACTCCGAGATCGACGCGGCGCAGCGCGCCTTCGTCTCCGTCGCCCGCCGCGTCCAGGCCATCGTGCACAAGCAGGCCCAGGAACTCCGCGAGATGGAGGAGGACCACGGCCGCAACCCCGAGGTCTTCGACGACCTCCTGCGGATCGACCACGGCACCGCCCTGATCGGCCGCCTCGCCGACTCCGTCACCGTCCTCGGCGGCGCCCGCCCCGGCCGCCAGTGGCCGCGGCCCGTCAAGCTCTACAGCGTGCTGCGCGGCGCCATGTCGCGCATCCTCGAATACCCGCGCATCGACCTGCACGCCATCTGCGACGTCGCCATCAAGGGCGTCTCCGTCGAGCCCGTCATCCACGCCGTCGCCGAACTCCTCGACAACGCCACCCGCTACTCGCCGCCCACCACCCGCGTGCACGTCACCGCCGTCGAGGTGCAGACCGGCATCGCCATCGAGATCGAGGACGGCGGCGTCAGCCTCGGCGAGGAGGCCCAGGCCAAGGTCGAGCGGATGCTCGACAAGGCCAAGGCGGGCGTCGACCTCAACGACCTCGGCGAGAACCCGCGCCTCGGCCTCGCGATCGTCGGCCGGCTCTGCTCCATGTACAGCATGCAGATCTCGCTGCGCCAGTCCGCCTACGGCGGCGTGCGCGCCGTCCTCGTCGTCCCGCGCGACATGATGAGCACCGAGCCCGCGCCCGGCCTCGCCCACGGCATCGGCGTCACCGCCGTGCCCCGCGTCGACCACAACGGCGTACCCATCAAGGAAGAGCCGCGCCTGAAGAAGACGCGCCGCCCCACCACGGGCCCGCGCCCCTCGGCCCCGCTCGTCGCCGCGGCGGAGGACGACGTCCCTGTGGTCACCGAATGGCGGGCCAACGGGCTGCCGCAGCGCCGCAGGAAGTACGACACGAAGATCATCGAGGACCAGATCATCGTGACGCCGCGCAACCCGGACCTCACCATGCCGCCGCCCGAGACCCACGGCGCGCCGACGACCGGCCCCGTGCCCTCCGCGGAGCCGGAGCACGACAAGCCGGCGCAGCCCGAACCCGGCCTGTGGGTCGAGGCGTTCATGAACGGGCTCAAGCCCGACGCCCCGGCCCCGGACGGCGGCACGGAGAAGCCGCATGACGACGCGTACAACCAGCAGGTCGACGAGGGAGACCGCCAGTGATCCAGCAACGGGCCAATTTCGACTGGATGCTCAAGGAGCTCGCCGAGTGCGTGCCCAACGTCCACCAGGTGGTGGTGCTCTCCTCGGACGGACTGCGCATCGCCCGCTACGGAGGTGACCCGGACGCGGCCGACCGGATCGCCGCCGCCTGCGCGGGACTCCAGTCGCTGGCCTCCGCCGTCGCCACCGAGATCCCGGACAGCGACGGCTCCATGAACATGGTCATCATCGAGGTCCACGGCGGCTTCTTCTACCTGATGGCCGCAGGCAAGGGCGCGTACCTCGCCGTCCTCGCCGACCAGTTCGTCGACGCCGGGCTCGTCAGCCACCAGATGCGCGATCTCGTCATCCGGATCGGCGCGCACCTGACCAGCCCGCCGCGACGCAACGGCCAGACCGTATGAGTCCGCGCCCCCCGGATCCCCCGTTCCGAGAACAGCCGCCGCAACGCGAGCGCCGGTCCGCACAGGACGGCAAACCGGTCGACCCCGAGCGCCTCTACGTCATCACCGGCGGCACCGACGGGGCCGAGCGGGCGCCCCTCGATCTGGTCACCCTGATCGTGGCCCGCGCCGACCCCCCGCCGTCCGCCGCGCCGGAGCAGGCGGCCGTCTTACGCATGTGCCGGACACCTCTGTCCACAGCCGAGATCTCGGCCTATCTGAACCTGCCGTTCAGCGTGGTCACCGTGCTGCTCGGTGAACTCCTCGCGGCCGAACTGGTCCAGGCGCGCGCCCCGGTGATCCGCGGCGCGACCGCCGACCGTTCCCTCCTCGAAGCGGTGATGCATGGACTACAGAAGCTCTGACAGCACGGACACCGTGCTCGGGAGTGTGCACATCCCCGGCCCACGGGCCGAGGACCGGATGCCCGAGACGGTCACGTCCGCCGTGAAGATCGTCATCGTGGGCGGCTTCGGCGTCGGCAAGACCACCATGGTCGGCTCCGTCAGCGAGATCCGTCCGCTGACCACCGAGGAGACGATGACGCAGGCGGGCATCGGCGTCGACGACAACTACGGCTCGGAGACCAAGACCGCCACCACCGTGGCCATGGACTTCGGCCGCATCAGGATCACCGACGAGCTGGTCCTCTACCTCTTCGGGACGCCAGGCCAGGAGCGCTTCTGGTTCCTGTGGAACGGCCTGTTCGAGGGCGCGCTCGGTGCCGTGGTCCTGATCGACACCCGCAGGCTGGAAGTCAGCTTCGACGTGATCGGGCGCCTGGAGGAGCGCGGCGTGCCGTTCGTCATCGCGAACAACGCCTTCCCGGACGGGCCGCGCTACCCCGCCGACGAACTGCGCAACGCGCTCGACCTCGACCCGCACGTCCCGATCATCGAGTGCGACGCGCGCCGCAGGGCCTCCAGCCGCGACGTCCTCATGACCCTCATGCGCTATCTGCACGAGATGGCACTGCACCACGCCTGAGGGCAGGGCACCGGAACCCCCGTGCCCCCGAACATCCTTGACCCCGAACTCAGTTGACCCGACGACCGGAGCGATCACCGTGACGCCTCCCTCCCAGCCCTCCCAGTCACCCGCCGGACACGACTCGTACGCAGACCCCGCGGCCGCGCCGCCGCCCGGCTGCCCCGCGCACGCCCTCGGCCCGGACGGACTGCGCCGGCTCTACGGACCCGAGGCCGACGAGGACCTCGCGACCGTCTACGAGAAGCTCCGCGCCGAGCACGGCGCCGTCGCCCCCGTGCTGATCCACGACGACGTCCGGATGTGGGCGGTGCTCGGCCACGCCGAGAACCTCCACATGGTGAGCACCACCTCGCAGTACAACCGCGACTCGCGGGAGTGGACCGCCGTCAAGGACGGCACGGTCAAGCCCACGCACCCGCTCGCGCCCGTCTTCACCTGGCAGCCGATCTCCTCCATGACCGAGGGCCAGGAGCACCGCCGGCTGCGCGAGGCCAACAACCTCGCCATGGAGACCATCGAGCACCGCACCCTGCGCCGCGTCGTCAACAAGTCGACACAGGAGATCATCAACCGGTTCTCCGAGCGCGGCACCTGCGACGTCGTCAGCGAGTTCGCCGAGCACCTGCCGATGATGGTGATGCTGGAGATCCTCGGCGCGCCCGAGGCGTACAGCGAGCGCTTCGTACAGGCGGCCCGCGACATGATCAAGGGCACCGAGACGGCCATCGCCAGCAACGAGTTCATCATGAGCGTCCTGATGGACCTCGCGGTGCGGCGCCGGGCCGACCCGATCGAGGACGACTTCACGAGCGCCCTCGTCACCGCCCCCGCCGGGCTCAGCGACGACGAGGTCGGCCAGCACCTGCGGCTCGCGCTCATCGCCGCGTACGAGGGCACGGCCAACCTCATCGCGAACGTGCTGCGCGTCGTCCTCACCGACCCGCGGTTCCGCGCCCAGCTCAACGGCGGGCAGATGACGGTCCCCGAAGCGGTCGAGCAGTCGCTGTGGGACGAGCCCCCGTTCAGCGCCATGGTCGGCTACTTCGCCAAGGTGGACACGGAGCTCGGCGGCCGGCACATCCGGGCCGGCGACGGCCTGATCTTCGGCATCCAGCCGGGCAACGTCGACCCGCACGTCCGCCCCGACCCGACCGCCCACATGATGGGCAACCGCTCGCACCTCGCGTTCGGCGGCGGCCCGCACGAGTGCCCGGGGCAGGACGTCAGCCGTGCCATCGCCGAGATCGGCGTCGACGCGTTCCTGATGCGCCTGCCGGACGCCGAACTCTCGGTCTCCGAGGCCGAGTTGAAGTGGCGCTCGACGATCCTGTCGCGGCACCTCGTGGCGCTTCCGGTGGCGTTCTCGCCGCGTGCGCAGCAGGACGTCGTGTCCAAGCCGAGCACGGTGCCGCCGCAGCAGCACAAGGAGTGGCAGGTCTCGACGCCCGCGCCCGCGGCGACCCCGATGCCGGCCCCGGCGGCGCCCGCACCCACCGCGCCGGCGCCGGTCCCGGCCGCCGCCGAACCGCAGCGCCCCCTCGGCGCCTGGCAGCGCTTCCTGCGCTGGTGGCGCGGCTACTGATCCCAGCTCTCGTACGACTCCCAGGCGGCCAGGGCGCGATCACTGCCGAAGCGGTGCTCGCGCCCGGTCACGGGATCCCTGAACTCCAGTGTCCGCGCGAGGAGTTGCAGGGGCCTGCGGAAGTCGTCGGACGCGACGGGCTCGGCGATCCGCGGATAGAGCGGATCGCCGAGGATCGGCAGCCCGAGGCTGTTCATGTGGACGCGGAGCTGATGGGTGCGGCCGGTGTGCGGGGTCAGCCGGTAGAGCCCCAGACCGCCCCGGTGAGCGGTCAGCCGCACCTCGCTCACGGCATTGGGTTCCCCGCCGGGCACCTCCAGGGCGGTGAGCACCCCGCGCTCCTTCTCGATCCGGCTGCGCACGGTGACGGGCAGCGCCACGTCCGGGTCGTACGCGGCGACGGCCTCGTACTCCTTCGTCACCAGCCGGTCGCGGAACAGGGTCTGGTACGCGCCGCGTTCCTCCGGCCGCACGACGAGCAGCACGAGGCCCGCGGTCAGCCGGTCGAGCCGGTGCGCGGGGCCGAGTCCGGCGATCCCCAGGTCCCTGCGGAGCCGGGCCAGCACGGTCTCGGCGATGTGGCTGCCGCGCGGCGTCGTGGCCAGGAAGTGCGGCTTGTCCGCGACGACGATGTGCTCGTCGCGGTACACGACGTGCACGTCGAAGGGGACGGGCGTCTCGGGCGCCAGGTCCCGGTGGAACCAGACGTAGCCGCCGGGCTCGTACGGGGTGCGGTCGGTGACGGGGGAGCCGTCGGCCCGCAGGATCCGCCCCTCGGCGATCATCGCGTCGATCACCCCGTCCCCGGCGGCGAGCCGCCCCACGAGGTGGTCCCGCACGGTGGCCCACGAACCGTCGAGCGGCTGCCGGACCCGCACCGGGTCGACGCCGTCACGCTGGGGGAGCGGGGAGGGCGGGGTCGGGGGCTTGCGGCGTCTCATCGAGGGCAAGGGTACGGCGCCGCCACCGGTACGCCGCGCCCGTCGCCAGCACCGCGGCCAGGAACAGCGCCGTGAACCACCGGAAGTACCAGTGCCCGCCCGCCGGGTCGTACACGGCGGGCCGCGGCCAGGCCAGGTTGACCGTCATGAACAGGCCGTAGAGCAGTGCCAGCGCGTTGACCGGCAGGCCCCAGCGGCCCAGGGAGAAGAGCGGGCGGCCGGTCTCGTCGGTGCCGTCGGCGGCCGCGCCCCGGTACCGGCCGCGCAGCCTGCGCAGCAGCATCGGCCCCGTCACCATCGCGTACGCCAGGTACAGCAGCACGATGCAGGTCGTGCCGATGGCCAGGAAGGCGTCGGGCGACGCGAAGTTCAGCAGGAGCAGGGCCGCGGCGAAGGCGCCCACCACCAGGGCCGGGCCGGCCGGCATGCCGGTGCGCGGGCTGACCTTCGCCAGGGAGCGGGACCCGGGCAGGACCCCGTCGCGCGCCATCGAGAAGAGCATCCGGCAGGCCGCCGTCTGGATGGCGAGCGTGGCCACCGCGACGGCGATCACCACGTCCGCCAGGAGTACCCGTCCGACCCCGTCGCCGAGGCTGCTCGTCAGGACGTAGCTCAGTCCGTCCGACGCGAGCCGGCCGTCCGTCAGGCTCGGCGCGGCGAGGATCCCGCCGAGCACCAGCAGCCCGCCCAGCAGGCCCGCGGCGCCGAGCGCGGTGAGGATCGTGCGCGGCGAGGTGCGCCGCGGGTGGTGCGTCTCCTCGCTCATCTCGCCCGCGCTGTCGAAGCCGATCAGGACGTACGCGGCGGTGAGCGAGCCCGTCAGCAGGGCGGCCAGGAGCCCGGACTGGCCCGCCGCGCCGGTGTGGAAGGTGATGCCGGGGGAGCGCTCCGAGTGCGTCAGGAGCAGGACGACGATGAGCACGGCCCCGACGATCTCGGCGGTCACGCCGATCCGGTTGACCAGGGACATCACCCGGTTGTCGACGACGTTCACCAGGGTCGTCAGGGCCAGCAGGAGCACGCCGAGGACCGCCGCGTTCGCCGCGCCGGTGGGTGACGTGGGCGACGGGTCGCCGCCGAGCAGCTGGAAGCCGGACCACAACGGCGGCATCACCATCTGCAGGGCGAGCGCGGCGGCCGCGACCACCACGGTCTGCCCGATGACCATGATCCAGCCGGCGAACCAGCCGAAGGACGGCGTGGAGAGCCGCGACGACCACTGGTAGATCGCGCCCGAGATCGGGTAGCGGGCGGCGAGTTCGGCGAAGCAGGCGGCGACGAGCAACTGCCCGGCGAGTACGGCCGGCCAGGTCCAGAAGAACACCGGGCCGCCGAAGGAGTACCCGACGGCGAAGAACTGGAAGACGGTCGTCAGGACCGAGATGAAGGAGAAGCCCGCGGCGAACGACGCGTACCGGCCCAGGCTGCGGTGCAGCTCCTGCCGGTAGCCGAACTCGGTGAGCGAGGCGTCGTCGCCGGACGGGGGCGAGGGGTCGTGCGTGGGGGCGAGGGTGGTCACGTGGGCGCACCTGCCTTCAGCGGGCCCTCGGCGGGCCGGAGAGGGTTCCTGTCGGGCGACAGAAATTAGGGGCGCGCTGTTTCGGCGGCGTCACGCGTCCGTGTCGCGACCGCGCCCAACTCCTCACCCGGCGCGAAGCCCTCCCGGCCATTCGCGATGCATCGCGAATGGATCGTGCACACGTATTGACCGGTCCGGAGGTTCGCGATATGTTCGGCTACGAGTATTCGTGAACGAGGTGATGAGGATGGCGACGAAGCGGCGCAAGCTCGGCAACCCGCTGGCGCTCGCGGTCATGGTGCTGCTCATGGAGAAGTCCATGCATCCGTACGAGATCGCGCAGACGCTGCGTCGTCGCGGCAAGGACACCAGTACGAAGATCAACTACGGCTCGCTCTACACGGTCGTGCAGAACCTGGAGAAGCACGGCTTCGTCGAGGTGGCGGGCGTGCAGCGGCAGGGGAACCGGCCGGAGCGCACGCTCTACGGCATCACCGACGCCGGACGTGAGGAAGCCGTCGAGTGGCTGTCCGACCTGCTGGCCGTGCCCGCCCAGGAGTACCCGATCTTCGAGACCGCGCTCTCCCTGATCGGGGTCGTCCACCCCGACGAGGTGGTGCGGCTCCTGGAGGACCGGGTCGCCGACCTCGACGTGCGGATCGCGAGCGCGCAGGGCGGGCTCGCGAAGCTGTACGAGACGCTGCCGCGGATGTTCCTCGTCGAGACCGAGTACCAGCTCCACATGCTCAGGGCGCAGGCCGAGTGGGTCCGGACCTTCCTCGCCGAGGTCAGGGACGGCTCGCTGGAGGGCGTCGAGCAGTGGCGGTCGTTCCATGAGACGGGCGAATTCCCGCAGGAGTTCCTGGACCTGGAGGGGCCGCCCACCGACAAGCCATGAAACCGAAACGACCCCGGCGGAGCTGTTGCAGCAGCCCCGCCAGGGTCTCGAACCCCGGACCGACCCACCGTGCAGCGGGCCAGGCAGTCGAGGTGCGGCACACCCAGAATAGCCCGGCGCTCTTCACGTGGATCGGTCGTCATCCACCCCACAGGGGAGAGCTCTGTCATGAACACCGAGGCGCCTGCCGTGCAGGCGCGACGACTCGTCAAGACCTATCCACGCGACGTCCGGGCCCTCGACGGCCTGGACATCACCGTCGAACCCGGCACCGTCTTCGGCCTCCTCGGGCCGAACGGGGCGGGCAAGTCCACCACCGTCAAGATCCTCACCACCCTGGCCCGGCCCGACTCGGGCAGCGCCGAGGTCGCGGGCCACGACGTGCTCCGCCATCCCGACCGGGTGCGCCGGGCCATCGGTGTCGTCGCCCAGAAGTCCGGCGCCGACCCGCAGGCCACCGGCCGCGAGAACCTCCAGCTCCAGGGCAGGCTCTACGGACTGACGGGCCCGGCCCTGAACCGCCGGGTCGACGAACTGCTGGACCGGTTCGCCCTGACGGACGCCGCCAAGCGCCCGGTCAAGGGGTACTCCGGCGGCATGCAGCGCCGTCTCGACGTGGCACTCGGCCTCGTCCACCGCCCCGACGTGCTCTTCCTCGACGAGCCGACGACCGGCCTCGACCCCGAGGCGCGCACGGCGATGTGGGGCGAGATCGGCCGCCTCGCCGGCGCCGAGGGTCTCACCATCCTGCTCACCACGCACTATCTGGAGGAGGCCGACCGGCTCGCCGAGCGCATCGCCATCGTCGACCGCGGCCGGGTCGTGGTCACCGGCACCCCGGACGAACTCAAGGGCGAACTGCGGGGCGACGCCGTCCATCTGGAGCTGCGCGCGGCCGTCGGTGACGCCGGCCGCACCCTGCTGGACGGCGCGCTGCGCGGACTCCCCGGCGTCCACGACGCGCACCTCGACGAGCGCCGCATCAGCGTGCGCGCGGACGACGGGGCGGCGGCGGTGCCGCTGCTGCTCGGCGCCCTGGAGCGGGCGGGCGTCACGGTGGCCGCCGCCACGGTCGCCCGGCCCTCGCTCGACGACGTGTACCTGCGGTACGCGGGCCGCAGGTACGACGAGGCGGACGCCCCCGCGGAGCTCGCCACGGCCGGAGGTGCGCGATGAGCGCCGAGATCACGGCGAGGGTCAATCCCCTCGCCCAGACCTGGTACATGACGCAGCGTCAGCTGATGGTGTTCCTGCGCCAGCCCGCCTATCTCCTGATCACCCTGATCCAGCCGGTCGTCTGGCTGTTCCTGTTCGGCAACCTCTTCAAGAAGGTCGTCGAACTGGGCGGCTTCGGCACCACGTCGTACCTGGACTACCTGGTGCCGGGCGTCGTCGTGATGAGCGCGCTCAGCTCCAACATGTGGGCGGGCATGACCACGCTCGACGAGATCCAGCGCGGCACGCTCAACCGCTTCCTCACCACGCCGGTCAGCCGCGCCGCCCTCGCCAACGGCACCGTGGTGAACAACGGCCTGGTCACCGCGCTCCAGTCCGTGATCATCGTGCTGCTCGGTCTGGCCGGTGGGGCGAGCTACCCGGGCGGGCCGGCCGGCATCGTGATCCTCGTGGTGACCTCGGTCCTGCTGGGCACCGTCTTCGGGGCGTTCTCCAGCGCGCTGGGCGTGCTGGTGCAGGAGCGGGAGTCGATCATCGGCATCAACACGTTCTTGTTGCTGCCGCTGACGTTCCTGTCGTCGGCGTTCATGGCCCCGGCCCAGATGCCGCCGTGGATGCGCCACGTCGCGGACTTCAACCCGCTCAACTGGGCGATGGTGGCGGGCCGTTCGGCGATGTCCGCCCACCCGGACTGGCCCTCGATCCTGCTCCGCTCCGGCGCCCTGCTGACCCTGGCACTGGCCGCGGTCTGGCTCTCCACCCGCACGTTCGCGTCGTACCAACGCAAGGTGTAGCCAGGGCCGCGCCCCTTCAGGGGCGCGGCGAACTGCGCGACCAGCCACGACGGCGCCCCTTCAGGGGCGCGGGGAACTGCGCGACCAGCCACGACGACGCGACAGAGGCCAACACCCCGGCAACACAGAACGGCGCGAGGCCCCGGGTGCCACCCCAAGCCGCGGCAAGGCGAAGTCACCCGGGGAAGCGCCGCGAGGCACCCTCACCCGGGGGAGCGCCGCGAGGCAACCTCACCCGGGGAAGCGCCGCAAGGCAACCTCACCCGGAAACCGCCGGAGGCTCCTGCTCGGCCTCCACCTGCGCGTTCCAGTCCCGCTTCGACGCCTGCCAGCCGTCCTCGTTGTGCCCGAGCCGCCAGTAGCCGGAGATCGAGAGGTCCTCGCGGGGGACCTCCCGGTCCACCCGGAGGTGCCGCCGCAGCTCCTTCACGAAGCCCGCCTCACCGTGCACGAACGCGTGCAACCGGCCCTCGGGGAAGGCGAGTTCCGTGACCGCGGCGATCAGCGCCTGGCCGACGGGGCGGCCGGACCGGTGCAGCCAGGTGATCTCGACGGGGGAGTCGATCTTCTGCTCCTCCTCGGGTCCCTCGACCTCCAGGAAGACGTGGGCCCGCGCCCCCTCCGGCAGCGCCTCCAGCGCGGCGGCGACCGCCGGCAGGGCGCTCTCGTCGCCGACGAGGAGGTGCCAGTCCGCCGAGGTGTCGGGGTGGTAGGCGCCGCCGGGACCCATGAAGCGGACCGGTCCGCCGGGCTGGACCGAGGCCGCCCACGGGCCGGCCAGGCCCTCGTCGCCGTGGATCACGAAGTCGAGGGTGAGCTCCCGCGCGGCCGGGTCCCAGGCGCGCACCGTGTACGTCCGCGTCACGGGCCACTGCTCGCGCGGCAGCTCCTCGCGGATCCGCTCCACGTCGAACGGCTCGTCGTAGCTCACGCCCTCCGGCGCGAACAGCAACTTCACGTAGTGGTCGGTGTGTTCGAGCTGCTCCGGGAAGTCCGCGAGGCCGTCCCCGCCGAGCACCACCCGCTGCATGTGCGGCGTGAGCCGCTCCGTGCGCACGACCTGCGCGGAGCGGGCCTTGCGGGGCTTGCGTGCGGGACGCTCGGCCATCTGCGGTCTCCCTCGATCCAGTGCAACTTAGGTATACCTAAGCTAACACCTCAAGCTGAGAGGGTGGTGAGGAGTCGCTGCAAAGAACCCCCCAAACCCCAGCGTGCCGCCAACTCCTCAAGGGCCACTGGATCGTGGGGCTCGTGCGGCAGAGCCGTGTCCACGTCCGGCAGGGCGACGTCGCCCGCGACGCGGACCACCGTCGGCGCCACCGCCAGATAGGGCCGGGCCTCGTCCAGCCGCTTGCGCTGGGTCGGCGTCAGCTTCGCCCCGGGGTCGTCGACCGCGGCCATGATTCCGGCCAGGTCCCCGAACTGCGCGAGCAGCTTCGCGGCCGTCTTCTCGCCGATGCCCGGCACCCCCGGCAGCCCGTCGCTGGGGTCGCCGCGCAGCAGCGCCATCTCCGCGTAGCCCGAACCGTCCACGCCGTACTTCTCGCGCAGCAGGTCCTCGTCCGTGATCTGCAGCGTGCCCACGCCCTTGAGCGGATAGAGGACCCGGCGCTCCAGCTCGTCGTCGACCAGCTGGAAGAGGTCCCGGTCGCCGGTCACGATGTCGACGGGGCCGGTCGCCCG
Organism: Streptomyces longispororuber; assembly: GCF_024448165.1. Lineage (GTDB taxonomy): Bacteria > Actinomycetota > Actinomycetes > Streptomycetales > Streptomycetaceae > Streptomyces > Streptomyces longispororuber_A. Next base: position 51,628 of record NZ_JAMOLN010000035.1, read on the forward strand.
GCCGGTGAACGTGCCGATCACGTCGTCCGCCTCGTACCCCTCGACGCCCACCCGCGCGATGCCCACCGCGTCGAGCACCGCCTCGATGATCGGCACCTGCGGGGAGAGCGTGTCGGGGATCTCCTCCTCGTCCGGGGTCCCGGCCGCCGTTTCCTCGGCCACCCGGTGCGCCTTGTACGACGGGATCAGGTCGACCCGCCACTGCGGGCGCCAGTCCGCGTCCATGCACGCCACCAGGTGGGTGGGCCGGTGGTCGTGGACGAGCCGGGTGATGAATTCCAGCAGCCCGCGCACGGCGTTGACCGGTGTGCCGTCCGGGGCCTTCACGGAGTCCGGCACCCCGAAGTAGGCCCGGAAGTACAGGGACGCGGTGTCGAGCAGCATCAGGCGCTGAGTCGCCGAGGTTCCTTGGGTCACCCTCCGCATCATGCCGCAGCCCTCCGACAATCGCCGACCGTCACGGGTGGTGCGGGAGTCGCCCGCGATGTGAACGCAATGTGAACTGGACCACTCTTCTGTTTGATCGGCATAAGCCCGGGCAGGCGCCGACCCGGAACGGATCCGGTCACGCATTCAACTACTGAACGCCTGACCGGTCAGGCGGGCGGAACCCGCGCCGCTCCACGGCCCGCCGGCGGGGGAGGCGGGCCGTCTTGGTTCGACCCGAGAGGTGTATGTGTCCAGGCTTGAAGCCGAAGACCTGTACAAGGTGTTCGGCAGACGACCCACTGAGGCGGTGGAAGAACTCCGCCGCGGAGCCGACCGTGAGGAGCTGCGCGCCAACGGGACCACTGCCGCCGTGATCGACGCGTCCTTCACGGTGGAACCCGGCCAGATCTTCGTCGTCATGGGTCTGTCGGGATCCGGCAAGTCCACGCTTCTGCGGATGCTCAACGGACTCCTGGAGCCCACGGCGGGACACGTCCGCTTCGACGGCCAGGACCTGACGCAGCTGTCCGCACGCGAACTGCGCGAGGTGCGCTCGAAGAAGATCAGCATGGTCTTCCAGCACTTCGCGCTCTTCCCGCACCGCTCCGTCCTGGAGAACGCGGCCTACGGCCTCGAGGTGCAGGGCGTCCCGCGCGCCGAGCGCGAGAAGCGGGCCCACGACGCGCTGGAGCTGGCCGGTCTGAAGGGCTGGGAGAAGTCCTTCCCCGACGAGCTGTCCGGCGGCATGCAGCAGCGTGTGGGCCTGGCCCGCGCGCTCGCCACCGACGCGGACCTGCTCCTCATGGACGAGTCGTTCAGCGCGCTCGACCCGCTGATCCGGCGCGACATGCAGGACCAGCTCCTGGAGCTCCAGAAGACGCTGAAGAAGACCATCGTCTTCATCACGCACGACCTGAACGAGGCCATGCGCCTGGGCGACCGCATCGCCGTCATGCGGGACGGCCGCATCGTCCAGATCGGCTCGTCCGAGGACATCCTCGTCACGCCGGCCAACGACTACGTCGCGTCCTTCACCCAGGACGTCGACCGCTCCCGCGTGCTGACCGCGGGCGCGATCATGGCCACGCCCGACAAGGCGTACCGGGCGGCCGAGGCCCCGGCCACGGTCACCGAGGACACCCCGATCATCGAGCTGTTCACGCCCTGCGCGACCAGCGAGACGCCCGTCGCCGTGACCGGCGACGACGGCAAGCTGGTCGGTGTCGTCCCGCGGGAGCGGCTGCTCGCCGTGCTCGGCGAGCCGATGAAGTCCGTGGAGAACGGCACCTCCGTGGTGCAGCAGGACGAGGAACCGAAGGACGCCGTCCCGACGCCGCGTGGCGAGGGCGACGGACCGGTGGAGAAGGTGAACGCCGGTGCCTAGGATTCCCTTCGGTGACTGGGTCAACGACGTGGTCGAGTGGCTGCTCAACCACATGTCGTGGCTCTTCGACTTCTTCAAGACCGTCTTCGACGGCCTCTACAACGGCATCGCCGACGTGCTGCAGGCCCCCGAACCGCTGCTCCTCGCGGGCATCTTCGCGGTCATCGCGTTCTGGCTGCGCGGCACGCTCGGCGCGGTGCTGACCTTCGTCGGGTTCTGGTTCATCGACAACCTGGAACTGTGGGACGACGCGATGCTGACGCTGTCGCTCGTCCTGGTGTCGACGATCATCGCGCTGGTCATCTCGGTGCCGCTGGGCATCTGGGCGGCCCGCTCCAACCGGGTCAGCGGCCTGTTCCGGCCGGTCCTCGACCTGATGCAGACGCTGCCCGCGATGGTCTACCTGATCCCGGCCATCCTGTTCTTCGGCTCCGGCGCCCCCGCCGGCATCGTCGCGACCCTGATCTTCGCGCTGCCCCCGGGCGTGCGCATGACCGAGCTGGGCATCCGGCAGGTCGACAAGGAGCTGGTCGAGGCCGCCGACGCGTTCGGCACCAAGCCGAGCAACACCCTGTGGCGCGTCCAGCTGCCGCTCGCCCTCCCGACGATCATGGCCGGTGTCAACCAGGTCATCATGCTGGGCCTGTCCATGGCCGCCATCGCGGGCATGGTCGGCACCGGCGGTCTCGGTGGCGCGGTCAACGAGGCCATCGGCCAGCTGAACGTGGGCCTCGGCGCCGAGGCCGGCATCTCCATCGTGATCCTGGCGATCTACCTCGACCGGATGACCAGCTCGCTCGGCCAGCAGGTCTCCCCGCTCGGCCGCCGCGCGCTCGCCAAGGTGCGTTCCGCGCAGGGCCTGAAGATCTGGTCGTACCGGCCCCGTCCGGTCGTCGCCGTGGTCGGTGTCGTCGTCCTCGCGCTCGTCGCGGGCGGCATGGGCATGTTCGGCAGCTCGCCCGCCTCCACCACGGCGAGCGACAGCACGAACGTCGGCCAGGGCAAGAAGCTCTCCATCGGCTACATCCCGTGGGACGAGGGCGTCGCCTCCACCTTCCTCTGGAAGGAGATCCTGGAGCAGCGCGGCTTCGACGTCGAGGCCAAGCAGATGGACGCCGGACCGCTCTACACCTCCCTCGCGCAGGGCAGCACCGACTTCGAGACGGACTCCTGGCTGCCGACGACGCATGCCGAGTACTGGAAGAAGTACGGCAAGCAGCTCGAGGACCTCGGATCCTGGTACGGCCCCACGTCCCTGGAGCTGACCGTCCCCGCCTACATGAAGGACGTCAACTCCCTCGAGGACCTCAAGGGCCAGGCGTCGAAGTTCGGCGGCAAGGTCACCGGCATCGAGGCGAGCGCCGGCATGATGGGCATGCTCAAGAAGACGGTGCTCAAGGAGTATGGCCTCGACAAGGAGTACAAGGTCGTCGACAGCTCCACGCCGGCGATGCTGGCCGAGCTGAAGCGCGCGTACGCCAAGAAGCAGCCGATCCTCGTCACGCTCTGGTCGCCGCACTGGGCGTACAGCGACTTCAAGCTGAAGAAGCTCAAGGACCCGAAGGGCGCCTGGGGCAAGGGCGACGGCGTGCACACGCTGTCCCGCAAGGGCTTCAGCGGGGACAACCCCGAGGTCGCCCAGTGGCTCAAGGACTTCAAGATGAGCGAGAAGCAGCTCACGAGTCTCGAGGCCGAGATCAACAAGGCGGGCAAGGGCAACCAGCAGGACGCCGTCAAGGCATGGCTGAAGGACAACCCGGACGTCGTCGACCAGTGGGCTCCGGTCAAGAAGCAGTCCGACTCGGACGAGAACAAGCGTCCGGTGAACGTCGCCTGGTTCCCGTGGGACGAGGACATCGCGGTCACGTACCTCTGGAAGAACGTCCTGGAGAAGCGCGGCTACAAGCTGAACCTCAAGCAGATGGACGTCGGCCCGGTCTACACCGGCCTGGCCAGCGGTGACCTCGACGTCAACTTCGACGCCTGGCTGCCGTACGCCCAGAGCAACTACTGGAACAAGAACAAGGCGAACCTGAAGGACCTGGGCACCTGGTACAGCCCGACCTCGCTGGAGCTCGCCGTGCCGTCCTACGTGAAGGACGTCAAGTCCCTCGCGGACCTCAAGGGCAAGGCCAAGACCTTCGACGGGAAGATCGTCGGCATCGAGCCGGGCACCGGTGAGATGCAGCTCCTGAAGAAGGACGTGCTGCCGGGCTACGGCCTGGACAAGGAGTACGAGGTCGTCGACGGCTCCACGCCGGCGATGCTGGCCGAGCTCAAGCGCGCCCTGGCGAAGAAGGAGCCGATCGCGGTCGTGCTCTGGTCGCCGCACTGGGCGTACAGCGAGTACGACCTGACCAAGCTGGCCGACCCGAAGAAGAAGTTCGGCGAGGGCAACACGATCCGGACGATCTCCAACAAGGACTTCCCGAGCAAGTACCCGCAGCTCACGAAGTGGTTCAAGAACTTCAAGATGAGCGAGGACGAGCTGGGCAGCCTGGAGGCCGAGATCAAGAAGCAGGGCCAGGGGCACGAGGAGGACGCCGTCACCACGTGGCTCAAGGCGCACCAGGACGTCGAGAAGCGGATGACCGCTTCCTGATCCTGACCTCCGCGTCCCGAAGGGGGGTGGGTCGCCGCACGGCTGAGGCTGTGAGGCAACCCACCCCTCTTTCCGTTCCGGTCCCGGCGCCCGCGTCCCTACGCTCGAAGACGCCGTGATCGATGTCCGTCAGGGCGCCTGGGTGGGCGCCCTCGTCGCCGCCGCGCTCGCCGCCGTCCTGCTCATCGCGCAGCTGCCCGCCGCCAGCGCTTCCCCGGCCTCGCCGGCCACCGCCCGTTTTGCGGCACTTGCGGCCGATGTCACCCAGGCGGACGGCCACCACTACGCCGCGACCGACGACACCGGCCGCACCATGGACGCCGCCCAGATCGTCCAGCACGCCGACGGCACCTACCTGGCCGTGTACCACACGATGCTCGCCGACGGCCGCTTCCACTCCGCCGTCGCCACCTCCACCGACCTCGCGCACTGGCAGCACCGCCACGACTTCGGCCCCGGCTCCAGCCAGCCCACGCTCGCCGCCGACGACCGGGGCGGCTACGTCCTCGCGTACGAGAAGGACCCGGACAACCACATCGCGGTGCGCGGCTACGCCGGCCTGGCCGACCTGCTCGCCGGCCGCGCCGCCGACGCCTTCGACGCGCCCCGCACCCTCTCCGCCTGCGCCGAGGGCACCCCGGCGATCACCGCCGCGCACGGCCGCACCGTCGAACTGACCGGCCACTACCGCGCCGACTGCGACACCGACCGCCAACTCACCGCGACGCTGACGGACTTCACCACCTGGCACGCCACGGCCGCGCCGCGCGTCGACCGGGCCATAGAGGCGTACGGGAACAGCGGCAACATCGGCGACCGCGCCCCGCTCGACCTGGCCGGGCGGCGGATGGTGCTCATCGAGGGGCAGCGGTGGCGCGACGACTTCGGCAGCTGGGCCACCTACGCCTACGATCCCGTCACCGGCCGTGCCGACCGGCTCGCGCTGCGCACCCACGGTGGCTCCACCGCGTTCGCCAATCCCTCGGCGACCCTGATCACCGATCCGGACGGCCACCCGGCGCTGCTGGTGAGCCTGTTCGTCCCCGGGGAAGGCGCGGCGCCGGGGGAGAAGGGGCAGCTCGTCTACTGGCGGGAGCTGTAGCAGACGGCCCGATCGTGACCCACGGCTTCCTCCGCTCGCATGAAACTGTTTGACGAACATGCGTAGGGTGCATTCAAACGAACAGGGCCGGCCGTGGGAGGGAGCGGACGTCATGGATGAACACAAGGAGACACTTCGCGTGGGCGCGGCCGTCCGCCGGCGCCGTCGGACGCTCGAACTGACCCTCTCCGCCGTCGCCGAGCGCAGCGGTCTCTCCGTCCCCTTCCTCAGCCAGGTCGAGAACGAGCGGGCCCGGCCCAGCCGCCGCTCCCTGGAGAAGGTCGCCGACGCCCTCGGCACCACCGCCGTCGAACTCCTCGCCGCCGCCGACCCGGCCCGCACCGTGGACCTGGTCCGCGCGGACGACACCACCGTCGCCGAGCAGGGCACCGACTTCGTCGTACGGTCCCTGGTGCGCGGCCACCACCAGATGCACGCCCAGGAGTTCGTCGGCGACCACGACCCGGGCCGCGAGTTCCAGCTCCGCAACGACGTCCTGATGCACGTCACGGAGGGCGCCGTCGAGGTGGAGGCGGAGGGCCGCGCCTACCGGCTCGTGCGCGGCGACACCCTGTATCTGACCGGTGGCGTACGGCACCGGTGGCGGGCGGCCGTGCCGGACGCACGGGTCCTCGTGGTCGCCGTCGCCGAGCACATCGACGCCGTCGACGAGCCGGGCCCGAAGTAGCGAGGCCGTGCGCGTCGTCTCCCTCGTCCCGTCCCTGACGGAGGCGGTCGCCGTGACCCTGCCCGGGGCGCTGGTCGGCGCCACCGACTGGTGCACGCACCCCGCGGACCTCGCCGTCCCCCGGATCGGCGGCACCAAGAACCCGGACGTCCAGGCGATCACCGCGCTGCGCCCCGACCTCGTCGTCGCCAACGAGGAGGAGAACCGGGCGCCCGACCTCGCGGCGCTGCGCGCGGCCGGCGTCCAGGTCCTCGTCACCGGGATCCGCGCACTCCCGCAGGCGCTGAGCGAGCTGGACCGGGTGCTGCGGGCCTGTGGGGCGGTGGCGCGGCCGCGCTGGCTGGACGAGGCGGAGGCGGCGTGGAGCGGGCTCGCCCCGCCGCTCACCCGGCGGACGGCCGTCGTCCCCATCTGGCGGCGGCCCTGGATGGTGCTCGGCCGGGACACCTTCGCGGGCGACCTGCTGCGCAGGCTCGGCGTCGACAACGCCTACGAGCGGCACGCCGAGCGCTACCCGCGGGTGACGCTCGACGAACTCGGAGCGGTCGAAAAGGACTTGGTGGTGCTGCCCGACGAGCCGTACCGTTTCACGGCCGAGGACGGCCCGGAGGCGTTCGACGTCCCGGCGGTGCTGCTCGACGGGCGGCACCTCACCTGGTACGGGCCGTCGTTGGCGCGGGCGCCCGAGGTGATCGGCGCCGCACTGCGGCAGGGACGGGAGGATCGGTGAGCAGGAGGCGCTACGTCGCCCGGGGCGTGCCCGGCGGCTACCGCATCTGGGACAACGCGGGCCGCCGCTGGTGGGGCGACCACTACGAGCTGTGCCCCGACGACCTGCTGACCGAGCTCAACGGCGCGGCGCGTCCGGACCGGATCACCGCACTCCTGCGGCGGTACCGGTCCCTGAAGCGCTGACCGCCACCCGGTGACCTCCCCGGCGGCCTACTTCGGCGCGGCGAGCAGCCGGCCGCTGAGCAGGCCGCGGGCCGTCTGCACCGAGGCGACCGCCCAGGCCGCGCACAGCAGCACGTAGAGCCCGATCGCGAGCGCGTCGAACGCGGCGAGACCGGTGTGCTTGCCCAGCCCCTCCGCGCCGGTGACGCAGGTGCCGACGGGGAAGGTGAACGCCCACCAGGTCATCGCGAAGCCCATCCCCTCGCGGCGGGCCCGCACCACCATCGCGACGGCCAGCGCCAGCCACAGCAGGGCGAAACCCATCACCGGGACGCCGTAGAGCACGGCGAACGCCGTGAAGCCGTGCGCGTACGAGGCGGGCAGCACGCCGCCCGCGACGTCGGCGAACTTGTTGGCGGCGGTCGTCGACTGGCCCAGCGGACCGAGGACGAGGAAGAGGGTCGGGGTGAGCATCAGGGGCAGCGGCCCCGCGGTGACCAGCCGCGCGAAGATCACCGGCAGCATGACCAGGGTCGCCAGCAGGATCAGCCCGAACATCGCGTAACAGGCCAGCAGCAGCGTCTGCTGCCATGGCCCCGCGGGCAGGTGCGGGACGAGCAGCGGGCCCACCGCGGCGGACACCATGGGCGCGACGACGGGCAGCAGCCACACGGGCGACGCCTGGCCCGGCTCGATCCGGTGCCGCACGACCATCAGGTACGGGATCGCGACGGCGGCCACGAGCCCGATCACCGTCCCGGCCACGAACAGCACGACGTCGACGGCGACGGCGGCGTCGAGCCCGATCCAGTCCTGCCCGAGCAGCAGCGTGCCGGCGCCCACGGCCAGCAGGGCCATCGACAGACAGCCGTAGAACGGGGCCACGGCCGGGTCGAGCAGATGCGCCCGCGCCTGGTCCCGGTGGTGCGCCCAGTGCAGGGCGCGGGCCACGAGCAGCGCCACCAGCATCACGAAGGACAGCGCCCACACCGCGGTGCAGACCGTGCGCAGCCCCGTGAACCGTACCGGCAGGGTCGCGCCCGCGTTCGCGACGATGGCCGTGCCCATGACGGCGGCGTACCAGTTCGGGCCGAGGTGGCGGACGCCGACGGCGCGGGCGGGGGAGTGGGCAACGGTGACCATGACTCCACAGTCGCCCGGGAGTACGCCCCCCACCAGGGACGTTCCCACTATGGGGACATAAACTGGCCTTATGAGCAGGGAGCGCACGCCGAGCACGGACCCCACGAACCCGTCGCCGCCGGGGGCGCTCGGGCACCGCGTGCCCGACCTCGGTGCGCTGGAACTGCTGCTGGCCGTCGCCCGGCTCGGCAGCCTCGGCGCTGCCGCGCGCGAACTGGGCATCACCCAGCCGGCGGCCAGCAGCCGCATCCGCTCCATGGAACGGCAGCTCGGCCTGGCCCTGGTCGACCGGTCGCCGCGCGGCTCCCGGCTCACCGACACCGGAGCGCTGGTCACGGACTGGGCGCGGCGGGTCGTGGAGGCGGCGGAGGAGTTCGACGCGGGGGCGCAGGCGCTGCGCGACCGGCGGGACTCGCGGCTGCGGGTCGCGGCGAGCATGACGATCGCCGAGTACCTGCTGCCGCGCTGGCTCATCGCGCTGCGGGCGGCGCGGCCCGACACGGCGGTGTCGCTGCTCGCGGGCAACTCGACATCGGTCGCGGAACAGCTGCTCTCCGGCGAGGCCGACCTCGGCTTCGTGGAAGGGGTGTCGGTCGCGCCCGGCCTCGACTCCACGGTCATCGCGCACGACCGGCTGATCGTGGTGACGGCGCCCGGCCACCCCTGGTCCCGCCGCCGCAAGCCGCTCGCCGCGGCGGAGCTCGCCGCGACCCCGCTCATCCTCCGCGAGAAGGGTTCCGGCACCCGTCAGGTCCTCGACGCGGCGCTCGGCGGCCTGGCCCGCCCGCTCATCGAGCTGTCCTCGACGACGGCGGTGAAGGCGGCCGCGGTCAGCGGGGCGGGCCCCTCGGTCCTCAGCGAGCTCGCCGTGGGCGAGGAACTCTCGGCCCGCCGCCTGGTCCGCATCCCCCTGGACGGCGCCCACCTGACCCGAGCCCTGAGAGCGGTCTGGCCCACGGGCCACCCCCCGGTGGGCCCGGCCAGAGACCTCCTGGCCCTGACCCGCACAGGCTGACGCGTCTTCTCAGGGGCGCGGGGAACCGCGCGAGAAGCGCCACGCACGGGCACCCGCACCCGCGATGAGTCGCCCCACCCCAAAACCGGTAGCGCCCCACCC
>NZ_JAMOLN010000350.1 GCF_024448165.1 Streptomyces longispororuber
CACCACCGCACCGTCCCGGACCCCCTTCAGAGCCCGCAACGCGGCGACGGTGTCGACGCGGGCGACGTCGTCGTGCGACGCGGCGCTCGCCGTGCCGGTGGCCGCGACGGTGCCGACGACGGCGAGGCCGGCGAGGCCGGAGGCGCGCAGCAGGGCGCGGCGGTCGGTTCTCGTGGTCGTGCTCGGGTGCTGCGGAACGCTCATGGCGGACTTCGCCTTCCGAGAAGTGCCGAGGGGAGGGGAGCGTTCCTGCGAGAACTGCCGTGCGGGCGGATGGCTGGAAAGTGAGCGTGCCCGAGCATGACCCGGGACTCTCCCGGCGAGCTGGGCAGGCGCCGGGATGCGAGGTCGGTCGAGGTGGAGCGCCGGTGACGACAAGGCGTCCGACCGATTGGCAGGGACCGTACGTCGAACGTTTTGCGCCGTCAAGCCCCGGCAGGGGCGCGGGGAACTGCGCGAGCAGCCGTCATACGGCCGGAACCCGCGCAGCAACCCGGAGGGCCACGGCGCTCAGGCGGACTCCGCCACCCAGCCCAACTGCCCACTGATCCGCCGCGCGGCGTCCCGCACCTGGCCGCCCAGTTCCTGGTACTTCCAGGCCGGCAGCCCGAGTTTCAGCCCCGTGATGCTGATGGCGCCGACGCACGTGCCGTGGTCGTCGCGGACGGGCGCCCCGATGCAGATGATCCCCTCGGCGTCCTCCTCGTCGTCGAGCGCGTACCCGACGCGGTCGATGTCCTGGAGGTGCGCGAGGAACGTGGCCGGGTCGGTGATCGTGCGCGGCGTGCGCCGCGGCAGCCCGAAGCGCTCCACGACCGCCGCCGCCTCGGCCTGCGGCACGGCCGACAGGAGGGCCTTGCCGAGTCCGGTGCAGTGCGGCAGTTCGCGCTGGCCCATCCGCAGGTCGAGCCGGACCCGCTGGTCGAGCTCGACCTGGTCGACGACCACCGCGTGCCCGTCCTCCGGCACGGCGAGGCGCGACGCCATGCCCGTGGCGCCGGTCAGTTCGCGCAGCACCGGGTGGGCGACGCCGCGCAGCGAGACCTGGGAGCGGGCCCGGTCGCCGAGCCGGGCGAGGCCCATGCCGAGGCGGTAGCGCCGGTTCATGCCCTCGCCGTCGTCGGAGACGAGCCCGTACGAGCGCAGGGTCTGCAGGGTGCCGAACGCGGCGCTCTTGGAGATCCCGCAGGTCTGCGCGACCTCCGTGACGCTCAAGCCGTGACCGGGGGCGGGAGCGGCGAGGATTTCCAGGATGTCGGCGGCCCTGGCGACGCTCTTGACCCAGTACTTCGGCTCGGCCGGTGGGGTTCCTGGACCATCTCTGTTCGTCATGACCGAACAGTCTAGTCACAAACTGTTCGGCAATCTGCCCTCCGGGGGTTGACCTGCCAGAAAACCGCCCGTAGTCTCCGTACTGTTCTGCAATACAGAACACTGTTCTGTAAAACCTGCGCACTGGGCAGGCCGCAGAACACTTCCTGCGGAGACTGCCGGGCGGATGGCGCCAGGGTGCGGGGCCGGGCAGGGCCCATGACACCGACGACTCTCGACGCAAGGAGCAAGCACCATGAGTTCAGGCCCGGACGCCACCTCCGGAGCCCGGATCGCCGAGCGCGCCCGCACGGTCGTGCCCGGCGGAGTCAACAGCGGTCAGCGCAGCATCCCCGGTCTCACCGACCTCGTCGTCACCGGCACCGGCGGCGCCCGCTTCCGCACCGCCGACGGCCGCGAGTTCACCGACTTCCACGCCGCGTTCGGCCCGCCGCTGCTCGGCCACAACGACCCCGACGTCGCCCGCGCCACCGCCGAGGCGGGCGCCCGCATCGGACACATGGGCGTCGGCGTGACCGAGGGCGAGGTCGAGCTGGCCGAACAGCTCGCCGAGATCGTCCCGTCCATCGAGAAGGTCCTGCTCACCTCCACCGGGAGCGAGGCCACCTTCCACGCGCTGCGCGTCTCGCGCGCCGCCACCGGACGCCGGCTCGTCGTCAAGTTCCAGGGCTGCTACCACGGCTGGCACGACTCCGTGAGCCTCAACGTCATCTCCGCGCCCGAGAAGGTCGGCTCCCGCGACCCGATCTCGACCGGCATCCTGCCCGAGGTCCTCGACGCGACCCTCGTGCTCCCCTTCAACGACAGCGCCGCCGTGCGCCGCGCTTTCGCCGAGCACGGCTCCGACATCGCGGCCGTCATCGTCGAGCCCGTCCCGCACAACGTCGGCGCGCTCCTGCCGCACCAGGAGTTCCTCACCACGCTGCGCGAGGAGACGACGAAGGCCGGCAGCGTGCTGGTCTTCGACGAGGTCATCACCGGCTTCCGCCACGACCTCGGCGGCTGGCAGGCCATCTGCGGCGTCACCCCGGACCTCACCACGCTCGGCAAGGCCATCGCCAACGGCGCGCCCGTCGGCGCCATCGGCGGCCGGGCCGACCTCATGGACCTCTTCTCCACCACCCCGGGCGCCCCCGCGTTCTTCGCCGGCACCTACAACGGCCACCCCTCCGTGGTCGCCGCCGCCCTCGCCACCCTGCGCAAGCTCCGCGAGGAACCCGTCCACGCGCACGTCTACCGACTCGGCAACCGCGTACGCACCGAACTCACCGCGCTCTACGAGAAGATGGGCGTCCCCGCCGTCGTCACGGGCCACGGATCCGTCTTCGTCTCGTACTTCATGCCGGGCCCCGACACGCCGCGCACCTACGACGACCTGCTCGCCAACGACGCGTCGCTGTTCGTCGGCTACCGCCGCAAGCTCCTCGACCACGGCCTGTTCGAGCTGCCCCTCAACCTCAAGCGCAGCCACATCAGCTACGCCCACACCGATGCCGACGTCGACCGGCTCCTCGAAGCCACCGAGGCCGCCGTCCGGGCGGTCCTCGCCGAAGGCGGCGCCCGCGACCTGGAGAACGCCTCGACGATGGGTGGGGCGGTCCGCTGATGCTCACCGTGAACACGACCCGCCCGGCGGGCCCCGCGGGACGCATCACCCGCGTCGAGACCTTGATGCTCGGCACCGCATGGCGCGACTTCGGCTACGTCCGCGTCCACACCGACGAGGGCCTGTCCGGCATCGGCGAGATCACCCACCCCTACCGGGGCCAGGAGGTCTGCGCCCTCACCGAGTCGCTCGCCCGCCGCCACCTGATCGGCGCCGACCCCTTCGACATCGAGGAGGTCTGGCTCCGCCTCTACCAGGGCGATTTCCTGCGCGGCGGCGACATGGGCGGCATCGCCCTGTCCGGCCTCGACCAGGCCATGTACGACCTGATGGGCAAGGCCCTCGGCGTCCCCGCCTACCGGCTCACCGGCGGCGCCTGCCGCGACCGGGTCCGCGTCTACGCCAACGGCTGGTACAACGGCGAGCGCGACCCCGAGGTCTTCGCCGCCAAGGCCCGCGCCATCGTCGGCAAGGGCCTCACCGCCCTGAAGTTCGACCCGTTCGGGCCCGGCCTGCACGAGCTGGAGCGCGCCGAACTGCGCCGCTCCGTCGACCTCGTCGCCGCCGTCCGCGAGGCCATCGGACCCGACGTCGACCTCTTCATCGAGGGCCACGCCCGGTTCGCCATGCCGACCGCGTCCCGCCTGCTGCGCGAGCTGGAGCCGTACGACATCGGCTGGTTCGAGGAGCCGCTGCCCTGGACGCACATCGAGCGCTACGCCGAACTGCGCCGGCGCGCCCCGTTCCCGATCTCCGGCGGTGAGCACTTCCACAACCGCTACGAGTACAAGCAGCTCTTCGCGACCGAGGCCGTCGACATCGTCCAGCCCGATCTGTCCATGGCCGGCGGCTTCACCGAGGTCCGCAAGATCGCCGCCATCGCCGACACGCACGGCATGCTCGTCGCCCCGCACAACTCCAACTCGCCGCTGTGCACCACGGTGTCGGTGCACGCCGCGCTCGGCATCCCCAACTTCAAGATCCTGGAGACCTTCGACGCGCTCCTGGAGGACCACGTCTTCCAGGCCCTCAAGGGCACCCTGCCGCTCGCCGCCGACGGGCACATCGACCTGCCGACCGCGCCCGGCCTCGGCGTCGAACTCGTCGACGAGGTCTTCGAGGAGCACCCCCCGAGCCACCGCTTCTGGAACATGTTCGCCGAGGGCTGGGAGAAGAGGAACCGGACATGATCGTCGACGTCCACTCCCATCTGTTCCGGCACAGCCACGACTTCACCGACCCGTTCGCCTCCGACTCCGCCCGCGCTCACGCGGGCGAGGTCGACCTGACGGTCAAGTGGGAGGAGTACGCGGCCAGTTCACCCGCCGACACCCGCACGATCGTCGTCGGCGGCAAGGCCCGCCGCAGCGGCCTGTGGGTCGACGACAAGGCCGTCGCCGCCTACGTGGCCGAGCACCCGGACCGCCTCATCGGCTACCTCGCCCTCGACCCCACCCAGCCCGGCTGGCAGGACGAACTCCGCTACGGACACCAGGAACTGGGTTTGCGCGGCATCAAGCTGATGCCGATGTACGCGGGCTTCGACCCGGCCGACGAGGCGTACGACGAGCTGTACGCGTACGCCGAACGGCACGGCCTCCCGCTCCTCGTGCACACCGGCACCACGTTCGTGTCGGCGGCGCCGCTGGAGTACGCGATGCCCCGCCACCTCGACGCCGTCGCGATCCGCCACCCCGAACTCCGCATGGTCCTGGCCCACTTGGGCCACCCCTTCGAGGGCGAGTGCATCGCCGTCATCCGCAAGCACCCGCATGTGTACGCGGACGTCAGCGCCCTGCACTACCGGCCGTTCCAGCTGTGGCACAGCCTCCGGCTCGCCCAGGACTACGGGGTGCTGCACAAGCTCCTGTTCGGCAGCGACTACCCGTTCACCACGGTCGACGACTCGGTGAAGGGACTGCGGGAGATCGCCGCGATCCCCGGCATCCCCGGCCTGCCCCCGCTCGACGCCGAAGCGGTGGAGGACATCATCCGGCGGCCCTCCCTCGACCTGCTGGGCCTGACGTGACGGGCGGAGCGCGCGGCACCGACCGCTTCGACCTGACCGGCCGCACCGCACTGGTCACCGGGGCCGCCCGCGGCCTCGGCCGCGCCTTCGCCGTCGGGCTCGCCGAGGCGGGCGCGGACGTCGTCCTCGTGGACCTCCCCGGATCCGACGGCATCGTCGAAACGGCCGCCGCCGTCGAGCAGTTGGGCCGCCGCGCCTGGACGTACGGGCGGGACCTGGCCCGCACGGAGGAGCTCGCCGGGTTCGCCGACACGGTCCGCGGCGACTGCGGGCCGCTGCACGTCCTCGTCAACAACGCGGGCACGGCCGCCCTGGAGCGCGTGGGCGAGATCACCCCGGCGAGCTGGGCCGCCGTCATGCGGGTCAACGTCGACGCCGTCTTCTTCCTCACCCAGCGGGTGACCGAGCACATGGTCGCGGACGGGGTGCGCGGCCGCGTCGTCACCATCACCTCGAAGAACGCCCTGGTCGCGGAGGCGGGCCTGGCCCACTACAACGCCTCCAAGGCGGCGGCGCAGCTCCTCACGGAGACCTTCGCCGTCGAGCTCGCCCCGCACGGCATCACCGCGAACACCCTCGCGCCCGGCATGGTCGAGACCCCGATCGACGGCGAGTTCCCCTTCGACCGCGAGGCGTTCGAGGCGGCCTACCGCGAGCGCATCCCGCTCGGCCACTACGCCCGGCCCGACGACTGCGTCGGCGCGCTGCTGCTGCTCGCCTCCGACGCGGGCGCCTACGTCACCGGCGCCCGCCTCGTCGTCGACGGCGGTGTCCTGGCCGACCAGATGCCCCGCATGCGCTTCATGCCGCCGTACCGCAACTCCCTGACCCGACCTGACAGTTGAGGAGCACCGTCCCGATGGACGAGTCACGCAGACGAGCCCTGCTGCTGTCCGGCCTGGCCGGAGCGGGCGCCGTGATCGCGAGCCCGGCGCCGGCGCAGGCCGCGTCCCACGACGACGTAGGGCACGTGGACACCGTCGCCGCGTTGCGGGCTCTGAAGGGGGTCCGGGACGGTGCGGTGGTGATTGTCGCCGGGTATCACCGGGCCGGTGACGGCGGCGGGATGGCCGTGCGCTGGGACGCCGGCTCGGCCGCCGGACACAACGG
>NZ_JAMOLN010000351.1 GCF_024448165.1 Streptomyces longispororuber
GTTTCTGGTCTTGCTTTCCGCTTTCCGGCCTTTCGGCTTTCCTGCGGTGTTGACTCTATCAGATCCTTTCGGGCCTGATTCCCAGTCAACTGGGTTTGTCTTCGCGGCTGTTGGGCCGTTCCGACGTCCCAAACTTTAGCGGATCCGCTCGGCAGTTCCTAATCGGACCGATCAGGACAGCCGCAACCCAATTTCGAAATGAATTCGGACATGCCGAAATCAATCCCGTGGGGAGATCGTGCTGAGGTTGGGTGCCGCTCGCGCGGCGGGAGGTGCTGCCCAGGGCCTTCGTGGCCCGGACAACTCGCAGGACCTTACGCCACGATCGCCGGTAGTACAAACCGGCGATCGTGGCGTGGAGCTGCGAGCGGAGTCAGGCGTTCACGGGTTCCTTCTCGGTGGACGGGCCACCGTCCCGCGGCGTCGGGACGTCCGCGTCGTCGGCGCCCGTGTCGAGGAGCGTGCGCTCGTCGAACGGGAGGTCGCCGGCGAGCACCCGCTGCACCCGGTCCCGGTCCACTTCCCCGGTCCACGTACCGATGAGCAGCGTGGCCACCGCGTTGCCCGCGAAGTTCGTCAGGGCGCGGGCCTCGCTCATGAAGCGGTCGATGCCGATGATGAGGCCGACGCCGTCCACGAGGCCGGGCTTGTGGGACTGGAGGCCGCTCGCGAGGACGGCGATGCCGGAGCCGGAGACGCCCGCGGCGCCCTTCGACGCGACCATCATGAAGAGGAGCAGGCCGATCTGCTGGCCGATGCTCATGGGCTGGTCCATGGCGTCGGCGATGAAGAGGGACGCCATGGTCAGGTAGATCATGGTGCCGTCGAGGTTGAAGGAGTAGCCGGTCGGCACGGTGATGCCGACGACCGGGCGGGAGACGCCCAGGTGCTCCATCTTCGCGATCAGGCGCGGCAGGGCCGACTCCGACGACGAGGTCGAGAGGATGAGGAGGAACTCCCGGCCCAGGTACTTGAGCAGCGAGAAGATGTTGTAGCCCGTCGCGAGGCGGAGGATCGCCGCCAGGACCACGCCGACGAACAGGGCGCAGGTGACGTAGAAGCCGATCATGATGGTGGCGAGGGCCTTGAGGGCGTCGACGCCCGTCTCGCCGATGACCGCGGCCATCGCGCCGAAGGCGCCGACCGGGGCGGCCCACATGATCATGCCGAGGACGCGGAAGACGAGCCGCTGGATGTGCTCGATGCCGCGCAGGACGGGCTCGCCGCCGCGGCCCATGGCCTGGAGCGCGAAGCCGACGAGGAGCGCCACGAGGAGGGTCTGGAGGACCTGGCCCTCGGTGAAGGCGGAGACGAGGGTCGCCGGGATGATGCCGAGGACGAAGTCGACCGGTCCTTCGGCCGCCTCCTCGGCCGCCGTGTGGCCGACGTCCTTGGTGGCGTCGGTGAGGTGCATGCCGGTGCCGGGGTCGAGGATGTTGCCGACGATCAGGCCGATGGCGAGGGCCACGACCGACATCACGATGAAGTAGCCGAGGGCGAGGCCGCCGACCTTGCCGATCTTGGCGGCCTTCCGTACCGAGCCGACGCCCAGGACAATGGTGCAGAAGATGATGGGCGAGATCATCATCTTGATCAGGTTCACGAAGCCCGTGCCGACGGGCTTGAGCTCCTTGGCGAAGTCGGGCCAGATGAAGCCCACGGCGATGCCGAGAAGCACCGCCACGATCACGGCGATGTAGAGATAGTGGGTGCGGTCCCGCTTCGCGGCGGGTGTTTTGGTGGTCGCGGTCCCGTTCTCGGCCACGGCTCCTCCTGACGACGTCGTCGGCGTACTGGATCACCGCAGTGCGTGCGGCTCACGTCCTGCGAATCCCGGTGACTGTCTCCCAGGCGGTGAGCACTGTCACCCTTCCGTTCATTTAGTTCGCGCTTATACGACAGGCAGACTGAGCCCATGCGTCTCCCCCGTCCCCGCAGCCTGGCCGGCCAGCTCTTCGCGATGCAGGCCGTGCTCGTGGCGGTCGTGGTGGCGGGGTGTGCCCTGTTCACGTACGTCAGTGACCGGGGGCAGGCGGAGACCGCGGCGCGGCGGCAGGCGACGGCCGCGGCGACGGCGGTGGCCGACGCCGGTTCGGTGCGCGAGGCGATCATGGAGTCCGCGGATCCGACGGTGAGCCTGCAGCCGTACGCGACGGACGTGCAGCAGCACACGGGCGTCGACTTCGTGACGATCATGGACACGGACGGGATCCGCTGGACGCATCCGGACCGGCACCAGATCGGCGAGCGGTTCCTCGGGCATATCGGCCCCGCGCTGAAGGGGGAGACGTTCTCGGAGACGTACACCGGGACGCTCGGGGCCTCGGTGCGGGTGGTCACTCCGGTGTACGACGGCGGTGGCCGGGTCGTGGGTCTGGTCAGCGCCGGGATCACCATCGACGAGATCACCGAGCAGGCGCGGGGGCAGGTGCTCGCGGTCGCCGGTGTCGCGCTGGCCGCGCTGGTGCTCGGCGGCATCGGCACGTACGTGATCAATGCGCGGCTGCGCCGTCATACGCACGGTATGAACGCAACCGAGCTGAGCCGGATGCACGCCTATCACCAGGCGGCGCTGCACGCCGTCCGCGAGGGGCTCGTGATGCTCGACGGGCAGCGGCGGGTGGCGCTCATCAACGACGGGGCGCGGGAGCTGCTCGGGGTGGGGGACGACGCGGTGGGGCGGTCGGTGGCCGAGCTCGGGCTGCCGACGCCGCTGACCGGGGCGCTCCTCGCCGCGGAGCCGCGGGTGGACGAGGTGCATCTGACGGCGGACCGGGTCGTGGTGGTGAACACCTCGCCGGTGACCAGTGAGAACCGGCGCGGCACCGTGGTCACGCTGCGCGATCACACCGAGCTGCAGTCGGTGATGGGTGAGCTGGACTCGGAGCGGGGGTTCACGCAGGCGTTGCGGTCGCAGGCGCACGAGGCCGCGAACCGGCTGCACACCGTGGTGTCGCTGATCGAGCTGGGGCGGGCCGACGAGGCGGTCGACTTCGCGACGGCGGAGCTGGAGCTGGCGCAGGCGCTGACCGACCAGGTGGTGGGCGCCGTGAGCGAGCCGGTGCTGGCGGCGCTGCTGCTGGGGAAGGCCGCGCAGGCCAACGAGCACGGGGTGGAGCTGGTGGTGTCGGCCGACACCCGGATCGACGACGGGCTGCTGCCGCAGACGCTGCCGGCGCGGGATCTGGTCACGGTGCTGGGGAATCTGATCGACAACGCGGTGGACGCGGCGCAGGGATCGCCGCGCGCCCGGGTCACCGTCACCGCCCGCACTGGGGACGACGCCCTGCTGCTGCGGGTGGCGGACTCCGGTCCCGGCGTGGAGCCGGAGCACGCGGACGCCGTGTTCGAGCGGGGCTGGTCGACGAAGCCGGCCGGTCCGAACGGGCGGGGCCTCGGGCTCGCGCTCGTCCGGCAGGCCGTGGCGCGCGGTGGTGGCACGCTGGAGCTGGCCGGGGCCGCGGAGGGCGGTGCCGTGTTCACGGTCGCCCTGCCGCTGGGCGCCGTACCCTCGCCTCGCACCGCGCCGGACGCCACCACCACGACGGACGTCACCACCACGGGCGCCGTGCCGACGGACGCCGCTACGACATCGGGGAAGCGCACACCATGACGGACGCCCACATCAAGGTTCTGGTCGTCGAGGACGATCCCGTGGCGGCCGACGCGCACGCCCTGTACGTGGACCGGGTGACCGGCTTCCGTACGGTCGCCAGGGCGCACACCGCCGCCGAGGCGCGGCGGGTCCTGGACCGTGCGGCGGTCGATCTGATCCTGCTGGACCTGCACCTGCCGGACGGGCACGGTCTGGCGCTCGCCCGTTCGCTGCGGGCCGCCGGGCACCACGCGGACGTGATCGCGGTGACCTCGGCCCGTGATCTGGCGGTGGTCCGTGAGGGGGTGTCGCTGGGGGTCGTGCAGTACGTGCTGAAGCCGTTCACGTTCGCCACGCTGCGCGACCGGCTGGTGCGGTACGCCGAGTACCGGACCACGTCGGGGGAGGCGACCGGGCAGGACGAGGTCGACCGGGCGCTGGCCAATCTGCGGTCGCCCGCGCCGGCCGCGCTGCCCAAGGGGCTGAGCGCGCCGACGCTGGAGCGGGTCACGCAGGCGTTGCGGGAGGGGTCGCCGGAGGGCCTGACGGCGGCGGTGGCCGCGGAGACGGTGGGCATCTCGCGGATCACGGCGCGGCGTTATCTGGAGCACCTGGTCGACGCGGGGCGCGCGGCGCGCAGTCCGCAGTACGGGCAGGTGGGCCGCCCCGAGTTGATCTACACCTGGAAGTAGCCGCGTCGGCGGGCCGCGGGCGCCGTTCGCCGCCCCTCGATAACAACGTTGTCACGGCACCGTCGTTGGGCCGCGCACACCCATTGACCCTGCTCCGAGCCTGAACGTACGTTCACGGGCAGCCCCGCGAGGCAACGATGCCCGCGACGCTCGTAGGAGGTCGTGCCCGTGCGCCCCACCGCTCCTCTGCTCGTCGCCACCGCCCTGCTGGCCGCCGGAACCCTCACCGCGTGCGGGGGTGACTCCGGCAGTGACTCGAACACGATCAAGGTCTCCTTCAAGCAGTCCACGGACAACCAGATCAAGGTGATGGACACCTATCTGGCCGCGATGAAGAAGCAGTTCGAGAAGGCCAACCCGGGCAAGAAGGTCGAACTCGTCCCGATCAAGGCCCCGGACTCCGAGTACTACACGAAGCTCCAGCAGATGCTGCGTTCGCCGCGGACGGCGCCCGACCTGGTCTACGAGGACACGTTCCTCATCAACTCCGACATCACCGCCGGGTACTTGAAGCCGCTGGACAAGTACCTGGACAAGTGGCAGGACTGGGGCCAGTTCATCGACACGGCGAAGTCGGCCGCGAAGGCGCAGGACGGGAAGACGTACGGCGTCCCGGACGGCACGGACACCCGCGGCCTCTGGTACGACAAGGCGATCCTGGCGAAGGCGGGGATCAAGACGCCCTGGCAGCCGAAGAGTTGGGCGGAGGTGCTCGACGCGGCCCGGGCCATCAAGGAAAAGGTCCCCGACGCGGTCCCGCTGAACGTCTACACCGGCAAGCCGAACGGTGAGGCCGCCACGATGCAGGGCTTCGAGATGCTGTTGTACGGCACGGGCGACGGCAGTGCCGACCCGCTGTACGAGACGTCGACGAGCAAGTGGATCGCGGGCTCGAAGGCGTTCAAGGACAGCCTCCGGTTCGTGGAGACGGTGTTCAAGGAGAAGCTCGGGCCCGACGTCTCCGACGCCCTCGACCCGAACTGGGCCACGCGGGTGCGCGGCGAGTTCCTGCCCAAGGGCAAGCTGGGCATCAACCTCGACGGTTCGTGGCTGCCGCAGGACTGGCTGAAGGGCTCGGGCCACGAGTGGCCGGAGTGGTCGGACAAGCTGGGGCTCGCGCACATGCCGACGCAGAACGGTCAGGCGCCCGGCAAGGTCTCCATGTCCGGCGGCTGGACCTGGGCGGTCCCGTCCAAGGCGGCCAACCCCGATCTGGCCTTCGACTTCATCAAGACGATGCAGACGAAGGCGAACGCGCAGCGCTGGTACATCGCGAACTCCGGCATCGCGGTCCGCAAGGACGTCGCGGCGGACCCGGCGTACGTGAAGGCGCAGCCCGGCATCAAGTTCTTCACGGATCTGGTCGCCTCGACCCACTACCGCCCGGCCTACCCCGCGTACCCGAAGGTCTCCACGGCGATCCAGGAGGCGATGGAGTCGGTGACGACGGGTGACGCGTCGGTGGACAAGGCGGCGTCCGCGTACGACGAACAACTGAAGACGGCGGCGGACGGAAAGGTCGTCAACAAGCCGTAGGGGCCGGTCGCCAGGGCTCCGCCGGGATACGCGCCCCGCCAGGGG
>NZ_JAMOLN010000352.1 GCF_024448165.1 Streptomyces longispororuber
CCCGCCGGCCGTCATCGCCAGCACGCCCTTCGGCCCCTGCTTGACCACCGCGAGTTCGAGACCGAACCCGAGCAACGCCCGCGCCGCCCGACCCGGTTCCCGCTCCCCCGTGGCGATCTCGACCTCGTCCACGTTCCCGACGGCCACCGTCGCGTGCCGCAACGCCTCCTGGTAGTACGGCCGCGCCGCCCCCGGATCCCCCCAGAACATCGGCCGCCAGTCCAGGTCGAACACCGTGAACCCATCGACCCCGGCCCCTTGCCCGGCCCGGTGCGCGAGAGCGGTCAGCGTCGCGCTCCGGCTGGGCTCGGCACTCAGCCCCGTACCGGTCATCCAGAAGATCCGGGCGGCCCGGACCGCGTCGAGGTCCAGCTCACCGGGGGCGATCTCCAGGTCCGGCGCCTTGGGCTGCCGGTAGAAGTACAGCGGGAAGTCGTCCGGCGGAAAGATCTCGCAGAAGGTGACCGGCGTGGGCAGCCCGTCGACCGGCGTCACCCAGCGGTCGTCGACCCCGAACTCCCGCAGCCTGTCGTGCAGATACGCGCCGAAGGGATCCCGCCCGGTCCTGGTGATCGTCGCCGTGCGCAGTCCGAGCCGCGCCGCCGCGACGGCGACGTTCGTCGAGGACCCGCCGAGGAACTTCCCGAACGTGTCCACGTCCCCGAGCGTCCGGCCCGCCTGCAACGGATACAGGTCCACCCCGATCCGCCCCATCGTGATCAGGTCGAACGCGCTGCCTGACTCGGTACGGGCCTCGCTGCGGGCCATGGAGGGTCCCTTCGACGGCGTCGTCTCCTGCCAGATCTAGCCCCGGCCGCCCCTCCCTGTCAACATTTTGTCCTGACATTCGGACCACGCCTTGACACCCCTCTCCGGGGGCCTGAAGGCTGGTCCCATGACGATCCCGACGACCCCGGTGACGACTCAGGCATCACGGTCACGGCGCATCCGCATCGGCTCAGCCCCCGACTCCTGGGGCGTCTGGTTCCCCGACGACCCGCAGCAGGTGCCCTGGCGGCGGTTCCTCGACGAGGTCGCCGAGGCCGGTTACGAGTGGATCGAGCTGGGGCCGTACGGGTACCTGCCGACGGATCCGCGGGTCCTGGCGGAGGAGACGGGGCGGCGCGGGCTCCAGGTCTCCGCCGGCACCGTCTTCACCGGCCTGCACCACGGCCCGGCCGTCTGGGACCGCACGTGGGAGCACGTCGCGTCGATCGCCGCCCTGACCCGGGACATGGGCGCCCGCCACCTCGTCGTCATCCCGTCCTTCTGGCGCGACGACAAGACCGGCGAGGTCCTGGAGGACGCCACCCTCACCGGCGAACAGTGGGGCCATCTCGCCGCGGGCACCGAGCGGCTCGCCCGCGAGGTGGGCGACCGGTACGGGCTGGAGGTCGTCGTCCACCCGCACGCCGACACCCACATCGACACGGAGGAGAACGTCGCCCGCTTCCTGGACGCGACCGACCCCGGGCTGGTGTCGCTCTGCCTGGACACGGGCCACTACGCGTACTGCGGCGGCGACAGCGTCAAGCTCATCGAGACGTACGGGGAGCGCATCGGATATCTGCACCTGAAGCAGGTCGACCCGGTGGTGCTCGCCGACGTCCGGGACCGCGGCACGCCTTTCGGGCCGGCCGTCGCGCAGGGCGTGATGTGTGAACCGCCGCGCGGCGTACCGGAGTTGGAGCCGGTGCTCGCGGCGGCGGAGCGGCTCGGCGTCGATCTCTTCGCGATCGTCGAGCAGGACATGTACCCGTGCGATCCGGACCGGCCGCTACCGGTCGCGCGTCGTACGCGGGGCTATCTCCGGTCGTGCGGCGTGTAGCAGTATCGGCGGATGAGTCCTCGTGCCACGGGTACCTCACGGCCCGCCGTCCGCCCCGCCCGGAGCCCGGACGGGACCTGGGAGACGGCGGCCGGGCGCCCGCACCCGCGGCTGCGCCCCGGCATCATCGGGTACCGCGGCTTCCGGCTCGCCTTCCCCGGACCGCGCGCACGCCTGGAGGCACCGATCGGCGCGGTGACGCTGATGCTCGCCTTCCAGGGCGCGGTGCGCATCACCGAGGCGACCGGCGGCTGGGTGGGCGTCGGCCGGCACGGCGGCGCCCGTCCGTCCGGACTGCGCACGAGCGAACTCCCCTGCGTCCTCTCAGCGCTGTCCACCACCCCGGTCCTCGGCGAGCACGACGGCCACCTCGCGGGCGTGGAGGTCCTGCTGACCCCGTGGGCCGCGTTCAACCTGCTCGGCACGCCCCTGCACGAGCTGTCCAACTGGCGTGTGCATCCGGACGAGCTGGGAGCGCTCCCCAGGGCCGCCGTCGCCGAACTCTCGTACTCCCTCGGCGAGTTGACGTCCTGGCGGGCCCGGTTCCGGCACCTGGACGAGACGCTGGCCCGCTGGCTCGACTCCGGGCCGCGCTGCGCGACGGGCACGGTGCACGCCTGGTACACGCTCACACACAGCGGCGGGGCGGTTCCGGTGGGGCGGCTCGCCGAGCAAGTGGGCTGGAGCGTACGGCACTTGGAGAACCGATTCCGCGAACAGATCGGGCTCAGCCCGAAGGCGGCGGCCCGGGTCCTGCGGCTGCAGCGCGCCCGCCGGCTGCTCTGCGCGGGCAGCACCCAGGCGGAGACCGCCGCGGCCTGCGGTTACTACGACCAGGCGCACCTGAGCGGCGAGTTCAAGGCGATGACGGGGTGCACCCCGCGCGAGTTCGCCCTCGCCCGGGGGCTGCGGGTGGACCCGGAAGGACCACCGGCCACGGACCGGCTGGCCGGGGAGGCGACGAGCCTGGTCCTGCGCCGTGACCACCGCTCCGGAAGTGCGCATTTCTCCAAGACCGGCGGTAACCACTGAGGCACTCTTGTCCCTTCGGGCCAACGGGCCGGGGGGAAGCGGGGAGCGGTGGGCCGGGCCTGGCGCAGCAGGTTCGGCCCACCACGCTTGTCCACCCTTGCGCCGGTGCATGCGCCGTCAACGCGCCCTCTTTGCATCATTCACGTCACAAACGCCCCCTTCCTGTCACACATGTCAGGCATACGCGGGTTCTGCGTCACAGGGGACACACAGGCCCTCCCTTCACCTCGGTGCACGTCGTTCTCCGGGCACAGGGTGAGTGATCGCCGACGGCCACCCCCGAGCCGCCGCGACACCCGCCAGGGAGGAGCCACCGATGACCGACCGCAGGCTCTGGTCGTACAAGGACATCGCCGCGCACATCCGGGTCCAGCCCGACACGGTCCGCTCGTACCGCAAGCACGGGCTGCTGCCGCCGCCGGACCACGTCGAGTCCGGGAAGCCGTACTGGTACGCCGACACCGTCAGAGCCTGGGTGGCCTCCCGGCCGGGGAACCGGGGCCGCCGGGACTGACCGTCGGCCTTCGCCGGGCCGCGGCCCCAGGGCTCAGTCGCCGGAGGGGCTCGCATGCGGTTCCACCACCGTCACCCCGGCCCCCGGCGCCTCGCCCATCGCGGCGAGCGCCCGGGGCGCCGCGGTCAGCGGGATCGTCGACGTCACCAGGAGGTCGGGCCGCAGCACCCCGGCGCCGACCAGCTCCAGCATCCCCGGATAGGTGTGCGCGGCCATCCCGTGGCTGCCGATCAGCTCCAGCTCGTACGCCACCGCCCGCCCCATCGGCACCACGGGGTCCTCCGGCAGCAGCCCCACCTGCACGTGCCGGCCCCGCCTGCGCAGTCCGCGCAGCGAGGCCGCACAGGTCGCGGCGGAGCCCAGCGCGTCGAGGGAGAGGTGCGCGCCCCCGCCGGTCAACTCCCGCACCGCTGCGGCGACATCACCGGCGGCCCGCGCGTCCACGCAGGCGGCGGCGCCGAACGTCCTGGCCAGTTCGAGCGCGCCCGGCGCCACGTCCACGGCCACCACCCGCGCCCCGGCCGCCGCCGCGATCATCACGGCCGAGAGCCCGACCCCGCCGCAGCCGTGCACGGCCACCCACTCGCCGGCCGCGACCCGCCCCTGCTGCACCACGGCCCGGTAGGCCGTCGCGAACCGGCAGCCGAGGCCGGCCGCCGTGCCGAAGGCCATCCCCTCCGGCACGGCCACCAGGTTCACGTCCGCGTGGTCGAGGGCCACGTACTCCGCGAACGAGCCCCAGTGCGTGAAGCCGGGCTGGGTCTGCCGCTCGCACACCTGCTGGTCCCCGGCCGCACACGCCGCACAGCTCCCGCACGCGCAGACGAACGGCACCGTGACCCGGTCGCCGGCCCGCCAGCCGCGCACGTCGGGGCCCACCTCCGCGACCACACCGGCCAGTTCGTGCCCGGGCACGTGCGGCAGCACGATGTCGGGGTCGTGGCCCATCCAGCCGTGCCAGTCGCTGCGGCACACCCCGGTCGCCTCGACCCGCACGACGACGCCGTGCGGCGCGGGCACCGGATCCGGCACCTCCCGGACCTCGGCCGGCTCCCCGAACCGCTCGAACACGACTGCCCGCATGCCCCGCCCCTTCCGTGCTCCGTCTTCTGACGTCCGGCGCCTGACTTCCGTCGTCCGGCTTCCGTCGCCCGACTCCCGTACGCCGATGATCCACGGCCCCACGCTAAGGCCCGCCGTCAAGCCCCCTCACCACGACTCGGCGCCCGCGACCGGCCCCTTCGGCAGGGCCCGCTCCCCCTTGCCCGCCCGCAGTTTCAGGCCGATGAGCGGGAAGACGAGGACGGACAGCATCCCGGCGCCGACCAGCGCGGACGCCTCGTCGGTGCGCAGCACCCCGGCCTTGACGCCGATGGTGGTGATGGCGACGACCAGCGGCAGCGCCGTGGAGGAGAAGAGGGTGAGCGCCTTCCGGTCGCCGGGCCCCAGGTCACGCGGGGCGAGCGCGTACACGGGTCCGCCGCGCACCACCAGGAACAGGACCAGGAACACCGGCAGCAGCAACAGCGCCCGGCCGCCGTCGAGGAGCGCCGCCAGGTCGAACTCGATCCCGGTGACGACGAAGAAGATCGGCACGAGGAAGCCGAAGCCCATGGCCTCCACCTTGGCGACGATCTCGTGCGCGCTCTCGGGGGCGGCGCCGTGCAGCACCAGCCGTACGACCATCCCGGCGGCGAAGGCGCCGAGCAGCATGTCCACCCCGAGCGCCGTCGAGGCGCCGAGCATCACGGCGAGCAGCAGCACCACGAGCCGCACCGCGAACTGCCCGCTGCTGTGCAGCGTCTTGGCGATGACCTGGGAGAACCACGGCGGCCGCGGCCGCATCGCCCAGAACACGGCGCCCGCGATGATCAGGGCGAACGCGGCGAGCAGCGCCGCCGACTCGATCGGCGAGCGTCCGCTGAGCAGCAGCGCCATGGCGACGATCGGCCCGAACTCGCCCACGGATCCGAACGCCATCATCACGGACCCGAACCGCGAGTGCAGGTCCCCCGAGTCGCGGAGCACCGGCAGCACGGTGCCCAGGGCGGTGCTGATGAGGGCGGTCCCGAGGTAGACCCCCTTGGTGTACGACCACCCGGCCAGCGCACTGGCGAGCAGCAGTCCGAAGGCCAGCGAGACCACCCAGGCCCGCAGGGCGCGCTTGAGGGTGTCGCCGCGGACCTTGTCGAACTCGATCTCGTACCCGGCGAGGAAGATCAGCATCGCGAGTCCCAGCTCGGACAGCGCGTCGATGGTCTGCCCGCCGTGCGCCCAGCCGAGGACGTCGGGCCCCACGACGATCCCCAGCAGGATCTCGAAGATCACCAGCGGTACGGGCAGCCAGCGGCCGACTCCGTAGGCCAGAAGGGGTGCGAGCACCGCGATGGCCATGATGAGGATCAGAACCCCGTACTGCGACATACCGGGTTCCTACCATAAACTTCGGGCAAATCACCCAAACT
>NZ_JAMOLN010000353.1 GCF_024448165.1 Streptomyces longispororuber
TGATCGGCGGCCTGGTGGTCCGCGTCCGCCCGCCACTTCGCTACGCCGTCACGCCGGGTCCGTCACCTGGCGCCGGGTCGCGCGGACCACCAGGCCGCCGATCACGGCGAGCGCCATCAGGACGACGGCGAAGACGGTGGCGCCGTTCGTCAGGCCGACCGCGTCGCTGAGGTAGCCGGCCGAGACGGGCAGGACGCCGGCCAGGAGGTAACCACCCATGTTGAGCGCGGCGTTGGCCTCGGCGAGGCGCTGGGCCGGGACGCCGGAGTTGAGCAGCGACAGACCGCCGAGCTGGCCCATCCCCTGCCCGGCCCCGGCCAGCAGTGCGGCGGCGATCAGGACCGGCGCGGAGGAGGTGTGCACGGCGACGACCAGCGTGACCATGCTCAGCGTGGTGGCGGCCGCGCCCGTCGTGAGGACGGTGCGCCGGGTCAGGCGTTGCACGGCGAACTGCACACCGGTCGCGGCGAGGAACATCGCGAACGCCATCGCCCCCGCGACGATCCGGCTGGTGGTGCCGAGCAGTCCGGACAGCAGCGACGGGCCGAGCGAGAGCACGAAGGACGTGGCGGTGATGCCGGGGGCGAACACGGCGATGCCCAGGGCGAGTTGGCGGCCGTTGCCGCGCGGCACGGCGGGCACCCGGATCCAGGCGCCCTCGGCCCGCGCCGTGGGGCGCCTCACCGGCATCCGCAGGACGGCGAGCACCGCGGTGGCCAGCAGCACGGCCTCGACGACGAAGACGGTGACGGTCGGCGCGGGTGCCGTCTCGGAGAGCACCCCGGCCAGCAGCGGGCCGAGTCCGGCGCCGAACACCATCGCGCAGGACGCCAGCAGCGCGGCGAGCCGCCGGCGCCCGGGCCCGGCCACGTCGGTCACCGCGGCCATCCCCGCCGACACGACGGCGCCGACCGCGACACCGGTGAACAGCCGGGCCACGATGAGCGCGGCCACGCTCGTGGCGGTCGCGAAGACGAGGCAGGCGATCAGGGCGAGGGCCAGCGCGGGCAGCAGGACGGGCTTGCGCCCGACACGGTCGGAGACGACGCCGGAGACGAGCAACGACCCGACGAGGCCGACGATGTAGAAGGCGAACACCACGGTCAGGGTTCCCTTGGAGAACCCGATGTCGCGCTGCCACAGCACGTACAGCGGGGTCGCCGCGTTCGACAGCACGAAGACGGCCGTCACCGGCCAGGCGGCGAGCCACACCCACCACAGCGGGGCGTCGGGCCCGACTCCCGCTCGCGCGGCGGCAGTTCGGCGCGGCGCCCCGGCGGCTGTCGCGGTGGCGGTCACGGCTGCGGACCTGGTCTCGGACATGACGGATCCTCCCGATCGGGCCGACTGGCCGGCCCTCCAGCAGTACGAGTTGAGTCGAACTTAGCATGCAGTACGATTGAACTCGTACAAAGGAAATTGCGTCAACGCGCCAATGCGTGAATGCGTGAATGCGTGAAGAGGAGTCGTCCGTGTCACCTGCGCTGTCGGAGCTGCCCGACCCCCTGCCGGAGCCGGCCGTCGACGAGCTGCGTCTGGAGACCGTGCTCGGTGCGCTCAGCGACCCGCTGCGGCTGACGATCGTGCGCAAACTCCTCCTGGAGTCCGAGAGCTTCGACCACACCTGCGGCTGGTTCGGCCTCGACCGGCCCAAGTCCTCGCTCACGCACCACTTCAAGGCGCTGCGCGAGGCGGGCGTCACGCGCCAGCGCCAGTACGGGCTGGAGCGGCGCAGCCAGGTGCGCGTCGACGACCTGAACGCCCGTTTCCCCGGACTGCTGGACCTGGTGGCGGCCTGGACGCCGCAGGACTGAGACGCGTCACGCGGCACCCCGGTCGCGGCGGGCGCCGCCACTCCCCGCCCACGTGCCCCGAACCGGCCCCCACCGCCCGTACCATGTGGGCGAACCGCCCCAGCCCGTCCACACGAAAGGCCAGCCCATGCCGGACAGGAACCTAGAGTTCGGCAAGTTCGGTGCCCAGGGCGTGAAGGGGCACGAGGCCGTCGCGGCGCAGCTCGACCGGCTCGCCGGATTCGTCGCCACGCCCGTCACCGCGCACCGCGGTCTGATGGCGCGCCTGCGCTACCTCACCCGCACCGACCACGCCCGCGCCGCGGCTCGCGATGCGGGGCTGACCGTGACCGACCGGACGCTGAAGGCGTGGCTCGACGGCAAGCGGCAGCCGACCGCGCAGAACCTGGACCGGATCGAGGCGGCGTACCGCACGGTGCGCCGCGCGAACGTCGCCCGGCACCTGCTGGCCCGCCTCAACCGCCAGGGCCGCGGCACCCGCGTCGAGTTCCACCCGCTCAACCAGTCGCAGGTGCCCCGCCCGCTCCAGCGCGTCATCGACTACCGGACCATGAACGTCCGCCGCTGGGACCGCATCGTCCAGGCCTGGTCCGCGGGCGACGACGCGGCGCTCGACGACGTCTGGGTGAACGACGTCGTGGTCGACCTGGGCTCGCAGTGGGGCGAGTACGAGTACGTGACCGCGATCGGGTTCGCCGCCTGAGCGAACCAGTTGGGGCGTCTCCCGCATAGGCTCGCTTCCATGTCCGAGCCGGCCCGTGACCCTCGCATGCAGTCCTTGATCAACCGTCTTCAGCCGGGACCCGTGAGGAAGGTGAAGGTCCTCGGGTTCGACGGAGTGGACGTCATGGTGCAGCTCTCGGATGCCGAACGAGGGGCGACTGAGATCGGTCGGATTCCCCGGCAGGAAGCGTCGATGCGTCGGGTGGAGCATCCAGCCGAGCTGTTCGAGGTCGGCCAGGAGATCGATGCCGAGGAGATCGGGCGTTGGCGTGAGGGTCAGCTTCACCTCTCCGCCAGGGCGTGCGAGATTCCGGCTTTGCGGTCCTTCCTCCTCGCGTTCGAACGGGGACAGGTCGTGGAGGGGACGGTTGCCGCGGTTCACAACTTCGGGGTCTTCGTTCACGTCGACGGCGAACCGGACGGTCTGCGCACTGGCTTCATCCGGGTGCCGGACCTGACGTGGGGCTGGATCAACCACCCCGCCGAGGCGGTCGAAGCCGGTCGGCGGATCAGCGCCGAGGTGATCATTGCCGAGACGCGCACCGGACAGGTCACGCTCTCCATGAAGGCTCTGCGAGAAGATCCACTCATTCGGTTCGCGGATCAGGTCGGCCGGGTTCTCACCGGGCCCGTCATCAAGATCGTGCCCTTCGGTGTGTTCGTGCAGCTTGCTCACGAGGTCGTGGGGTTCCTTCACCTCTCCGAGCTGACCGACGAGCCGGTCGAGACCCCGGATCACCTTGTCGAGGAGGGCGAGCTGATGACGGTGGAGGTCACCGAGGTCGACCTCCGGCGCCACCGGGTGCGGCTGGGTGCCGTCGGCGGAGCGGACGGGACTCGGCGAACCGGCGCCCCGTAGGTGGTAACACCTGTTACCGTTGCTGTATGGCCAAGACACAGCTGGGCGCCCGGGTCGACGACGAGATCGTTGAGCTGGCCAAGGCGCGTGCGAAGGAGATGGGACTGCCCATCGGGGACTATCTGGCCCGTCTCGTGCTCGACGACGTCAGTGGTCTGCGGGCCCGTGGTCTGTCGGCCGCCCGCGGGTTCCTCGACGAGCACCAGAGCGTGTTCGACGACGCGGAGGACGCCGCCCGGCGCGGCGGTCCGGGGGCGCACGCCGCCTGATGGAGCTGCACATCGACGTCCCCTGGATCCTCCAGGTCGCCGAGCTCGCCGGAGCGGGCGACCCGGCCCCGGACGACTACGGCGTCCCGGTCGCCGCCGTCGCCGCCCACCGGGGCGAACTGCTCGGACAGCCGGTGTACGACGGGCCCTACGCACGCGCCGCCGCACTCGTCCACGTGCTGGGCCGGTGCCGTTGGCTGGAGCACTCGAACCTGGCCGTCGCCGCCGCCACCGGCGTCATGTACCTGGAGGCGTCCGGCATCACCGTCAAGCCCACGCGCGAGGACGCCACCGCGCTGCGCGACCTCCTCCTCGACCCGGCGGGATGCGGCGCGGGCAGGATCGCGGCGCTGCTGCGGTCGTGGCCGACGACGACCTGAGTCCGCCCCGCCCCGGCACGGCACCTCACGAACGGGCGCGCCGTCTCGTCGTACCTCATGACGGCAGACGCGACCCGAGGAGACGCTGACCCGATGAGCACCCGGCCCCCGCAGGACGACGACCGACCGCGGCGTGACGAAACCCGGCAGGCCCCGGCCCCGGCTCAGGAGTCCGCCCCGGACCTCGACGCGGTCATGAGCGAGCGGCGGGCGCTGACCAATCTCGCGTACCGGCTGCTCGGCTCGCTGGCCGACGCCGAGGACGTGGTGCAGGAGACGTACGCCCGCTGGTACGCGATGACTCCCGAGCGGCAGGCGGAGATCGCCTCGCCCGGCGGCTGGCTGACCAAGGTCGCCGGGCGGATCTGCCTGGACCAGCTGCGTTCCGCGCGGGCCCGGCGGGAGCGGTACGTGGGGGAGTGGCTGCCCGAACCGGTGCCCGGCGGCGCCGGGTGGAGCATGGGCCGGTCCTCGGCCGGCCCGGACGGCACGGCCGACCCGGCGGACCGGGTCACCCTCGACGAGTCGGTGACCATGGCCTTCCTCGTCGTCCTCGACTCGCTCACCCCGGCCGAACGCGTCGCCTTCGTCCTCCACGACGTCTTCCGCTACCCGTTCGCCGACATCGCCGACGTCGTCGGCCGCGCCCCCGCAGCCTGCCGCCAGCTCGCCACCTCCGCCCGCCGCCACATCCGCGCCGCGCAGGCCCCGGTGGCTCCGGCGACCGCCGAACGCGCCGCCGTGGTCAGCGACTTCAGGCAGGCCTGGCAGGCGCAGGACATCAAGGCCCTGGTCGGACTCCTCGACCCCGACGCCAAGGCGGTCACCGACACCGGCGGGCTCGTCCAGGCCGGGGCGCGGTCCCTCGCCGGTGCCGAGGCGATCGCGCAGGGGCTTGTCGAGCTGTTCCAGCGAGTGCCCGACCTGACCGTCGAGGAACGGATGGTCAACGGCCTGCCGGGGCTGGTGATCCGGCAGGCCGGCGTCACCGTGACGGTCATGGCGCTGGAGGTGTCCGGCGACCGGGTCACCGATCTGTGGGCCATGCGCAACCCCGAGAAGCTGCGTATGTGGACGGCCGGGACGGGTGGGGCGGCGGGGGCGGCGGTCTGAGGGTGGTCAGGCGGTGCGGCCGGCGTCGAGCGTCACGATCCGGTCGGCGGCTGTGAGGCCCGCCCGGTCGTGGGTGACCAGCAGGGTGGTGCGGCCGCGGGTGGCGTCGAGGACGTCGGCGAGCACGGCGGCGGCCGTGTCGGGGTCGAGGCCCTCGGTGGGTTCGTCCAGGACGAGGACGGGCGGATCGGCGAGCAGTGCGCGGGCCAGCAGGAGCCGGCTCCGCTGGCCGCCCGACACCCCGGTGCCGCCCTGCCCCACGTAGGTGTCGAAGCCGTCGGGCAGTGAGTCGATCCACTCCAGGATCCGGGCCCGGCGGGCCGCGTCGCGCAGCGCGGACTCGGTGGCGCCGGGCCGGGCGAGCAGCAGGTTCGCGCGGATCGTCTCGTGGAAGAGGTGCGCGTCCTGGGTCATGCCCGTGACGGTCCGCCGTACGTCCGCCCCGGCGCAGTCGCGCAGTTCGCGCCCGGCGACCCGGATGCTCCCGGCCTCGTACGGGACGAACCGCAGCAGCGCCGCGATCAGGGTCGACTTGCCCGAGCCGCTGGCGCCGAGCAGCACCGTGCGCCGCCCGGCCGGGAGGTCCAGGCTCAGTCCGCTCAACACCGCTGGCGCATCTGGAGAGTGACGTACTGTCAGGTTCTCGATGTGTACGCCGAGGGGGCCTTCGGCGTA
>NZ_JAMOLN010000354.1 GCF_024448165.1 Streptomyces longispororuber
CCCCACGCAGATCCTCGCCACCGCCGAGGCCTATCTCCTCGCCTTCGAGGGCCCCCTCGTCCGCCTCTACCCGGGGCACGACGCCGCCCGCGACGCCGCCCGCGAGCTGACCGCGCTCGCGGCCGAGCTGCGGGACCCGGCCGACGCGCTGAGCGGACGGCCGCTCGAACGGCGGCTGGAGCTGGACGTGCACCCGCTGGACGTGCTGCGCGCCTTCGCCGCCGACCGCCGCCTCTCCTCCGCCCTGCGCGAGAGGCTCGAGGAGATCGAGCTGCGTGCCCTGAGCTCGGCCCGCCCCACCGTGGGCGCGGACCAGCTCGTCCGCACCCTGAACTCGACCGGCCGCCCGGTCGCGGTCGTCTCCGACGTGTCGCCGCACGTCATCTCGGCCTATCTGCAGGGGCGTTCGCTGGCCGTACGGGCCGGGGTGCACGGCCGTACCGACGACCCGGCGCGCCTCATGCCGCACCCCGACGCCCTGCACCGGGCGCTGCACCAGCCCGGTTCCCCCACCCCGCACGGCGTGCTGATCGGCTCGTCGCCCGCGGAGCTGCTCTCCGCGCGCGCCATCGACCTCCCGTTCGTCGGCTACGCCCCGACCGACCACGCCGCGGCCCGCCTCACCGAACTCGGCGCCCGCCACGTCGTACGCCACCTGTCCGCACTGATCGACGCAGTCCGGACCATCACCTAACGGGCAGTCACACCGACTGGCTCATACGTTTTTTCACCCGCCCGGCCCTGCCTCACCCGGCCCATTCCAGCGCGCGGAATCCCGGCTTCGGCCGCACGATGCCAAAAGGGCCGCAGCCGCGGCCCGTCACGGTCTGCGCTCTCGGGAGGATCTGCCATGACCGTCAGTCTGGAGCAGTTGCGCCGCTGCCACTTCGCCGTCGACCTGGGTGCCGCGCGCACCCGCGTGTACGTCAAGGGTGCGGGTCTCGTCGTCGACGAGCCGAGCGCGGCAGCGATCAACACCCGCACCGGCGCGCTGATCGCGGTCGGCGAGCTCGCGGAGAAGATGACGGGGCGCACCCCCGGCTACATCCGGGTGGTGCGGCCGGTGTCGGGCGGCACCGTCGTCGACATCGAGATGGCGCAGCGGATGCTGCGGCACCTGCTCGGCGAGAAGCTCCGTCGCGCCCTGCGCCGCAAGCCGCGACTGCGGGCGGCGGCCTGCACCCCGCACGACGCGGACCCGCTGGCGCAGCGCGCGGCGGTGGAGACGCTGGTCGGGCTCGGCGCGCGCCGGGTCGAGCTGGTCGACACCCTGATCGCCGCCGCCGTCGGCTGCGGACTGCCGGTGGAGCAGCCCGAGGCGACCATGATCATCGTGTGTGGTGCGGCCACCACGCAGATCGCCGTGCTGTCGCTCGGCGCGATCGTGACGGCCGACCGGGTGCCCGTCGGCGGCGACGCCATCGACCACGCCGTCGTACAGCACCTGCGCCAGCAGCACGAGTTGATGCTGCCCTCACAGTCCGTACGTCCCCTGCAGCTCGCGCTGAGCGGCAACGGCCTCACCCCGCACGGCCCGGAGCACACCGAGATCCACGGCCGCGACGTGGCCACCGGCCTGGCGCGCTCCGTGCACGTCGACACCTCCGCGGTGCGGCGCGCGATCCACACCCCGCTGACCGCCGTCCTCGACGGCATCGGCAAGGTGCTCCGCGACTGCCCGCCCGACCTGGTCGCCGACCTCGCGGACCGCGGCATCATGATGGTCGGCGGCAGCGCGCTGCTGCCCGGCCTCGACCAGATGCTGCGGGACGCGACGGGTATGCCGGTGCACATCGCCGAGCGCCCCGACGTGTGCGCCGTGCAGGGCCTGGGCGCGATGATGGAGGGCAAGATCCAGCCGTTGGTCCTCGACCCGCTGGCCGGCTGATCCCCGTACGCCGCCCGACGACGCATGGACGATCGTGTCCGCGGTGAGCCACGTGACCAGGGGCGGGCCACTGACGCGAGCGGGAGGACGGCCGTCACGATGACCACGAACACACGCGAACCCGGGGTGCCGTCCGGTCTCTCCGTCCTCCTGGAGGCGGTGCTGAGCGTCGGCACCGAGCTCGAACTGCGCTCCGTGCTGCAGCACTTGGTGGACAGTGCCGTGGCCCTGACGGGCGCCGCGCACGGCGTGCTCGACGTCGTCGACCCCGGGCACGGCTCACTCCTGGAGTCCGTCAGCACGGGCACCCCGGACACCGGCCCGTCGCCCGCGGTGCTGGCCGTCCCCATCCACGTGCAGGAGACGGCGTTCGGGCGGCTGCGGCTGACCGGGAAGGCGGCGCCCGGGTTCACCGACGACGACCTGGACCTGCTGCGGGTCCTCGCCACGCAGGCGGGCATCGCCGTCGGCAACGCCCGGCTGTACGAGACCGCCCGGCAGCGCGAGCGCTGGATCGAGGGCGCCGCCGCGGTCACCACGGCGCTGCTCACGGGCCGTGCGGAGGACGCCCTGACCACGGTCGCGGAGCGGGCCAGACTGCTCGCCGACGCCGCGGCGGGCGTGGTGCTGCAGCCGACGGAGGCGGGCGGCATGGAGATCGTGGCGGCGAGCGCCGTGGACGACGCGCACTCCCTGCTCGGTACGACGATCCGGCCGGGCAGCGCGGTCCTGGCCCAACTCCTCACCGGGGAGCCGGTGTTCATCGACGACTCGGCGAACGATCCGCGGATGACGACGGACGTCCGGGTGCGGTTCGGCCCCAGCATGATGCTGCCGCTGCAGGCGGCCGGGAAGCTGATCGGCACGCTGGCCCTGCCCCGCCGCCGCGACGCCCGTCCGTACACCTCGGTCGACCACCTCCTGGCCACCCAGTTCGCCTCGCAGGCGGCGCTCGCCCTGGTCCTCGCCGACGCGCAGGCGGGCCGCGAGCGGCTCGCCGTGTTCGAGGACCGCGACCGGATCGCGCGCGATCTGCACGATCTGGTCGTCCAGCGGCTGTTCGCGACCGGCATGATGCTGGAGTCCGCGCAGCGCCGGGCGCGGGTCGAGGACGTGCGGGACACGATCGGCCGTGCCGTCGACGAGCTGGAGTCGACGATCCAGGAGGTGCGCACCACGATCTTCGCGCTGCAGCAGCCGCCGGCCGACGCCCCGACGACGTTCCGCGGGAAGGTGCTGCGGGAGACGGCCGGCGCCGCCGCGATCCTCGGCTTCGCGCCGTCCGCGCAGTTCACGGGCCCCGTGGAGGCGACCGTGGGCGAACCGGTGCAGGCGCAGCTGCTGGCGGCCCTGCGCCGTGCGCTGGCCACGGCGTCGCGGCGGACCGCGATCTCCCGGATCGAGGTCGCGGTCGACGCGACGGCGACGCTGCCGGACGGCCGCCCGGCGGTCCGGCTCACCGTGACGGACAACGGGCGGCGCGAGGACGGGGCGGAGGGGACGACGGTGACGTGGCAGTCGCCCCGGTGACGGCGGCCCGGCAGGCGGCGCTTCGGGGATGAGCGGCGCCGACTCCGTTCATCCCCGGCGCTCACCGCTGGTTCACGGGTCGAGGGGAGCGTACGGCACCCGGCTGCGGCCCGTCGCACCGCAATACGCGGTGATGTCCACAAAGCGCGACACGGATCTTGACCGGTCCCGGCGCCCGGGTCAGGCGCTGCGCAGCGTCTGCGAGGGCGTCTCGCCGAACCGGACGCGGTAGCGGCGCGCGAACCGGCCCAGGTGCGCGAAGCCCCATTCGTAGGCGACGTCCGTGACGGTGACCGTGCCGGGCACCGAGGCCCGCAGCTGCTGGCGCACTCGCTGCAACCGGACCTCGCTGACGTACGCCATCGGGGACATGCCCACGTTCCGGCGGAACGCCTCTTGCAGGGTGCGCAGGCTGACCTGGGCGATCGCGGCGAGCCCGGCCGCGTCGTAGGGCTCCGCCGGCCGTTCCCGTACGGCGTCCATGACGCGCTTGACGGCGGCGGGCCGCATCCCGGGCGGTGGCGCCTCCAAGGCCTCCCGGTACGGGTGGTCGGAGGCGAGCAACAGCCCTTCCAGCAGGGTCTGTTCGAGCCGTCCCGCGATGATGGGCTGGTGCAGCAGGCCGTGCGAGACGTCCTGCTCCAGCAGGCTCCACTGCACGAGGTTGGCCCAGCTCCGGCCGGGGCCGCGGGAGATGTCCAGATACGGCCCGAACCGGGGCGGCCTGGCCAGCGGCCGCCCGAGCAGGGTCTCCAGCTGGGCGTGCAGGGCCGCCTTGTCTATCTTCACGGTGA
This sequence comes from Streptomyces longispororuber, assembly GCF_024448165.1. Classification (GTDB taxonomy): domain Bacteria; phylum Actinomycetota; class Actinomycetes; order Streptomycetales; family Streptomycetaceae; genus Streptomyces; species Streptomyces longispororuber_A. Next base: position 4,213 of record NZ_JAMOLN010000354.1, read on the forward strand.
GGCTGTAGCAGTCGGCGGACCACTCCTCGATGCGGATGCCGTGTCCCGGGTCGAAGAACACCGCACGGTCGGACGTGGTGTACGCGGCCGGCCCGCCGCCCTGCCGGACGGCGAAGCCGCCGGCGAGCGGCACGGCGACGTGGTGGACGCCCGGTTCGCCGAAGCTCATCCGCATCTCGGCGCCGAACGAGATGTCGCCGACGGTGAGCGCGCCCAGGGCGACGACGCCGAGGTTCGCGACGAACTCCCCGGCCCCGCGCGTCACTTCGAGGTCGAGGTCGTAGTAGTGCGCGGCGATCGCCGTCCGCGTCTCCTCGATCTCGCGCGTGACGTACCGGTGGAACTCCGCGCCCCGGCCTTCTCCCGCAGCCACCCTGATGCGCCCCCTCCGCCCCGCTCGTCGAACGCGGCGACCTCGACAGCATTGTCTCCCCACCACCCTGCGCGTTCAGGCCGTCCTGCAAACGCCGTCGCCGGTTCCGGGATTCGCTCTTATCAGGGTCCGCCCGCGGCATTCCCCGCAACTCCCGCCACAATGAGCCCCGATGTCCCTTTTCCTCGTGACGAAGGTCGCCCACCCCTCTGACCTGGCCCGATGCCGTCGATCAAGGAGTATCCCCAACTCCCTTCCAACACCCCGGCACTGACGCCCTTTCGGTTGTCCCTTTGCACTCGGCAGTACAAATTCCGCCTCCATAACCGGGTGGTAGCGTCGCCGGCCGACGAACCGAATACCGAATTCCCATTCTCCGAGCCGCCCGTTCCCCGGGCGGCTTCGGAGTTTTGGGACGCAGCCGTGAGGAGCCGACGACCGTGGGCCACATGCACCACTTCAGCGCAGGCTGGGTGACCCCCGTCCTGTCGTACGTCATGGCCGTGCTCGGCAGCGCTCTCGGCCTGCGCTGCACGGTGCGGGCCCTGGGCACCGAGGGCCGGTCCCGGCGGAACTGGCTGCTGACGGCCGCCGTCGCCATCGGCGCGGGCATCTGGACGATGCACTTCATCGCCATGCTCGGCTTCGGCGTCTCCGGGACCCCGATCCGCTACGACGTCTGGCGCACCGTGCTCAGCCTGCTCGTCGCGATCGTGGTGGTCGGCGCGGGCGTCTGCACGGTCGGCTACTGGCGCTCCCGGATCCCCGCGCTGCTCGCCGGCGGTCTCGCCACCGGGCTCGGCGTCGCGTCCATGCACTACCTGGGCATGAGCGCCGTGCGACTGCACGGCCGGATCACGTACGCCCCCGGGCTCGTGGCGCTGTCGGTCCTCATCGCGGTGGCCGCCGCCACCGCGGCGCTGGGGGCCGCGCTCATCGTGCGCCGCCCGGTGGTCGCGGCGCTCGCCGCGCTGGTGATGGGCGTCGCGGTCAGCAGCATGCACTACACCGGCATGGCGGCCGTCCGGGTCGCCGTCACCCCGGGCGACGGCGGGCTGAGCGGTGCGACCACCACCGACTTCATCTTCCCTCTGGCCGTCGTGCTCGGCTCGTTCCTCTTCCTCACCTGCGCCTTCGTCGCGCTCTCCCCCACCGCGCGGGAGCGGTCGGCCGCCGCCGAGGCCGCGCGTCCGCTGGCCGACGTCGAGCTCCCGGCCACCTGAGACCGCTCCGGA
>NZ_JAMOLN010000355.1 GCF_024448165.1 Streptomyces longispororuber
TCGTACACGGAACTGTCCTCGTCGAACCCGGCGGTGATCGCGTTCCTGCGCGAGTACAAGGACGACCTGGTGCTGTGCGTGCACAACTTCTCGCGCTTCGCCCAGCCCACCGAACTCGACCTGCGCACCTTCAACGGACGGCACCCGGTGGAACTGATCGGCGGCGTCCGCTTCCCGGCCATCGGTGAACTCCCGTACCTGCTCACCCTCGCAGGACACGGCTTCTACTGGTTCCGGCTGCGGAAGGACGGAATCTGACGCGGTTGCTCCTCAGGGGTGCGACCGGCGGTGCGCGGAAGGCGCTTCGCCAGCGCGTCCAGGTGCGCCGCCTCCTGTCGCGACACGTCGTCGCGCCTGCGCAGTTCGTGCACCGCCGGGGCCAGGGTGTGCAGCACCTCCTCGCCCACCCGCAACCGGTCGCCCCACTGCACCGTCTCGCTGATCCGGGCGCAGGCCTCCCGCGTCTCCAGCCACGGCAGGTCGCGCACGAGCGCGGCCGCCACGGCCCAGGTGACCAGGTCCTGGGTCGAGCGGGACGGTGCCGCGGTGCCCAGCGCCTGCAGACACGCGGTGTGCAGGGCCGTCGAGTCCTGCTGGGCCCTGGGATGCCCGGGCGTCAGGAGCGCCACGAGGCTCGCGACCATCCGCTCGCTCGGATCACCGCTCCGGGTCGAGACCCCCACGCGCTCCGCTCCCGCCTCCCGCACCCGGCCGGCCCGGTACGGCATGGCGCCGTCTCCGCGCAGCAGCAGCTGCTGGTCGAGGCTGCACCGGAAGGCGGCCCTTCGGGCCAGGCCGTCCCTGATCGTGCCCGCGTTCCCCGGCTCCTGGGCGAACCAGTCGGGTCCCGCCGCGCCGAGCCCGGCCGGTTCGTCGTGCGCGGCCCACCGCAGACGGAGGTCACGCACGGGCTCGTCCGGCGTCTCGGGCCTGGCGTACCAGGTGCGGTCCACCACGAGGTGCCGGGTCAGGTCGTCCCACTCCTCGGCGTCCAGCTGCGACTCCCACAGGCCGGACAGGCGGTGCCAGGCCGCGGGGGCGTCCCTGGTGCCCAGCAGCTTCGAGACGGAGACCCCGGAGAACCACATGGTGTGGAGCAGCACGAGGTTGGAGGTGTAGTGGGCGAGACGGGTCAGCGGGGGCACGGGTTTGGGTTCGTAGGCCGGATCGGCGGGCGGCAGCGCGCCGTTCAGCGCCTCGCCGAGCAGCCGCGGGATCGTGTCCGCCAGCGCCCACGACTCGGCGGGTTCGGCCGCCGCCCCCATCTCGGCCAGCCGTTCCAGCACCTGCGCACGATCCGTGAACTGCGCGAAGGAGAGCGGGCCCACCGGCAGCGGGGCCCGGCCCCCCTCCGGACCGGTCGGCCGGGCCGCGGTCCGCAGCGCCCGCCAGATGGTGCGGGCCACCAGGTACTCGTTGAACGTGGCGTGCAGGAACTCGTACGTACGCCGGTTCCTGCCGTGTACCCGGGCCTGCGCCTCGTGGATGAAGAAGAAGCGGCCGAAGGCCCGGTCGTCGGCCCAGCCCGCGTCCACGCCGAGCAGCGCCCTCGCGTCCGACGCGACCTGCTCCGCGCCGACGCTCTGCTGCCCGCGGGTGAACATGGCGAGGGCCACCACCCCGAGCCGTGCCATCTCCTGCTCGGCCTCACGGTCCACGACGGACGGACCAGGGTCACGGGCGTGCCGCTTGCGGACCTGCCGGCGCAGGAAGCCGAGCAGCAGGCGCTCGAACAGTTCCGCGCCGCTGGCCCGGCTCTCCTGTGCGCGAGCGAGCCCGTTGTCCACGGAGTCGTAGAGGGCGAGCAGCAACAACAGCAGGGGCTGCGCGGCGAGTTCGAGCCGGTCGTCGAGGACGGCCGGGTCCAGGGGGCGCAGTCCGCTGGACGTGAAGTAGCCGCGGTTCGCGGCGTTCCACACCTCCAGCCAGCGGCGCCGGTGCCGCTCGCCGAACGGTTCCAGGCACAGCGCCCGGGTGCAGTCGGGGACGCGGACGCGGTGCATGACGACGGTCCGGCTCGTGACGACGACCGCCAGCGGGCGCCCCGCCGCCATCTCCCGCGCCTGGAAGTCGGCGACCTCCTGGAGATAGTCCCAGTACTCCGTCTCCGCGGCCTGGAGCAGCTCGTCGAAGCCGTCCAGGAGGACCACCGGGATCCGCCCCGGCGCCCCGCGCACCAGGTCGGGCCAGCCGACGCGTTCGCCGAGCAGTTGCTCCAGCGCTTCCTCGATCTGGCGCTGGACCGGGGCGTCCGCCGCGACGGACCGCAGTTCCACCCGGACGGGCAGGAAGTCGTCGGCGGGCAGTCGCGCCATGGTGACGCGGGTGAGCAGCGACTTGCCGACACCGGGGTGGCCCAGCACGAGCAGCGGTACGTGCAGCGCGGCCACTCCGCTGAAGTGCGCGGCGAGCCGCAGGCCGACCGGCACGTCGGCGGACTGCGTGGCCCACCAGGTCTCGGCGTACGGCACGGCGTCGTCGTGCAGGACGGCCCACCGGGCGGCAGGGTCGACGTAACCGGTGTCGAGGCGCGGGATGACCACCGGAGCGGACCCCGGCGTGTCCCCTGCCGCGGCTTCGACCCCCGCCACGAGAGGGCGGCCCAGCTCCCTGGCCGGGCGTCCCGCCACGGTCCGTGCGGCGTCGGAGGTGCACGGAAGGGAGTCGGGGGACGACGAGAGGGCTTCCGGCAGGCCGTCCAGCGCGGTCCCGGTTCCCGAGGGCACCTGCGACCACTCCCCCAGGAGCAGCCACAACTCGGGCTCGTAGAAGGCCAGATGCTCCACGAGGGCCGCCAGCCGAGCGGCTGCCGCCCGCAGGTCGACGCTCGGGCGACCGCCGCCCAGCGCACGGCGGAGCCGGTCCCCGAGTCCGTCCTCCCAGGGCTCCCGTCCCTCGCCGACGGGACGGGGACCGTCCGGCCCGTAGGCCATCTCGTCGACGAAGTCCTCCATGGCCTCGGTCCACCGGCGCGTCGTCGGCCGAGCCGCGAGTTCCTCGGAGTGCGCGTCGAGCAGAGCGGTCAGCCGCGCCACCGGCAGAACGGCGTGGCAGGCCACCGTGCGGGCCAGCCGGTCCGCTGCCCGCACCCGGTCCGGGAACTCGTCCAGGACCTGGTGGCACACCTCGTGCAGCCGCCGCAGAAAGGCCTCGTGGTCCTCTTCGTCGAGCAACTCCCGCAGACGCACGGGGTAGTCGCCCGCGGCGGTCAGCAGGCGCAGGCACCGGACCCAGCCGGTCTCCGACGCCGTCGGCACCGACCGGGGATCGACGCGGAAGCGGGGCCCTGTGAAGGTGTCCGGCTCCGCCTTCACCGTCGGCCCGGAGCCGGGCGGGGAAACGGGCCGGAAAGCGGGCTGGGCAACGGGCGGGGAATCGGGTCCGGGCTCAAGCGGCCGGTCGAGCCTGACCACCGCCTCGTACAGCTCGACGACGCTCCCGTGCCGGTACCGCCACGCCTCCACCTCCACACCACGCGACCGCCCGTCGAGCCCCTTCGCCGCACCGCAGCAGTCGACGATCCGACGCACGTCGTCCCAGGCAGGCGGTCGCGTACGCCGTCCGTTGAGCAGTTCGGACACCGCGGCCCCCGACTTGCCCACCCGCTGGGCGAGTTGGCTCTGCGACAGCCCCGAATCCCTTACGAGAAGCCGTAGTTGCTCACAGAAGTCGGCCACCGGCCCACTGCGTCGTTCCCGCGGCACGACACCGCACCTCCCGCTCTTCGCAACCCTTCGGAACCCTTCGGCGCACCGCTCCGAAGCGTAGGGCTGACCTGCGCGGAAGGCGGCCGCTTCGGAAGAGTTCGGGGTCCGCGCCAGGGCGTCCCGGCCCGGTTCACCGTGGTGGCACCCGACCGACCCGCCCACCTGGAGTCACCGTGAACCTCCCCCTCACCACGGCCGCCGCCCTCCTCGCCCTCACCCTCTTCGCCGCCGTCCTCCTCCCCGCCGTCTGGTCCCGCTCCGCCGCCCGCCGCCGCGCCGCGGAGCGCATCGTCCGGATCCTCGTCGACGCGTTCCGGCCGAACCGGCGGCGATGACACGTGAGTTCGCCGGACCGAAAGCCCAAGAAGCAGCCAAAGCCTGTTTTCCGGGGCTTTCCCTGGGCACTCTCCACGAATATCGTGCGGGCAGGCGCCACTCCTCCTGCCGGGTGTCCCGGCCTGCGCCACGGATCCCCCCGTACTCGGCACGTCTCCACCTCTGGACAGCATCTCGGCACCCGGGACCGGCTCGCACCGCCCGCCGCGCGTTCCCGGGGAAAGGACGCGACGCCATGTCGGAAGCCGCAGCCCGGCCCGCCGCCCACGCCTGGGGCGAGGGCGGTCCCGAACTGCTCACGTCCCTCGATCCGTTGCTGCGGGAGTGGCTGCCGCGCCAGCGCTGGTTCGCCGGGAAGGGCCGCCCCGTCACCGGCTTCACCCTCGACGCGGTCACCCCGCTCCTGCCCCGGTCGGCCCTGCTGCACCTGCTGCTGCGCGCCCATCAGCCCCCGGCCGAGGAGGGACCGGGCGACTGCTACCAACTCCTCGTCGGCACCACGCAGATGCTCCCTCCGCACCTCGCCCCCGCCGCGATCGGCCACATCACGCGCGGCCCGCTGGCCGGCCGCACCGCGTACGACGCGCTGCAGGACCCGCGTCAGGCGTCCGTCCTGCTGGAACGTCTCCGCATACCCGGCGCCCTCGGCCCGCTGCGCTTCCACCGCGGCCCGGGCGGCCACGTCCCGCGCGGCCTCGTCCCCCGGCCGCTGCGCGCCGAGCAGTCCAACTCCTCGGTCGTGTACGGCGACCGGCTCATCGCCAAACTGTTCCGCCGGGTCCTGCCCGGCACCAACCCCGACCTCGAACTCCCCCTCGCGCTGGCCCGCGAGGGCTGCGACCGAGTCCCGGAGCCGGTCGCCTGGTTCGAGACGTACGGGCCGAACGGCACGGCCGGCGGCGAGACGACCACCCTCGGCGTGCTCCAGCCGTACCTCAAGGGTGCCGCCGACGGCTGGGACCTGGCCCTCGGACACCTCACCAAGCAGGAGGACTTCACGGCGGAGGCGCACGCGCTCGGCCGGACCACCGCCGAGGTCCACCTGGCGCTGGCCCGCGCCCTGCCCACGGTCACGTTCACCCGCGCCCAGACCGAACAGCTCGCGGCGACGATGACCGACCGGCTCGAATCGACCGCCCAGCAGGTGCCCGCGCTGCTCCCGTTCGTCCCCGCGCTGCGCAGTTCCTTCGAGGCACTGGCGGGCCTCGCCGCCGACGGCCGCACCTGGCGGGCCCAGCGCGTCCACGGCGACCTCCACCTCGGCCAGTGTCTGCGGGAACCTTCCGGCACCTGGAAGCTGATCGACTTCGAGGGCGAGCCGTCCCGGCCGCTCGCGGAACGCCGCATGCCGCACCCCCCGCACCGGGACATCGCCGGCATGCTCCGCTCCTTCGACTACGCGGCCCGCTCCCACCGCCCCTGGAACCCGGCCTGGTCCCGGTCCTGCCGCGCCACCTTCTGCACCGGCTACGCGGAGGCCTCCGGCTGGGACCCGCGCACCGACCCGGTCCTGCTGCGCGCCTACGAGACGGACAAGGCGATCTACGAGTCCCTGTACGAGGCCCGCCACCGCCCGGACTGGCTCCCGGTCCCGATGGCGGCCCTGGCAAGGCTGGCAGAGGAGAACAACACCTGACCCAAGGCCCACAAGGGGCGCGGGGAACTGCGCGACCAGCCACAACACCCCCGCACCCACCCACGAAACACCGACCCGCCAGCCGCCCAAGCGGCGCGGGGAACTGCGCGAGCAACCACAACAC
>NZ_JAMOLN010000356.1 GCF_024448165.1 Streptomyces longispororuber
GCGCCAGCGCCTCCGACTCGGTCTTGGCCGCCCCGGGCACCCCGAGCGCGGCCAGGGACCGGTCGCGTACGGCGGACACGAAGTCGGCGGGAGCCGGCAGCGGCCCGTCCGCCCGCCGCTGCGCCGGAACGGCCGACGAGGACGGCACGGCCGACAGCGTCGGCGAGGGCAGGCGCTCGCTCCAGCAACCGGTGAGCGCGGCCCGCACCAGCGGATTGCGGCGCGCCGCGACCACCGTCCACTCCGCCACCATGTCGAGCCCGCCCTCCTTCAGGGCCCGGTCGACCCCGGCGAGGTACGCGTCGGCCTCCCGGCGGACGAGCGCCCGGGCGAGCCCTTCCTTGCTGCCGAACTCGTTGTAGAGGGTCTGCCGGGAGACGCCGGCGACCGCCGCCACGTCCACCATCCGCACCCCACCCCAGGGGCGCCGGCCGAGCGCGGTGTAGGCCGCGTCCAGTAGGGATTCCCGCGCTGCAGGCATCGTCGCCTCCCGGGCCGCCGGGTCCTTAACGGCTTGTTTCGCCAGAGTTGACGGGGTTGTCCGCAGTGTCAATAGCCCGCACGGCAAGCACTGGGCCCGGTACGGGATCAGGCCCTGTAGCAGCGGACCGACGACGATCGATACTGTTCACTCATGCCCGACTACCACGATGATCTGCGTCTCGCCCACGTCCTCGCGGACGCCGCCGACGCCGCGACGATGGACCGGTTCAAGGCTCTCGACCTGAAGGTGGAGACCAAGCCGGACATGACGCCGGTGAGCGAGGCGGACAAGGCGGCCGAGGAGCTGATCCGTGGCAACCTCCAGCGGGCCAGGCCGCGCGACGCGATCCTCGGCGAGGAGTACGGCATCGAGGGCACCGGCCCGCGCCGCTGGGTCATCGACCCGATCGACGGCACCAAGAACTACGTGCGCGGCGTTCCCGTCTGGGCGACGCTGATCTCCCTCATGGAGGCGGGCGAGGGCGGCTACCAGCCCGTGGTGGGCGTCGTCTCGGCCCCCGCGCTCGGCCGCCGCTGGTGGGCGGCGAAGGGTGCGGGCGCGTACACGGGCCGCAGCCTGACCTCCGCGTCGCGGCTGCACGTCTCCAAGGTGGGCCGTCTCGCCGACGCCTCCTTCGCGTACTCCTCGCTGACCGGCTGGGAGGAGCAGGGGCGGCTCGACGGGTTCCTCGACCTGACCCGCGCGGTGTGGCGCACCCGCGGCTACGGCGACTTCTGGCCGTACATGATGGTCGCCGAGGGCTCGATCGACATGTGCGCCGAGCCGGAGCTCTCGCTGTGGGACATGGCGGCGACCGCGATCGTCGTGTCCGAGGCGGGCGGCACCTTCACCGGCCTCGACGGACGCCACGGCCCGCACAGCGGCAACGCGGCGGCGTCGAACGGTCTGCTCCACGACGAGCTGCTGAGCTACCTGAACACCCGCTGACCGGAGGCCGGGGGCGCTGCGGGCGCCCCTGAACTCGCCTCCCGCGCCCCCTTGTTGGTGCTCCCTTTACCTGTAACTCTGAGAGTCCCCCCACTTGTGAACTTGTGAACCGCTTCTTGTTGAGCGGTTCAACAGGTGCCTCCCACAGGAAGGTGGCTCCATCCATGCTCGTCCGTGACGCCATGAGCACGATGGTCCTCACCATCGGTCCCGCCCACACCCTGCGCCAGGCGGCCCGCCTCATGTCCGCCCGCCGCGTCGGAGCCGCCGTGGTCCTCGACCCCGACGGCTGCGGCATCGGCATCCTGACCGAGCGCGACATCCTCAACTCACTCGGCCTGAACCAGAATCCGGACGCCGAGACCGCCGGCACCCACACCACCACCGACGTCGTCTTCGCCGCCCCGGCGTGGACCCTGGAGGACGCGGCGGAGGCGATGACGCACGGCGGCTTCCGCCATCTCATCGTGCTCGACCGGCAGGAGCCGGTCGGCATCGTCTCGGTCCGCGACATCATCCGCTGCTGGGCCCCGGCCAGGCGGCCCGCCCCGACCCTGACCGTCTAGGCACGACGAGCCGGGCACGACAGGCCGGGCACGACAAAGAGGGCCGGCTCCCCGAAGGGAACCGGCCCTCCCGCTCTCGGCAGGCGCCCGGGTCAGCTAGCCGCGCAGGGCCTTGACCGCGGCCTCCGGACGCGTGCCGAAGTCACCACGAATCCTCAGGCCAGGTCGAACCGGTCGAGGTCCATGACCTTGCTCCACGCCGCGACGAAGTCCTTGACGAACTTCTCCTTGGCGTCGTCGCTCGCGTAGACCTCGGCGACGGCACGGAGCTCGGAGTTCGAGCCGAAGACCAGGTCGGCGCGGGTACCGGTCCACTTGACGGCACCGGAGGCGTCGCGGCCCTCGAACTCGTCCTGCGCCTCGGACGTGGACTTCCACTTGGTGTCCAGGTCGAGCAGGTTGACGAAGAAGTCGTTCGTCAGCGTGCCCGTCCGCTCGGTGAGGACGCCGTGCTTGGAGCCGCCGTGGTTGGCGCCCAGGACGCGCAGACCACCGACGAGGACCGTCAGCTCGGGCGCGCTCAGGGTGAGCAGGTTCGCCTTGTCGAGCAGCAGGTACTCGGCCGGCAAACGGTTGCCCTTGCCCACGTAGTTGCGGAAGCCGTCGACGGTCGGCTCGAGCGCGGCGAACGACTCGACGTCCGTCTGCTCCTGCGTCGCGTCCACGCGGCCCGGCGAGAACGGCACCTCGACCTGCACGCCGCCGTCCTTGGCCGCCTGCTCGACGGCCGCGGTGCCCGCGAGCACGATCAGGTCGGCGAGGGAGACCTGCTTGCCGCCCTTGGCGTTGAACGACGCCTGGATGCCCTCGAGCGTGCGCAGCACGGTGGCGAGCTCGTCCGGGTTGTTCACCTCCCAGCTGCGCTGCGGCTCCAGGCGGATCCGGGCACCGTTGGCGCCGCCGCGCTTGTCGCTGCCGCGGAAGGTGGACGCCGAGGCCCAGGCCGCGGAGACGAGCTGCGCGGTGGTGAGGTCCGAGCCGAGGATCTGCTCCTTGAGCGCCGCGACGTCCGCGGCACCGATGAGCTCGCCCTCGCGCGCCGGCAGCGGGTCCTGCCACAGCAGCACCTCGGAGGGGACCTCCGGGCCGAGGTAGCGGACGACCGGACCCATGTCACGGTGCGTCAGCTTGTACCAGGCGCGGGCGAAGGCGTCCGCGAACTCCTCGGGGTTCTCGTAGAAGCGCCGCGAGATCTGCTCGTAGATCGGGTCGAAGCGCAGCGAGAGGTCGGTGGTGAGCATCGTCGGCAGGTGCTTCTTCGACGAGTCGAAGGCGTCCGGGATGATCGCCTCGGCGTTCTTCGCCACCCACTGGTGGGCACCGGCCGGGCTCTTGCCGAGCTCGTACTCGTACTCGAAGAGGTTCTTGAAGAAGAGGTTGCTCCACTCGGTCGGCTTCTCGGTCCAGGTGACCTCGAGGCCGGACGTGATGGCGTCCTTGCCGACACCGGTGTTGTACGTGCTCTGCCAGCCGAGGCCGAGCTGCTCCATCGGGGCGGCCTCGGGGTCCGCGCCGACGTGGTCCGCGGGGCCGGCGCCGTGGGTCTTGCCGAAGGTGTGGCCACCGGCGATGAGCGCGACGGTCTCCTCGTCGTTCATCGCCATGCGGCGGAACGTCTCACGGATGTCGCGGGCGGCGGCGACCGGGTCCGGGTTCCCGTTCGGACCCTCGGGGTTCACGTAGATGAGGCCCATCTGGACCGCGCCCAGCGGGTTCTCCAGCTCGCGGTCGCCCGTGTAGCGCTTGTCGCCGAGCCACTCGGTCTCGGGGCCCCAGTACACGTCCTCCTCGGGCTCCCACACGTCCTCGCGGCCACCGGCGAAGCCGAAGGTCTTGAAGCCCATCGTCTCCAGCGCGACGTTGCCGGTGAGGACCATGAGGTCGGCCCAGGAGATGTTCTGGCCGTACTTCTTCTTGACCGGCCACAGCAGACGGCGGGCCTTGTCGAGGCTGGCGTTGTCCGGCCAGCTGTTGAGCGGCGCGAAGCGCTGCTGACCGGCGCCGGCGCCACCGCGGCCGTCGCTGATCCGGTACGTACCGGCCGAGTGCCAGGCCATCCGGATCATCAGCGGGCCGTAGTTGCCGAAGTCGGCGGGCCACCAGTCCTGCGAGGTGGTGAGCACCTCGGCGATGTCCCGCTTCACGGCCTGGAGGTCGAGGGAGTTGAACGCCTCGGCGTAGTCGAACTCCTCACCCAGGGGGTTCGCCACCGCCGGGTTCTTGGCGAGGATCTTCAGGTTCAGCCGGTCCGGCCACCACTGACGGTTTCCACCGCCCTGGGTCGGGTGCGCCGCACGCCCGTGCGCGACCGGGCAGCCACCCTCACCTTCCGCCTTCGGGTCAGTGACGATTGCTTCATGGTTCTCGGACATTGGGGGCGCCCTTCCGGAGTTGTCCTGTCACTTGGCCTGAGCCGTGCTTGATCCTACAATGGACAATGTCTAAGTCAAGCAATGCTCCAAGGTTACGCCCGTTCGGGACCTGGGTCCCCTGACTGTTAGGCTGGTCTTTATGAGTGACCTGTTGGAACGACTGCGCGGACGCGGCTGGCGGATGACCGCGCAGCGCCGCGTCGTCGCCGAGGTCCTCGACGGGGATCACGTGCACCTGACGGCCGACGAGGTCCACTCCCGAGCGGTCGCGAGACTTCCCGAGATTTCCCGGGCCACCGTCTATAACACCCTGGGTGAGATGGTTTCGCTCGGCGAGGTCATCGAGGTGGCGACGGACAAGCGCGCGAAGCGCTACGACCCGAACGCGCACCGCCCCCACCAGCACCTGGTCTGCGCCCAGTGCGGCCAGATCCGCGACGTCCACCCGACGGGCAACCCCCTGTCGGCCCTCCCGGACTCCGAGCGCTTCGGCTTCACGATCTCGGACGTGGAGGTCACGTACCGCGGCCTGTGCCCGAGCTGCACGGCGGCGGCGTAACGCCCCTTTCTCGACCACGCGAGGCCCGCACCGAACGGTGCGGGCCTTTCGCATGCGCCCCGCCGGCGGCGCGGGGAACTGCGCGAGCAACCACGACACCCCCGCACCCGACGACGAACGGCGCGCCCGCCCGGTGACGAACGATGCACTCCCCACACACCCCCTTCCGCAATCTGACGACCCGTCATATTCTCGCGGGCGCCCACCACACTCCGCCGCACCCCCGGAGGGCCCCGTGCACCACAAACTCCGCGCCACAGACCTCACCCGTACCTTCGGCACCACCCACGCCCTCGGCCCCCTGGACCTCACGGCCGCCCCCGGCGAGTTCGTCTGCGTCGTCGGCCCCTCGGGCTGCGGCAAGTCCACGCTCCTGCGGATAGCCGCCGGCCTCACCCGCCCCTCCACCGGCACCCTGGAGATCCGCACCACCAGTCCCCGGCCGGCCGCGATGATCTTCCAGGACTACGGCATCTACGACTGGAAGACGGTCCTGGCCAACGTCCGCTTCGGCCTCGACGTGCAGAAGGTCCCGCGCAAGGAGGCGAACACCCGGGCCCGCGACTGGCTGGCCCGCATGGGCCTCGCCGACTTCGCCGACGCCTACCCCTCCGCCCTCTCCGGCGGCATGCGCCAGCGCGTCGCGATCGCCAGGGCGCTGGCCGTCGAGCCGGAGATCCTCCTCATGGACGAGCCGTTCGCCGCCCTGGACGCCCAGCTCCGCACGATCCTCCAGGACGAGCTCCTCGCCCTCACCCAGGCGACGCACACCACGACCCTCTTCATCACGCACAGCCTGGAGGAGGCGATCCTCCTCGGCGACCGGGTCCTGG
>NZ_JAMOLN010000357.1 GCF_024448165.1 Streptomyces longispororuber
TCTGCGTGTACCAGGCCGGAGGGGCGTAGTCGATGGTGAACTCGCCCGTCATCTCGACACTGGACTCCGCGTCGGACTGATCATCGACGGGTGAATCCCAGCCCCCGCGGATACCGTCCCGATCGCTGTTCACAATGCCTCCTGGTGTGGTCGAGCACCCTCATGCCGTGCTGGGGGCGACCGTTCCTGTCGTCGATCCGCCGGGCTGTCCCCCTACCCCCTGACTCATCTGCCTGCCACCCGCACGCGGGCACACGCAAACACGTCCTGCCCCAGCCTAATCACGAAAACCGCGTGCACGGCAGGCCCGTCCACCCCGTCGCGGCTGTCCACTGCGTCACGCCGGGCCCGACGGCACGAACAACTGCCGGGGACGTACACCAAAACGTGACGAAGGCGCAGCGGGGCGACGCCCGACAATGCCCGAATTACCCGTACATCGGCGGTGGTTCGCGGAGCGTTCGCCGGGGGTGCGCCCGCGTGCCCCGAGGGGACGGGCGGGCGCCGGCCGGGTCAGTCCATCCGGCGTGCCGTTCCCAACAATCCGGTCTCGGCGTCCGTCGCCTGCGTCATCACGTACTGCCGGTCGCGGTCGGTGCACCACAGCGTCACACCGTCGGCCAGCGTCGGCAGCGACTCGTACTCACCGCGCGGCAGCCCGATGACCCGGCCGATCTCGCTCGCCTCGTCCGGCGACACCCGCTGCACGCCCACCAGCCGGGCCTGCCGCATCAGCCGCGGCGCGACCGGGCTCAGGTACGGCAGCAGCGTCAGCACCGACTGCCAGGGCGCCGAGGCGACCCGGCCGCGCGGCGGCCGCATGCCGCAGTCCCGGATGACGAGCACCGGACCGCCCGCCGACGCACCCTGCGGCGGCACCCGGCCCACGTCGTGCACGGTCATTCCCGACTGCCCGCCGCCGACCGCCTGCACCAGCTGCGACCACTGCTGCGCGCGGCCGGTCTCCACGGCCACCCGCGCCCCGGTCGCGGCCGCCCGCAGCGCGAGCACCTGCGCCGTCCACAGACCGCCGATGAGCACGATGTCGTACGCCGTCGGGCGGTTGATGCCCATCACGGCGGGCTGGCCCTCGGCGTCCACGCCGACGACCACGCCGTCGTCCCCGATGGGCAGCGACAGCGCGTCGAGCTGCTCGACGGGGAGGGCGTGCCGCTGGTGGCGCGGCCCGAGCAGGCCGAAGCCGGTCTTCAGTCGCTCGCCGATCTCGGCGACCTGGGTCGTCATGGCCATCAGCGGGCTCCTCCGAGCGGCAAGGTGGCGAGAACGCCGGGCAGTTGCTCACGGTCGAGACGGACGAGGCCGGTGCGCACCTGGCGCGCGGCCCGCTCCAGATCGCGCCGGGCCGTCGTCAGCTCGCTGTCGCTGCGGCCGGTGATCCGCATGTGCCCGGTCATCGTCACGTCCTGCTGGTCGCCCTGGGCGAGCGTCAGGCTGAACGTCGTCGCGAGGGCGGGCACCGTCGTCAGCTGCGCGACCAGCTGCGGCAACTGGATGGTCTGCGCGCCCAGTTGGGGCCAGCGGCGCACCCAGTACGTGGTGTGGCGACGGTTGTCGCAGCGCCAGCTGCGCCCCGACTCCTCGGTCCGCCGCTGCGGGGCCTCGCTCCGGCCGGCCTGCGCCGTCACCATCGGGTTCGCGCACGCGGACGTGGCCACGGCCGCGACGAGCTCCTCCTCGGTCAGGACGCTCGCCCGGAACCCGGCGCCGGACAGCCGGCTCGACAGATGCTCCGCGGCCCGCGCCAGGCACTTCTGCGCGCCGACGACACCGCCGCCGCGCGCGGCCACGGCCTCCGGGCACAGCTCGGGGTCGAGCTTCAGCGCGATCCAGGTGATGCGGACGGCGGGGGAGCCGGTCTGGGCCTGCAACGGCGCGTAGTTGCTCACCGCCACCGACTGCTGGGGCAGGTGCAGCGCGGGCGCGGGCTGGGTGTGCAGCACGATCTGCGCCGATTCGAGGCGGATCCCGTCCACCTCCAGGGCGTCCCGGACCAGCGCGACGGGCAGCGGGCGGCGGCTGCGCTCGGCCCGCAGGGCGGTGGCGTCGGACTCGACCTGGAGGACGGCGGTCAGGAAGCCTCCGTCGCCGACCATGCCGACCGGGCGCTGGTCCCGGTCGTCACCGCGGTTGTGGCTGTACGTGCGCAGGCTCGGGTCGCACTCCACGGCGGGCGCGAGACCCGGCTCGGTGCCCGGCGGCACCGGGGTGCTCTCCGCCCGCCGCCTGCGGGCGCGCAGCGCGAGCACGGTGCCCAGCCACTCCGGCAGGGAGCGGCCCCGGCGGCGTACGAGAGCGAGCAGCAGGAGGAGGGCGGCGACCGAGCCCGTGGCGATGAGCGCGACGGTGCTGATCACCCAGCCGACCACGGCCAGCGCGGCGGCCAGCTCGATCATCACGAGCCGCTGCACGCCGAACGATCCGCCACGGCCGGAACGCGACTTCAAATGCGGGGAAACCGCACCCCGGAAAGGCGCCGCCGCATTCCCCGTAAGGGAATTCTGTGCAGTCGTGTGTGGCATGTGTGAAGGAGAGGGGGACCCCTGCTGGGAACGGTCACCCGATCGTGACCTCGATTGCGACCGTGATCGAGTCCGCGCTGCGGAAGCCATCACTCCAAACCCCCCGAACTCTCCCGAAATCCCATGCGCAAAGGCTCCTTGTAAAGGCCCCGCGGGCCTCTAGGAAGGCCTCAGCACCCTACCCGTGCCACACACGCAACGTCGCAACAGGCATAGTAGGGGCCGGGTCTGACAGCCACGGCATCCGAGGCGACCACAACCGGAAGCCGCGAGCCGACAGTCAGCCGATCCAGGACGGGGGACATCGCCCCCACGGCTCCGCACGGGGAGAGAGCGGACACAGATGGCATCACGGCGGGACGAACTCAACGCCTACACCTTCGCGAAGCGCCGCACTCTGGCGTCCTTCCTGCAGCCCTCTCCTTCGGGCTCCGAGGAAGGCGCGCCGAGGCCGCTGCGCGCGGTCCTGCCCGGCACGATCGTGGGGGTCGTGGTCCTCGCGGTCTTCGGCGGCATCGGGATGTTCAGTCCCACCGCGCCGAAGGAATGGGACACGACGCAGAAGAACGTCATCGTCGCGAGCGACTCGACGACGCGGTACGTGGTCCTGAAGACCGACGGCCAGAAGCAGCTGCACCCCGTTCTGAACACCGCGTCGGCCAAGCTGCTGCTCAAGGACTACACGGACGACGTCGTGACCGTCGACGAGAAGGTCCTCGACAGCGGCAAGCCCCCGCACGGCGCCACGCTCGGCATTCCGTACGCCCCCGACCGGCTGCCGTCCAGCTCCGAGGCCGAGGCCGCGAAGCGGTGGATGGTGTGCGAGCGCCCCAGCGACGGCGGACGCGCCATCCAGAAGGCCGCCTTCGTCCTCGCCGAGAAGGAGTGGGGCAAGTCGGAGGGCCGGAACAAGCTCTCCGGCGGCGAGCTGATGTACGTGACCGACTCCGTCACGAAGAAGCAGTACGTCGTCGACGCCCGCGGCACCTCCTACGCGATCACCGACCCGGCCCAGGAGGGTCTGCTCACCGCGCTCGACACCCAGGGGCGCGCCCCGCAGCGCGTCTCCAGCGAGTGGCTGCGGACGCTGCACGAGGGCACGCCGGTCTCCGTGCCGACGGTCCCCGGCAACGCGGGCCAGACCGCGAACGCCGTCACGGGCAGCGGCAACGCCCGGTACGACAAGGTCGGCACGGTCCTGAAGTCGCTGGACGGCACGCGGATGCAGTACTACGTGGTGCTGCCGGGCAAGGTGGCCCGCATCTCCGAGTTCACCTCCCAACTCCTGCTCAACAGCAAGCAGTTGGTGAACGTCAACTCGACGGGCTCCGCGGCGCAGGTGAACCCGGCCGCCGTCGCGGGCAGCGCGCCGTTCGAGGGCGAGGGCGCCAAGTGGCCCACGCGGGGCGCGAAGACGGTCAACAACGGCGCCAGCGCCACCAGCGGCCGCAACACCGTCTGCAACACGCTGCGGTCGGTGAAGAGCGGCACCACCACCCTGTCCACGTGGGCGGGCACGGACTTCCCCTCCGACCTGCCCACCGGCTCCTCCAGCGCGTACGTGACGCCCGGCTCCGGCCAGATCTTCCGCCAGTTCCAGGGCACCGAGACCAAGGCGGGCGGCGTCTTCCTGGTCACCGACACCGGCCTGCGCTACGCCCTCCAGTCGAACGCCGACAGTGCCACCGACGACCAGGGCATCGGCACGACGGCCAAGCAGCGCGAGGCGGAGCAGCAGGAGGCGGAGATCGCGCGCAAGCTCCTCGGCTACGACAACTCGGACCCGGCCCCGATCCCGTCGACCTGGGCGTCGTTCCTGCCCACCGGCCCGCGACTCTCCCAGGCCGCCGCGCGACAGCCGCAGGGCTCGTAGCGGACCGGCCGGGCACGAGCACGCGGGACCAGCGGGGAACAGCGGGGAACAGGGGAAAGGGCCAACTCATGGCGATCACCAGCAACTTGACGCACGCCGGCCGGCGTCTGGCCGCCGTGTCCGCGGTCACGGCGCTGACGGCGTCCGCGGCCGTGTTCGCCCTGCCGGCGACTCCGGCCGCGGCGGACAGCGGCCAGTGCACGTTCGGCGGCAAGAAGTACGCGGGCAGGCCGTGGGCGCTGCAGCGCGTCAACCTGGACGAGCTGTGGCAGAGCGCGACCGGCAAGGGGGTGCGCGTCGCCGTCATCGACACGGGCGTGGACGTCAAGAACCCGCAGCTGACGAAGGCCGTGGACGTCGGGGCCGGCGCCAACTACCTGCCCAAGAAGGACGACGACGGCAAGCCGATCGAGGGCCGCGGCAACGAGCGGGGGACGACGGACGTCGTCGGCCACGGCACGCGCGTCGCCGGCATCATCGCGGCCCGCAAGGCGAGCGGCACGGGCTTCGTGGGCCTGGCCCCCGACGCGACGATCATCCCCATCAAGCAGAACGACGCGGAGGGCCACGGCGACTCCGACGCCCTCGCCCTGGCGATCGACCACGCGATCGCCGAGAAGGCCGACGTCATCAACATCTCGCAGGACACGGAGAAGGCGCTGGCCCCCGGCTCCAAGCTGGAGACCGCGGTCAACGCCGCACTGGGCAAGGGCATCGTGGTCGTCGCCTCGGCCGGCAACGACGGCCTCGGCGGCAACGTCAAGGACACCTACCCCGCCTCGTACGACGGTGTGCTCGCGGTCGCCGCCTCCGACCGCAACAACGAACGCGCCGCGTTCTCCCAGTCGAGCAATTCCGTCGGCGTGGCCGCACCGGGCGTCGACATGATCTCCACGGTCCCCAAGGGCGGCCACTGCTCCGACAACGGGACGAGCTTCTCGGCCCCCTACGTCGCGGCCGTCGCGGCCCTTCTCAAGGAGCACCACAAGGACTGGTCGGCCCAGGAGGTCGTCGCCCAGATCGAGCAGACCGCGGAACGCTCCATCACCGGCCACGACCGGCTCGTCGGCTGGGGCGTGGTCGACCCGGTCCGCGCGGTCACCGAGATCGCCGACCCGAAGAACCCGATCGAGACCCCGCGCCCCGACGAGGGCGTCGCCCACGCCGACCCCCCGGAGGTCCTCCCGGTCCACTTCGGCGAGACCCCCGACGAACGCAACGGCCGCCTCGCCACGTACGTCCTGGTCGGCGG
>NZ_JAMOLN010000358.1 GCF_024448165.1 Streptomyces longispororuber
GGGTGGGCGGCCGCCCGGGGGTCTGGAGGTGCGGGCGCCTCATGTGCGTCCAGGGGCGGATGCCGGGTGCGTGCAGGGCGGATGCCCGGGTGCCTCCAGGGGCCGACGCCCCTGTGCGTGCAGGGGCGGATGCCCCGGTGCGTCCAGGGACAGACGCCCGGGTGCCTGCAGGGGCGGATGCCCAGGTGCGTGCAGGGACAGACGCCCCGGTGCGTGCAGGGGCGGATGCCCAGGTGCGTGCAGGGACAGACGCCCCGGTGCGTGCAGGGGCAGACGCCCGGGCGTGCGGCGAGATCGGTGCTCGGGGTGCGGTGCCGCGGCAGTGCGGGGCCCGGGCGTGCGGCGGTGCCGGTGCCCGTGGCCCGTGTGGGCTGTCGACGGTGGGGCGTTGTGGTGTCGGGCCGGGCCCGCCCCGATGTGAGCGGCACGGGAGTTCGACCGGCCCGGACCGGAGGTCAGCGCCTGCCCTCCCACAGTGCTCGCTCCGCCGCCCGCGGATCGCTCTGCGTGCGGCACGCGCCCGCGTCGAAGACCCGCGTGGCCCGGTCGGCCGCCGGGTCGTACGCGGGCCAGCCCGGGTCGCCGGTCGTGGCGAAGGAGACCCAGGCGCCGTGCAGGGCGCGGGCCAGGTCGGCCGGGGCGTCCGCGCCCGTCATCGGGAGGTAGTCCGGGTCACCGACGAGGTCGAAGACGAAGCCGAGTTCGAGGGCGTGGCAGGCGCCGAGTCGGCCGTCGAACTGCGGGGAGCGCCAGGCGAACTCGTAGACGTGGCTGCCCGGCACGGACTCGGCGAGGCGGATCGCCGGGACGCGCCAGAACCAGTCGGTGACGATCGCGTCCAGGAGCTCGCCGGGGCTCGCACCGGGGCGGTTCGCCCGGTATCCGTCGAGATCGGCGCCGTAGGCCAGGGCGCCCCGTGCGAGGCGCTCGTCCGTGATGGTGTCGAAGCGGCCGGTCGGCACCATGTACAGCCGGTTCTCCTCGCGGTTGGAGCCGACGAGGAGGTCGACGCCGAGGTCGGGCCCGGGCAGCCGGAGCTCCTCGGCGACCGGCTCGAAGACCATGCCGTTGAGCGCCGCGTCACCCCACACCGCCGGGTCGGGCCGCTTCGCGAAGTCGTTCCGCAGGTCCGCCTGCGCGGCGATGAGCGCGGGCAGCGGCACGGCGGCGACGGCCTCGGCGGTGTGCGGGACGCCGAGCCGGTCCGCCATCCGCTCACCGATCCGGCGCGCCGTGTCCGGCCGCACGAAGTGGTGGCAGGCCCCACTCTGCAGCACGGCCCGCCGGAACAGGCCACGGGCCCGCGGCTCCGCGAGCAGCTGCCCGATGCCCACGGCGCCCGCGGACTCGCCGAAGACCGTGACGCGGTCCGGGTCGCCGCCGAACGCCGCGATGTTGTCCCGCACCCACTCCAGGGCGGCGATCTGGTCGAGGAGTCCGCGGTTGTCGGGAGCGCCGGGCAGGTGCAGGAAACCGTCCGTGCCCAGGCGGTAGTTGACGCCGACGAGGACGACGCCGTCGCGGGCGAAGAAGTCGCCGCGGTAGCCGGAGGAGTTCGCCGAGCCGTTGGAGAAGGACCCGCCGTGCAGCCACACCATGACGGGCAGCCGGGCGCCAGGACCCGGTTCGGGGGTCCAGATGTTGAGGTTGAGGCAGTCCTCGCCGGGGACGTCCGTCTCCGGGATGAGCGCGTCGAAGGGCGGTGTGTACGGGGCCTTGGGCGCGGTGGGACCGTACGCGGTGGCGTCCCGCTCGCCGGTCCACGGCTCGGCGGGGGCGGGCGCGGCGAACCGGCGGGGCCCGAACGGCGGGGCGGCGTACGGCACTCCGAGGAACGCGCTGATCCCGTTCTCCGTGCGGCCGCGCACGGCGCCCTGCCGGGTCGTGCACACGGGCGGTGTCGTGAGCGTGGTCATGACGGGAGCGTAGGCCCCGCCGGTCCGGCGGGTCAGGGGGCGGGGCACACGGAGACCCCCTCCTCGCCGTCCCCCGGGCCGGGCGGTCCGAACGGCTCTCCCGCGAGCCACTCGGCCACGGCCCGGCCGATGGGCTGTCCGGTCTCGATCTCCACGAAGCCGAACTGCCCCGACTGGTTGCACTCCAGGAACCACCACATGCCGTCCGCGTCCTCGGCGAAGTCGAAGGCGCCGTAGGCGAGTCCGGACCGGGTCAGATAGGCGTGCACCGCGTCGGCGATCCGGCGCGGTACGGGGACGGGGCGCCACGGACCGGCGTCACTGTGGAAGCGGACGTCGACGACGCCGTCCCCGGCATCGTTGTCGTCCGCCGCCCGCGCCGCGAACATCCGGTCGCCCACGCAGGTCAGCCGGATGTCCGCGGCCTTGCGGATCCTGCGCTGCAGCAGCGTCGGCCCGTGCGCGACGTCCCGGTAGTCCTCCCCGGGGCGCACCCGCGTGGTCGGCACGGCGAGCCCGTCGTCGCCGGGGTGCGCGCCGGACACCGGCTTGACGACCAGGTCGGGGTAGCGCTCGGCGAACTCCCTGGCCACCCTCGGGAACGTGGTGATCAGCGTGGCGGGCACGGGCAGCCCGCAGTTCCGCGCCAGCCACAGCTGCCACGGCTTGTGGCGGGCCTGGCGGGCGGCGTCCGGATGGTTCATCCACCGTGCGTCGGTGCAGCGCAGCATCCCGTACAGCGCCTGGGACGCCTCCTCGGTGAGCCAGGGCGAGGCGGCGCGGGCACGGGCGGCCGGGGTGCCGGGTCTGCGCACCCAGATGGACCGCAGTCCGCCCATGCTGACGACGCGCCCGGCCACGGACAGATGGCCGTGGAACGTGCCGTGCGCGAACTCCCCCGACACCTCGACGCTGCCGGGCAGTTCGGCCGGGTCGAGCCGCAGGACGGGGATTCCCCGCGTGTTCAATTCGACGACCGCCAGGTCGGCGGTCACATCCTGTTCGGACGTCAGGATCAGGACTGTCATTTCCGCGCGGCCGCTCAGTCGTCGAAATGTGTTTTGGACCCTGCCGTGGACGTGGTGGCGGCGCATTCTCGCAACACTGCGTAGTCGCGCGCGGCCACTCCGCCGTCAGGCAGCAGATTCAACTGCAGCGCGGAGTCGTACGTGTACGGCGCGCTGACCTCTGCCTCTCGCACGGGGCGGGCATAGTTCAGGGCGAACGGTCGCATGAGTACTCCTAGTTGGGGGGCGCACCAAGTCAAGCGCATGGTGACTCTCCGGCGTCACACTCCTAGCGAATTTCTCAGATTCCCTCTGTAGGACGCGTCACACCTGCGGATGAGTTCATTCCGCCACGCTCCGTGATGACACAACGTCAGGAAGGGAAAAGGGGCGGCCCATTGGGCCGCCCCTGCCTATACCTCGCCTTTACGCGCCTTTACAGTTCCTCACACAGCCCTCCACACTCCGAACAGCTATGCGCCCAGGTACGCGAGTCCGGGGTGTGCCGCCACGTACCCGTCGAGGAGCCGGCGGGCCACGGTGACGGAGTCGACGAGCGGGTGCAGGGCGAACGCCTTCACGGCAGAGGCCCGCGCACCGGACTCGGCCGCCGCCAGCACCTCGCGCTCCACGGCCTTCACCGCGGTGACGAGACCGGTGGCGTGGTCCGGCAGCGGGTCGACCGCCACCGGGTGGGCCCCGTTGGCGTCCACCAGGCAGGGCACCTCGATGACGGCGTCCGCGTCGAGGGCCGCGAGAGCACGCCGGTTGCGGACGTTGAGGATGAGCGTGGCGCGCTCGTCGCGGGCGATGGCCCGCATCAGGGCGAGGGCCACCTTCTCGTAGCCGCCGGACTCCTCCAGGTCGGCGGCGTCCCGCTCGCCCGCGCCGGACGCCTCGCGGTTGTGCGCCATGTACGTGGCCTCGCGCTCGGCGCGGGTGCGGTCCCAACTGGCGTAGGAGGGTGCGGAGTAGAACGCGGACTGCTGCTCGGCGAGGAACGCGCCGCGGGTCCGCTCGGCCTCCTGGTAGGCGCGGACGGTCTCGCGGTTGAAGTAGTAGTAGTGCAGGTACTCGTTCGGGATCGCGCCCAGCGAGCGGAGCCAGTCGGTGCCGAAGAGACGGCCCTCCTCGAAGGAGCCGAGCAGCGTCTCGTCGGCGAGCAGGCGCGGCAGCTCGTCCCGCCCGGCCACCCTCAACCCCCGCAGCCAGCCGAGGTGGTTGAGGCCGACGTAGTCGATCCAGGCGTCGGCCGGGTCGGCGCCGAGCACCCGGGCGACCCGGCGTCCCAGGCCGACCGGCGAGTCGCAGATCCCGATGACCCGGTCGCCCAGGTGCCGGGACATGGCCTCGGTGACCAGGCCCGCCGGATTGGTGAAGTTGATGACCCAGGCGTCGGGGGCCACCGCCTTGACCCGGCGCGCGATGTGCTCGGCGACCGGCACGGTCCGCAGCCCGTACGCGATGCCGCCCGCGCCGACCGTCTCCTGCCCGAGCACCCCTTCCGCGAGGGCGACCCGCTCGTCGGCCGCCCGCCCCGCGAGCCCGCCGACCCGGATCGCCGAGAACACGAAGCCGGCGCCGCGCAGCGCCTCGTCGAGATCGGTCGTGGAGCGCACCACGGGCGCGTCCGGGACGTCGCCGGCCTGCTCCGCCAGCACCCCGGCGATCGCCTTCAGCCGGTCGGCGTCGGTGTCGTACAGGGTGACCTCGGTGACCCTGCCCGGCGCGTGGTCGCCGAGCAGGGCCCCGTACACCAGGGGCACTCGAAATCCGCCACCGCCGAGAATCGTCAGCCTCATGGCCCGATCGTAGGGCAGCCTGGTCCCCGACCCGATCTTCGACCGGCGGAGGACCCCCCATGATGCGACGGACGAGACGCCCCCTCCTCACTTTCGCGGCCGCCCTCGGCGCGCTCACGCTCGGCGTGGGTACGGCGACGGCCGCACCGACGTGGACCGAGAGCGGTACCGCGTACGTGAACTCACTGACCGGCAGCCAGGGGCTGGCGAGCCGCGCCGACGGTTCGCTGGTGTACCGGGGGCTCGCCTCGATCCCCCTCGACCTGCGGATAGCCGGCTGGTCGCACGTCGGTGACCCGGACGTGGCGGGCGGGTACACCTTCGACGCGTACCAGGGCGGTGACGCGGCGACGCGCAAGATGTACGCGGTGACGGCGCCGGACGGCAAGCGGACCACGTACGAACACGCGCTGGACCAGGGCGAGTTGCTCAACAACTCGTTCGCGTCCGTGTCGCCCGACGGGCAGTGGCTGGTGTCCGGCGAGTGGGGCACGATGAACCGGTTGCAGGTGTTCCCGACGCCCGTGCTCAACGCCTCGGCGCCCGCGCCCGGCGCGAACCTGCCGCAGGCCGGGCAGATCGGCCTCGACCGGCCGGTGGAGAACATCCAGGGCTGCGACTTCACCGACGCCACGCATCTGCTGTGCTCCTCGGACGGCGCGGCGAAGGAGGTGCTGGAGGTGGCGCTCGACCGGCCGCTCGACGGGAAGCCGGTCACGGGCCGGGTCACGAGCGTCTTCGCGGTCCCGCAACGCAGCGTCTGCTCGGGCACGTTCGAGACCGAGGGCATCGACTACGACGCGGCGCGCGGCACCCTGCGGGTGGAGATCGTGCCGCCGTCCCCGTGTCTGGTGACGACCGCGGTGATCTCGTACAAGAGGTGACGCCGGTCTCGTACCGGAGGTGAGCGGCGGGCGTGACGGGTGAGGTGTGG
>NZ_JAMOLN010000359.1 GCF_024448165.1 Streptomyces longispororuber
TCCGCTTCACCGACCCGGCCGCCTACCACACGGCCGCCGCCACCCTCCGCGAAGCAACCCGCGACGACGACGCCCTCGCCCTGCAGGTCCCCAGCGACGGCAGCCAGCGCGAACTCCACCGGATCCTCGACCAGTTGGACGCCGCCGGCATCGAGGCCGACGAACTCACCGTCCACACCCCCGACCTCGACGACGTGTTCTTCGCCCTCACCGGCCCGGCCACCGTCCCCAACCAGTCCAAGGAGACCCTGCGATGAGTTCGCTCACCCTCGCCGTCCGCGACACGAGCACCATGCTGCGCCGCAACCTCCTGCACGCGCGGCGCTATCCGTCAGGGACCCTGAACCTCCTGCTCACCCCGATCATGATGCTGCTGCTCTTCGTCTACGTCTTCGGCGACGTGATGAGCACCGGCATCGGCGGAAGCGGCGCCGACCGCTCCGACTACATCGCGTACATCGTCCCCGGTCTGCTGCTGATGACCATCGGCAGCACCGTCATCGGGGCGGCGGTGTACGTGTCGATGGACACGACCGAGGGGCTCATCGCCCGCTTCCGCACCATGGCGGTCTACCGTCCCTCGCTCCTCGTCGGCCACGTCGTCGGCAGCGTGCTGCAGTCCGTCATGAGCGTGATCCTCGTCGGCGCCGTGGGTGTGGCCATGGGCTTCCGTTCCACCGACGCGACCGTCCCGGAATGGCTGGCAGCGCTCGGGCTCATCGTCCTCTTCGCTCTGGCGCTGACCTGGATCGCGGTCGGCATGGGCCTGGCGAGCCCCACCCCGGAGGCTGCCAGCAACATGGCCATGCCGCTGATCCTCCTGCCTCTCGTCTCCAGCGCCTTCATCCCGGCGGACACCATGCCGGGCTGGTTCCAGCCGATCGCCGAGTACCAGCCCTTCACCCCTGCCATCGAGACCCTGCGGGGTCTCCTCCTCGGCACCGAGATCGGCAACAACTGGTGGATCGCCCTCGCCTGGTGCCTCGGCCTGATCGCCCTGGGCTACCGATGGTCGGCGGCGCAGTTCAACCGCGATCCGAAGTAGCCGGGGCAGCCGCGCCCGCGGCCTCCAGGGCCGCCCTTGTCCCCCGTAAGGCCACAGCCCCGTCCGGGACTGGTAACAACCGGTCGTTCGAGGTGAGTCCACTGATCGGGATGAGCACTATTACTCCGCATCCACATGTCGGGCCGGTCGCCGAGACCGGCAACGGGGGACCAGGAGCGGAACATGAACAAGACCACCATCGGAACGCGCCCCGGCAGACGTCACGTCTCGCGCACCGTGCTCGCCGGAGCGGCCGTCGTCGCCGCGCTGCTGGGCAGCACCGCGTGCCAGCCGGACGACAGGACGAACGCGCACGCCCCGACCTCGGCCTCCGCCACGGCCACGCCGTCCCAGGCCGGCCCCACCGCCAAGGCTTCCCCGAGTACAGCGGACAGCGGTACCGGAACGGGTACCGGCGACAGCTCCAAGGGCACCGGCAAGAACGGTGACAGCGGCGAGACGGGCGGCGGCAACGGGACCTCGTACCCGGACTGCGGCCCCGAGGACCTGTCGGCCCTCTCCGCCGAGCCCCGCACCCCCGCCGACGGCAGCAAGAACACCTTCTACGCCCTCTCGCTCACCAACCGCTCCCAGCGCAAGTGCGCGATCAACGAGTACCCGCAGGTGTGGCTCAACGACAAGCCCGGTTCCACCTCCAGCGTGCAGCCGGACAAGGACACCGCCGACGACGAGACCCTGGTCCTGGCACCGGGCGACACCGCCTGGGCCGGCCTGCGCACGGCCAAGGGGCCCTACGACGAGGGTTCCACCGACACGTTCGTCGTCCGTCTGATCTCCGGCGAGGGCACCGACACCAGCCACGACTTCCCCGCCGTCCTCGGCAAGCCGGCCGTCGTCAGCGACGGGGCCCGGGTCGGCTACTGGGCAGGGACCGAGGGACTCGCCCTCCGCCCGATGTCCGACTGACACCGGTCATCCCGTCCGCATCGGCCCCGGCCGACCGCACCCGCAGGCGCCGTCTCCCCCGGCATCGACTGCCCGGGGAGACGGCCCTCCTTCCAGCGGATCAGCGGCGGGGAACGGCGAGCCGGGTGGCGAGGGCGAACCCCGAGACAATGATCGTCGTGGCGGCACCCAGCACCTCGTGGTCCAGGCCCGAGGGCGCCACGACGACCACGGCGATCGCGCCCAGGACGGCGGCGAGCGCGACGGCTACCGCGGCCACCGCGTTCGCCCTGGGAAGTTGCGTGATGCCGGCTGAGACCACCGGTTGTTCAGGTGGGGGTTGGGGCGTCGAGGTCATGGCTTCTCCTTGGGTACCCAGGTGAGTCGAACGCGGTAGCAGCCGCGTGTGGTGACCCGACCTCTGCCCGTAGGGACAAGCCGCTGAACTGTGCGTAGGACAGATCGGTGCCCTCTGCCGTACCAGGCGCCTCGTACACGTGCTGTACAGAAAACACGTCTCTGCCCCGCCCGGAAGAAGTCCGGTGCGGGGCAGTGGCGTGTGCCGCGGTCCCGCTGCTACGGGACGATCGGCGGTCGATCGGCGTGCTCACCTGGGCATTCCATGACCAACCTGCGGAGGTTGGTAACCAACTCCACTGAACTTATCTCCACTTGGGCTTCCCTGTAACCCACGTCGGCATCCTGACCTCGTCGAGGGAAAGTTGGACGGCGTGCCCGTCGACGGCCTACGGCGATGCCCGGACTAGCGAGCCGCCAGACGCTCCATGAGTCCGGCGGAGCGCGCCAGCAGCTCCCGCTCCTCCGCCGAGAGTTCCGCCTCGATGGCCTGGGCGAGCCAGCCCGCCCTCCGGCCGCGTTCCGCATCCAACGCGGCATGGCCCTTCTCGGTCAGGTCGAGCAGGGTCTTGCGGCCGTCGGTGGGGTGGGGGCGGCGGGTGAGCAGGCCCTGCTCCAGGAGCAGGCCGACGGCACGGGCCATGGACTGCGGGCGCACCCGCTGGTCCGTCGCGAGGTCGCTGGTGGTCATGGCGCCGTCGCGGTCCAGGGCACCGAGCACGGCGACCTGCCCGAGCGGGATCCGGTCCTCGTGCTTCACGCGCCGGGTGAGCTTTCCGATGGCACCGCGCAGCTCGGCGGCGACGGCGGCGGATTCCGGGGTGGGCATAGGGCACTTTACCTCGGACGATGCCCTGCGCAGCGGCATCGCGCGACAGCAGTACACAGCAGAACTGAACAGCAGAACTGAACAGCAGAACTGAACAGTAATGCTGTAGAGTTTCTTCCGTCGGGCCGAGCGCCAGCGTCGTCGCAGCCATGGCCCGGCAGGCGACAACAGAAGGAACTCCCATGCGTTTCCACGCAGTTGAGTCCACCGTCATCCGCACCGTCACCGCCCGGGCCGTCCTCGACAGCCGCGGCAACCCCACCGTCGAGGTCGATGTCGCCCTCGCGGACGGATCCCTGGGCCGCGCCACCGTCCCCTCCGGCGCCTCCACCGGAGCCCGCGAGGCCGTGGAACTGCGCGACGGCGACCCCGAGCGCTGGCACGGCAAGGGCGTCGACGGGGCCGTGGCCCACGTCAAGGGCGAGATCGCGGCCGCTGTCACCGGGCGCGACGCCGACGACCAGGCGGGTCTGGACGCCGCCCTCATCGCGCTCGACGGCACGCCCACGAAGTCCAGGCTCGGCGCCAACGCCCTGCTCGGCGTCTCCCTCGCCACCGCCAAGGCCGCCGCGGCCGCGCACCGCCAGCCGCTCTACCGCTACCTCGGCGGGGCCGACGCCCGGGTGCTGCCGATGCCGATGATGAACATCGTCAACGGCGGAGCCCACGCCGACAATCCGCTCGACTTCCAGGAGTTCATGATCGCTCCGGTCGGCGCGACGAGCTTCGCCGAGGCCGTCCGGATGGGCTCCGAGGTCTTCCACACCCTGCGCCGCGACCTGCTCGCCGCCGGCCACTCGACGGGCGTCGGCGACGAGGGCGGGTTCGCCCCCGCGCTGCGCACCGCCGAGGAGGCCCTCGACTTCGTGATGGCCGCGGTCGAGCGGGCCGGGTACCGGCCGGGTACGGACATCGGCCTCGTCATGGACCCGGCGTCCTCGGAGTTCTTCCGGGGCGGGGAGTACGTGTACGAGGGCGAGGGCGTCCGGCGCACGTCGGCCCAACAGGTCGACTATCTGGCCAAGTTGATCGATTCGTATCCGATCGTGTCCGTCGAGGACCCCATGGCCGAGGACGACCTCGACGGCTGGCGGGAGCTGACGGCCCGGGTCGGGAGCCGGTGCCAGCTCACGGGCGACGACGTGTTCTGCACGAACGAGGCGCTGGTGCGCGACGGCATTCGTACGGGCGTCGGGAACGCGGTCCTGGTCAAGGTCAATCAGATCGGTACGTTGACGGAGGCGCTCGGCACCGTGTCCGCGGCGCGCCGGGCCGGCTGGGCGGTGGTGATCTCCCACCGGTCCGGCGAGACGGAGGACACGACGATCGCCGACCTGGCCGTCGCGACGGGGTGCGGCCAGATCAAGACGGGGTCACTGTCCCGCTCCGACCGGACCGCCAAGTACAACCAACTTCTGCGTGTTGAAGAGGAGTTGGGCGCAGCAGCTATCTACGCCGGGCGCGGGCTGTAGGGGCCCTGCGGCTCGGGGTCCGCCGGGCCACCGCCGGCCTCACGCCCCGGCGCCGCCGCCCTGGGTGAGGATCTCCATGAGATGTCCGTCGGGGTCGCGGAAGTAGGTGCCCCTGCGGCCTTCCGTGTGCTTGCTGCGATAGATCTGCCCGGTCTCCCGGCACGCGGGGTCACCGTAGTGAGTGACCCCGCTGTGCTGGATGCGGGCGAGGGCGGCGTCGAACTCCTCCTCGCCGACCATGAACGCGTAGTGGTGGGGCTCGAAGTCGTCCGCCTGGTCGTAGTCCAGGCTCACCTGGTTGGCCAGCGTGACCGGCGTGAAGTGGGCCACCGGCGGATCGACGCTCAGGCCGAGGATGTCGGCGAGGAACTGCGCCGAGACGTGCGGGTCACGGGCGGGGACGATGGTGTGGTTCAGCTCCACGGTCATGGTGACTCCTCCTCAGGGACGGATTCAGGGACGGTTCAGGGACGGGCTGCTGTGTCACGCGTCGATCTGCTCGAAGATGTGCGGGTAGGACACGACGTCGTCGGGGAACTCGGCTGCCATGCGCTGGAACTCGGGGCGGCCGAAGGCCTTGGCGAGCGCCTCGGTCGACTCCCAGGTCGCGATGTTCATCAGCAGTCGGCTGCCGGCCGTTCCCCGGTGCATCCGCAGGGAGACGAATCCCGGCTGGGCCTTCATGAACTCGGCCTGCCTCCGGAAGAGGGACAGGAACGCTTCGGTCTTCTCCTGCGGGACGACGAAGGTGTTGGCCAGGACGATGGGTCCGGTCTCCTCCTTGAACTGGGCGAACATCGGCGTGTGCGGGTCGAGACTCTGCAGCGTGGCCATTCTCTGTACTTCCTCTCACTATCGGTCAGTTGATGTCTGAGGAGGCTCGGACCCTGTGGGCGCTCAGGCTCCGA
>NZ_JAMOLN010000036.1 GCF_024448165.1 Streptomyces longispororuber
TCGCGCCGAGCGCGAGCGCCGGGTGCGCCCCGAGGGCCCTGGCCAGTACCGGTCCACCGACGCCGAGTTCGGCTGGTTCGCCGCCGACCCGTACGCCGGCGACGTCACCGACCGCGCCCCGCTGCACGACATGGTCGACGTCGCGGTCGTCGGCGGCGGATTCGGCGGCATCCTCGCGGGCGCACGCCTGCGCGAGGAGGGCGTCGCCACGGTGCGCGTCGTCGAGCAGGGCGGCGACTTCGGCGGCACCTGGTACTGGAACCGCTACCCCGGCATCCACTGCGACATCGAGTCGCACGTCTACCTGCCGATGCTCGACGAGACCGGCTACGTACCCGAGTGGAAGTACGCCCCCGGCGAGGAGATCCGCCGGCACGCGATGCGCATCGCCGAGCGGTCGGGCCTGTACGAGCACGCGCTGTTCAGCACCGCCGTCACCGCCCTCACCTGGGACGAGTCCGCCGGGCAGTGGATCGTCGCGACCGACCGGGGCGACGCGTTCCGCGCGACCCACGTGGTCACCGCGACCGGCACCCTCACCGAACCCAAACTCCCCGGCATCCCCGGCATCGAGGACTTCCGCGGCCACACCTTCCACACCTCCCGCTGGGACTACGGCTACACCGGCGGCGGCCCCGACGGCGGGCTCGTGGGCCTGACGGACAAGCGCGTCGGCGTCGTCGGCACGGGTGCCACCGGCGTCCAGGTCGTGCCGATGCTGGCCGCGGACGCCGGTCACCTGTACGTCTTCCAGCGCACCCCGTCGTCCGTCGACGTGCGCGGTCAGCGCCGTACGACACCGGGCGACGTCGGCGCGGACCGGCCGGGCTGGTCGGCCGAACGGCGGGAGAACTTCCTGCGGATCGTCTCCGGCGAGCAGGCCGAGCGGGATCTGGTCGCCGACGGCTGGACGGCGTCCGCGAGCCTGCTCGAAAAGCTCCTGCCCAGCTTCCGCCGCGACGGCGAGCCGGACTTCGAGGCCGCCTACGAGGCCGCCGACCACGCCACGATGAACCGGATCCGCGCACGCGTGGCCGCGGAGGTCACCGATGCCGCCACCGCCGCGGCCCTCCAGCCCTGGTACCGGTACGCGTGCAAGCGGCCCACGTTCTCCGACACGTACCTGCCCGCGTTCAACCGGGACAACGTCACCCTCGTGGACACCGCGGACTCGCACGGCATCGAGCGGATGACCGAGCGCGGCGTGGTCGTCGACGGGACGGAGTACGCGCTCGACTGCCTGGTGTTCGCCACCGGGTTCTCCGTCGGCGTCTCCGGCGTCACCTCCGGACGGCTGCCCGTCACCGGCCGCGACGGCGTCCCACTGCTGCACGCGTGGGCCCGCGGCGGACCGCGGACCGTGCACGGATTCACCAGCCACGGGTTCCCGAACCTGATCCGGATGGGCTCCCTGCAGAACGCCAGCAGCGTCAACTTCACCCACGTCCTGGACGAGCAGGCCGTGCACGCCGCCGCCCTGATCGCCGCCGCGCTGGCCGAGGACGCCGTCCTGGAACCCACCCCCGAGGCCGAGGACGCCTGGCTCGACGTCTGCGCGCGGGACGCCCCCGACCACGAGGCGTTCCACGCCGAGTGCACTCCCGGCTACTACAACCGCGAGGGCCGCGGCCGTCCGAACGGCCCCACCGCCTACCCGCACGGCGCCGTCGCCTTCCACGAACTGCTCCGCGACTGGCGCGCGAAGCACCTCGGCGAGCTGCTCCGAAGCCCCGGGAAACCCTGATACGCCACTGCTCCTGGGGGTCTACACGTATCTGTCCCGGCTCCTCCCCGGGTATGACACCCGCCGCCCGCTCCTACCGCAGGAGTGGGCGCGGAGTCGGGCTCAGAGGCTGACCTGAGGGGCCGGGCGGGCGGTGACGATAGAGGAACGATCCTGCCGACCCCCTGACGTGCACCGACGCACGGCGGGCGGTCGCTCCTGCCCCACGACCCCGACGGGAGCCCCTTTCGCCGTGGCTACGTTCCTCTACAAACTCGGGCGGCTGTCCTTCCGGCGCCGCCGCTATGTGGCGCTGTTGTGGGTGCTGCTGCTCGGCGGGATCGGCTTCGCGTCGTCGGCCGCACCCGCCCCGCCCGCCGACTCCTTCTCCATGCCGGGCACCGAGTCGCAGAAGGCCTTCGACCTCCTCGACCAGAAGTTCCCGGCCGCCAGCGCCGAGGGCGCGACGGCCCGCGTCGTCATCCGCGCCCCCCAGGGCGAGAAGCTCACCGACCCGGCTCCCAAGGCCGACGTCCAGAAGCTGGTGACGGCCCTGGGCGACGGCCCGCAGGTCGCCTCCGTCGCCGACCCCTACAAGGCGAACGCCGTCAGCAAGGACGGCACCACCGCCTACGCCTCCGTCACCTACAAGGTGGCGGGCACCGAGCTGACCGACAAGGCGCACGAGGCCCTGACCCAGGCCACCGACGACGCGCGCGCCGAGGGCTTCACCGTCGAGATGGGCGGCGACGCCGTCGAGGCCGAGCAGGAGATGGGCGGCAGCGCCGAGCTCATCGGCATCGCGATCTCCGCGGTCGTCCTCATCATCACCTTCGGCTCGATGGTCGCCGCGGGCATGCCGCTGCTGACCGCCATCATCGGCGTCGGCATCGGGGTCTCCGGCATCGCGGCCCTCGGCAGCGTCCTCAACCTGTCCAGCACCACGTCCACCCTGGCCACGATGATCGGCCTCGCCGTCGGCATCGACTACGCCCTGTTCATCGTCTCCCGCTACCGCGCGGAGATAGCCGAGGGACGGGAACCCGAGGAGGCGGCGGGCCGGGCCACCGGCACGGCGGGCTCCGCGGTCGTCTTCGCCGGACTCACCGTCATCGTCGCCCTCACCGGCCTGTCCGTCGTCAACATCCCGATCCTCACGAAGATGGGCCTCGCCGCCGCGGCGACCGTCGCCATCGCCGTGGTCATCGCGCTCACCATGATCCCGGCGCTGCTCGGCTTCGCCGGCCGCAAGGTGCTGCGCCGCAAGGACCGCAAGAAGTCCGCGCCCGCCCAGGGCGCGCACGGGGGCAAGCCGAACCTCGGCACGCGCTGGTCGAGCTTCGTGCTGCGCCGCCCGGCCGCCGTCCTGCTGGCCGGTGTCCTCGGCCTCGGCGCGATCGCCGTCCCGGCCACCAGCCTCGAACTCGGCCTGCCCGACGAGGGCACGTCGGCGCCGGACACGACGCAGCGCAAGGCGTACGACATGCTGTCCGAGTCGTTCGGCGCGGGCTTCAACGGCCCACTGATGGTGACCGTCGACGGCAAGGGCGCGGCCGCCGCCGCGAAGACGGTCGGCGACTCGCTCGCCAAGGTCGACGGCGTCGCCGCGGTCGCCCCGGCCCAGGTCAACCAGGCCGGTGACACCGCGATCATGACGGTCGTCCCGACCACCGGGCCCAGCGACCACGAGACCGAGGAACTGGTCAAGACGATCCGCTCCGAGGCCACGGCGTGGGAGGCGGACACCGATTCCGACGTCCTGGTCACCGGCCAGACGGCCATGACGATCGACTTCTCGCAGACCCTGAACGACGCGCTCGTGCCCTACCTCCTGCTCGTCGTCGGACTGGCCTTCCTGCTCCTGATGCTGGTCTTCCGCTCGATCCTGGTGCCGCTCAAGGCCGCGCTCGGCTTCCTCCTGTCGGTGGCGGCGGCGCTCGGCGCCGTGGTCGCGGTCTTCCAGTGGGGCTGGCTCGCGGACATCGTGGGCGTCGACCAGCCGGGCCCGATCATGTCGATGATGCCGATCTTCATGATCGGCGTGGTCTTCGGTCTCGCCATGGACTACGAGGTGTTCCTCGTGACCCGGATGCGGGAGGCCTACGTCCACGGGGCGCGCCCCGGCGAGGCCATCGTGACCGGCTTCCGGCACGGCGGCCGGGTCGTCGGCGCCGCCGCGGTCATCATGATCAGCGTCTTCTCCGGCTTCATCATGGAGAACAACGACATGATCAAGATGATGGGCTTCGGCCTCGCCGTCGCCGTCCTCTTCGACGCGTTCGTGGTCCGGATGGCGATCGTGCCCGCGGTCATGGCCCTGCTCGGCAAGTCGGCCTGGTGGCTGCCCCGCTGGCTCGACAAGCTGCTGCCGAACGTCGACGTCGAGGGCGAGAAGCTGCACAAGAGCCTGACCCCGCCACCGGCCCCGCAGGACGACCGCGAACTGGAGTCCGTCCGCGGCTGAGGCCACCGCCACCCCGTGCACAGGGGCCCGCTCCGGTCACCGGAGCGGGCCCCTTCGTCCTGAGCGGCGGCCACGTCGGACACACCCGCACAGTGTCGTGGCCGCCGCCGGGACGCGTACGCCGTCGGGCGGCGCGGTGCGTCCACCGTCCTCAACCGCCGTACGCGCACCGGGGTGACGGCCGGCCCCCGGCCGCCCCTCGGACGGTTGTCCGGTCGATCGCCTGTACCCAAGGGGCCGGGTCCTCGCTCACCCGGTGAGCGCCCCGGAGGTGACGGACTCGACGACCTTGCGCACGGCGCCGTCACCCGGTTCCTCGTCGCGGCCCGCGAACAGCAGATGAGCCGTCCCGATCAGGGAGAGCGCGAGCATCTCGGCGTCGGCGCCGGGCGCGATCCGGCCCAGCTCCCGCTCCGCCCGCAGATATCCGGTCAGCGCGGCCGTCGCCTGCACCAGCACCGGCACCCCCGGCTGCCCCGCCGCGCGCAGCCTGGCCCGCAGCCCGTCGCGGAAGGTGACGAGGCCGACCATCGACACGGCGACCGGCGTGAACAGCTCGGTGAGCGCATCCGTGAGGTGGTCGACGACGGACCCCGACCCCGCGGACGCCCGCAGCGCCCCGGCCAGCGCATCGATCCGGCCCACGCGGTCCAGCACCAGCTCGGCGAGGAACGCGTCGAAGTCCGTGAAGTGCCGGTGCAGCACGCCCTTCGCGCAGCCCGCCTCGGCGGTGACCGCCCGGCTCGTCAGCGCCGCCGCGCCGTCCCGCAGCAGGACCCGCTCGGCCGCGTCGAAGAGCTGCCCCCGCACATCCCGTAGCGCCACACCGGTCGGCACCTGCGCATCTCCTTCGTCGACTGGGGCAACCGTAGACGAGTGGGCAGGTGCCCACTAGGGTGGGCGCATGCCCACTCAGTCGCGTACGCCCGCAGAAGAACCGCACAGGGCCCGCCACATGGCCGAGTCCTTCGGCGCCGACCCCGAGCGCTACGACCGGACCAGACCCCGCTATCCCGACGCCCTGGTGCGCCGGATCGCCGATGCCGCGCCGGGCCCCGCCCTCCTCGACGTCGGCTGCGGCACCGGCATCGCGGCCCGCCAGTTCCGGGCGGCCGGCTGCACCGTCCTCGGCGTCGACGCCGACCCGCGGATGGCCGCCTTCGCGCGGGGCGGCGGGCTCGACGTCGAGGTGTCCGGCTTCGAGACGTGGGACTCCGCGGGCCGGACCTTCGACGCCGTCGTCGCGGGACAGACCTGGCACTGGATCGACCCGGCCGCGGGCGCCGCGAAGGCCGCCGACGTGCTCAGGCCCGGTGGCCGGATCGCCCTGTTCTGGAACGTGCACCGGCCCGCCCCCGACCTCGCGGCGGCCTTCTCCGCCGCCCACCTCGCGGCGCTGCCCGACGCCCCGCGCAACCCGTGGGCCCGCGCCACCCTCGACGCGTACGGCCCGATCTTCGCCACGGTGGCCGACGGGCTGCGCACCGACGGCTCCTTCGGCGAACCGGAGGAGTGGCGCTTCGACTGGGAGCGGACCTACACCCGGGACGAGTGGCTGGAGCAGATGCGCACCAGCGGCGAGGCCGGTCAGTACGCGCCGGAGCGACTGACCGCCCTGCTGACGGGCACCGGCGCCGTGATCGACGCGCTCGGCGGCACGTTCACCATGCCGTACACGGCCGTGGTCGTCACCGCCGTGCGGACCGTCACCCCCTGAGTGTCAGTGCCGGGTGCTATCCCTGGAACACGACAGG
This sequence comes from Streptomyces longispororuber, assembly GCF_024448165.1. GTDB lineage: Bacteria > Actinomycetota > Actinomycetes > Streptomycetales > Streptomycetaceae > Streptomyces > Streptomyces longispororuber_A. The sequence goes on from NZ_JAMOLN010000036.1 coordinate 5,942, forward strand.
GGAACACCAGGCACCCATGACGGAGGAGTCATCATCCAGGACGGTCGACACCGGCGTTCCGGGCAGGACCTGTGCGTGCGGCGGCACCCGGAGACACAGGTCGAGTGCCTCCTCGCCGACACGCACTATCCGCGCCCGCACTACGCGCTGGACGGGACGACGTGGCACGACGGCCTGTGCGGCGCCTGCCACGGCAGCGGGAGCCGGGACGGCGAGGTCTGCGGCGCCTGCCACGGCGGCGGGTTCTGCCTGCTGGAGATCGAGATCGAGGAGGACTGAGCCCCGGCTCCCCGTCGGGGACGGGGAGCCGGGGCCAGCCATTCCGCGGATCGGTCCGCGGGTCAGTCCGTGTACACCTCGGCGCGGTCCACGCTCACGAACGCGGCGCCGGACGACGCGTTGCGCTCGCCGGTCACCCGGACCCGCAGGGTGTGCGGACCGTTCGCCAGGCGCGGGCTGAGGTACTGCAGGGTCTCGCCGGTGCGGATCGCCCCGTAGAAGTCGACGCGCTGCTCGGGGCCGCCGTCGACGCTGATCGCGGCGATCCCGTTGCCGGTGTCCTTCACCGACAGCAGCGCGATCCGGGTGCCGGTGAAGCTGAACGTGGCGGTGTTGCCCGCCTGGTCGCTCCAGTGGTCGTCGCTCCAGAAGCACTGCGCCGCGCAGCCGGTACCGGAGTTCCAGGTGCCCGTGTACGCGACGGACCCCGAACCGCTGGACCGGCCGTCGTCGTTGATCCAGTGGTTCCCCGAACCGGGGTCGCCGGAGGGCAGGTTCTGGGTGGCGCCCATGGCCTGCGGAGTGCCGAGGTCCGGGCTGCCGTCCGCGTTCCAGCCGATCTTCTGGGCGCGGGTGGTGCGGTTGCTGTAGGTGTTGGTCGACGTGGTCTTGGCGTGGTAGATCAGCCAGTCCTCCGTGCCGTCGGGGGACGTGAAGAAGGCGTGGTGGCCCGGGCCGAACACGCCCCGGTCGTCGGCGCGGGAGAAGACCGGGCCGGAGCGCTGCGTCCAGTTGCCGGGGACCAGCGGGTCGGCGCCGTTCGGCAGCGACATCATCCACACCTGGTAGTCCGGCTTGCCCGTGTCGCAGGTCGAGTACGTCATCCACGTACGGCCGTTGCGGTTCAGGAACTCGGGCCCCTCGCGGACCTCCGGGCAGCCGCCCGCCGCGTCGATCGCGACCGCGTCGCCCGAGACCGTGTACGGGTTGGACATCGGCGCGATGTTGAGGCCGTTGTGCTGGTACGGATTGATGCCGCTGTAGGCCAGGTAGAGGCGGCCGTCGTGCTGCAGGATGCCCGGGTCGATGGCGAAGTCGTTCGCGTGGTTGGGCGGGGTGAGCTTCGCCTTGAAGTGGTACGGGCCCGCCGGGTCGTCGCGCTCCGACTCCAGGACGTAGAGCCGGTGGTGGTCGTCCGTGCCGTCGTCGGCCGTGTAGTAGAGGTACCAGCGGTTGCCGAAGCGGTAGAACTCCGGCGCCCAGATGTGCTGGTTGCGCGAGGCCTCGGTGTCCGTCCAGACCGTGATCGGGTCGGCGTCCAGCAGCGTCGCCAGGGACGGCGAGCGCCACATCCGGATGCTGTCGCCCTGGGTGGTGGTGAGGTGGTACGCCCCGTTCGCGTAGGCGAGGAACGGGTCGGGGCCCGTGTTGAGCGGATTGCGGAAGGTGGTCGAGGCGGCGGCCGGCGCCGGCTTCTGCGCGGCGGCCTGCGGCGCGACGAGCAGACCGACGAGCAGGGCGAGAAGTGCGGTGACGAGGGCGGTACGGGGCCGTGCACGCATGAGCGGCTCCTTACATCGATGTAAGTCCCACGGCTTCAGGACGGTAGGGAAGGGAGACGGAGGTGTCAACGAGGCGCCAGGGGCGGCGGGTCCGCCGCCCGGCGGGGTGCCGGCCTCACTGACCGCCGAGACCCGTGGTGGCCACCGACTTGACGATGTGCCGCTGGAAGAACATGAAGACCACGACGAGCGGCAGCGCGGCGAGCACGGCCGAGGCCATCGACTGCGCGTACTGGACGCCGTACGCGTCCTTCACCGACGTGATGCCGACGGGCAGCGTCATCAGGGACGGGTCGGACGTCGACACGAACGGCCACAGGAAGTTGTTCCACGCGCCGATGAACACGAAGATCGCGACGGCCGCGAGCATCGGCCGCGACAGCGGCAGCAGCACCGACCAGAAGATCCGCCAGTGCCCCGCGCCGTCGATCCTGGCCGCCTCCTCCAACTCCCTGGGCAGCGAGTCGAAGTGCTTCTTCAGGATGAACACCATGACGGGCGCGACCGTCTGCGGCAGGATCACCGCCGCGTACGTGTCGAGCAGGTGCAGCGTCAGCATCTGCTGGAACCACGGCACGATCAGGATCTGCGGCGGCACCAGGACGGCCGCGACCGTGAGCACGAACAGCCACCGCCGGCCCGCGAACAGCGTGCGCGAGAAGGCGTATCCGGCCATCGCGGAGACCAGCACGGTGACCACGGTGACGGCGGCCGCGATGAGGAAGCTGTTGAGCATCCACAGCGGCAGGTCGCCGCGCTCCCACACGGTGCTGAACGCCTTGAGGGTGAAGCCGTGCTCCGGCCACAGCCAGTGCAGCGGATCGCTGGCGTCCTGATCCGACTTGAGCGCGGTGAGCACCGCCCACGCCATCGGCAGCAGCCACACCACGGCCCCGATCGCGAGCACGGTGAGGGCCAGGACGCGCGTGGTCCTGCCCGCCCCGAGCGTCAGGTTCGTCCGGGTCCTGGCCGGGCGCGGCGGGCGTCCGAACGGCCGGACGGGAACGGCGCGGCGCGGCGCCGACGAGGTGCGGACGGGGGTCTCGGTGGAGGTCATGGTCACTTCTCCCGGCGGCGGAGTGCGAAGAACTGGGCGGCGGAGGCGAGGACGACCAGGGCGAAGAAGATGTAACTGATCGCCGAGGCGTAACCGAGCCGGTAGCCGGTGAAGCCGACGTCGTAGACGTACTCGACGACCGGGCGCGTGGAGTTGTTCGGGCCGCCCTTCGTCATCAGGTACACCTGGTCGAAGACCTTCAGGGACGCCAGGACCTGCAGCACCGTGATCACGACCGTGATCCGGCTGAGCTGCGGCAGCGTGATCGACCACAGCCGGCGCCAGGCCCCGGCCCCGTCGATGGCCGCCGCCTCGTACAGGTGGTCGGGGACCGACTGGAGCGCGGCGAGGTAGAGCAGGAAGTTGAAGCCGACCGTCCACCACAGGGTGGTGAGGGCGATGGCCCACATGGCCACCGACTCGTCGCTGAGCCAGGCGTACTGGGTCAGTCCGAGGGCGTCCAGGAGGTGGTTGTAGAGGCCGAGGTCCGGCTGGTACAGCCAGATCCACAGCAGGCCGACCACACCGACCGGGAGCAGGTACGGCGCGAAGAACGCGAGCCGCCACACCCACTGCCCCGGCAGCCCGGTGTGCACCAGGAGCGCCATGCCGAGCGCCACCACGACCAGCGGGACCGTCGACAGGACGGTGAACCAGACGGTGTGGCCGAGCGCACGCCACATCTCCGCGTCCCGGAACGCCTCGGTGAAGTTGTCGAGGCCGATGAACGACGGGGCGTGCGCCGACAGGGCCCGGTCCGTGAGGCTCATCCACAGCCCCTGGCCCAGCGGCCAGACCATGAACACGGCGAACAGGACGAGGAAGGGGAGCGCGAAGAGCAGACCGGGGGAGAACAGCCGCCGCAGCGCCGGGAGCCCCGGCCTGGGCGAGGCGTGGGGAGAGGACATCGTCGTGCCTCCTGCGAGGTGGTCGCGGCCGGTCAGGCCGGGCTGGGCTTGGCGAGGAAGGTGTTCAGGCGCCGCACCATCGCGCGCGCCGCACGGTCCGGGGCGAGACCGTCGAGCAGGGCCTGCTGGAGGACCTGCGACATGGCGTTCTGGAAGTCGGAGCCCGCGCCCGCGAACCACACGGCGGGGTCGAGGACGACGTGGTCCGCCGCCGACTTGTAGTGCTCCTGCGGCAGCAGGGCGGCGTACTCCGGGGTGCGGGTGATCGGCTCGTACGCCGGGATGTGACCGGCCGTCGCCCAGATCTGCCCCGCCTTGAGGAGCGCGGCGATCGCCTGGTGGGTGCGCCGCCGGTGGTCCTCGTCGGGGTGCTCGCGGTGCGGGAGCACGAACGAGTGCGAGTCGGCGTACACGGCCGGGGTGCCGAAGACGGTCGGCATGGGCGCCGCGCCCACGTTCTTGTCCGCCGCCCGGAACGTGCCGAGCTCCCATTCGCCGGACAGGATCATCGCGGTCTGCCCGTTGGTGAACGAGGCGAGCCCGGCCGCGTAGTCCAGGCGCTTCGGGTTCGTCCGGCCGTCGACCAGCTTGGCCATGAACGCGATGACCTCGGCCATCCGGTCCACGTCCACCTCGGCGGGACCGCCCGCCGGCAGCGTGAACGCGCCGCCCGTCTGCCGGTACAGGCCGTAGAACAGCCGCCAGCCCTGCGCGGTGTCCGTGGCGTAGCCGAAGGCGATGCCCTGCTTGCCGGACGCCTTCGCCAACTCCCGCCCCGCGGCGAGGAACGTGTCGGGCGACGAGAACGCGTCCGCGTCGAGCGTGCCGTCCTTCGTCAGCAGCCCGGCCTTCTTCACCGGCTCCGGATGGAAGAAGACGATGAACGGGTGGGTGTCCAGCGGGATCGCGTACGTGCGGCCCTCGTACTGGGTGCGCGACCACACGGCGTCGGCGAAGTCGCTCTTGCGGACCCCGAACTCGGCCAGCAGGTCCAGGTCCCACGGGTCCACGAGACCGGTCGGTGCGTAGCCCGCGAGGCGCGACATGTGCGCGATCGCGACGTCCGGGCCGCGCCCGCCGGCCGAGGCCATGGCGAGCTTCGTGTAGTACGGGGTGCCCCACTCCAGGACCGTGCGCTCGATGCGCGTGCCCGGCATGTCGGGCCGGGCCTCGCGCACCATGTCGTTGAGCAGGCCGCCGTCGGCCCCGCTGAACAGGTCCCACAGGCGCACGGTCGAGTCGCCGGCCGCGAGCGCGCTGCCGCAGCCGCTCAGCGCTCCGGCGCCGAGGACCGCGGCCCCGGCACCCAGCGCGGCCGTCAGCGCGCGTCGTCTGGTGAGTGCGGGGCGACCGACGGAGGCGGGTGTGCCGGTCATAGGGCTCTCCTTACATCGATGTAATACGCGGATGGTGGTGGCGGGCGAGGGCCGGACTACTCGGCGTCCTCGAACGCGGCCGGGCGCAGCTGGGCCCGGCGCAGCAGAGTGGTGTCGACCTTCTCGGTGCGGTCGAAGCGGTACACGCCGTTGCGCTCCTGGAAGACGTCCGTGAGCTGGGTGTAGCAGTAGCCGAACATGTCCGGGTCCTCGAGCAGCACGCCCGTCAGACCGGTGAACCGCTCGACGAACTCCTCGGCGGTGCGCGGCCGTTCGCCGTACCCCCAGGAGGCGTCGCGCTCGTCGCCCGCCGCGTCGGCCGCCTCGGGGTCCCACCAGATGCCGCCGAACTCGCTGCAGAAGTACGGCTGACCGCGGTACGGAACGGACCAAGGGCGGCCCTCCGGGCCGGAGTTGACGTGCGGCCTGTCCTGCGCGAGGCCGTGCATCACCTTGGCGAAGGCGGCCGGGTCCTGCTCGTAGCAGTGCGAGTCGTACACGTCGGTCTCCAGCACCCGGTGCGCGTACCCGGACGCGTCGATCACCGGGCGGGTGCCGTCGGCCTGCTTGGTGGCCAGGAACATGGCCCGCGTGACGTCGTCGAGCTGGGTGATCCGGTCGTGCAGGTGCTGGTACGTCTCGTTGAGCGGGCACCAGCCGACGATCGCCGGGTGCGAGTAGTCCCGCTCCACGGCCTCCAGCCACTGCGCGACGTACGAGGCGTCGGGGCGCTGGTTGTCGTCGCGGGCGCCGACCTCGCAGCCCCAGTCGCCGAACTCGCCCCAGACCAGGTAGCCCAGCCGGTCCGCGTGGTACAGGTACCGCTCCTCGAAGACCTTCTCGTGCAGCCGGGCCCCGTTGAAGCCCGCGGCCAGGCCGAGTTCGATGTCGCGGACGAGCGCGGCGTCGCTCGGCGCGGTCATCAGACCGTCCGGGTAGTAGCCCTGGTCGAGGACGAGGCGCTGGAAGACCGGCTCGCCGTTGAGGAGGAGCCGCTTGCCGTCGACGGCGACCGAGCGCAGGCCCGCGTAGGAGGTGACCCGGTCCACCGGCGCGCCGTCGGCGTCGACGACGTCGAGCACGAGGTCGTACAGGTGCGGGTCGGCCGGCGACCACGCGCGCAGCCGGTCCTCGGGCACGGTGAGCGCCAGCCGGGGGCTCAGGCCGAGGTCCGCGCGGGTCTCGGCGCTCACCACGGTGCCGTGCTCGTCCGACAGCGTGGCGCGGACGCGGTGCCCCGGCGCGTTGCGGCTCAGCGGCAGCTCCAGGAAGAACGATCCGGAGGCCAGGTCGGGGGTGATCCGCGGCCGCTTCAGGGCGACGCTCCGCGGCACCGGCTCCAGCCACACCGTCTGCCAGATGCCGGTCGTCCGGGTGTAGTGGCAGTGCGAGTTGGCGTACCAGGTGGCCTGCTTGCCGCGGGCCTGCGGGCCGTGCCGGGTGTCCCTGGCCCGCACCACGAGCGTCAGCTCCGCGCCGGCGGCGGCCACCTCGCCGAGGTCGGCGGTGAACGGCGTGAAGCCGCCGCGGTGCCGCGCCACCTCGACGCCGTTCGCCCACACCGTGGTGTCCTGGTCCACCGCGCCGAAGTGCAGCAGCACCCGGCTGTCGTCCCACTCGGCGGGCACGGTGACCGTCCGGCGGTACCAGACGGCCTCCAGGAAGTCGGTGTCCCCGACCCCCGAGAGCTCCGACTCCGGACAGAACGGCACCACGATGCTGCCGGTCAACTCGCGCTCCCGCAGGCCCCGTTCGAGGCCGGTGTCGGAGCGGTCGATCTCGAACTGCCACACGCCGTTGAGATTGAGCCAGGCCTCGCGGACGAACTGCGGGCGCGGGTACTCGGGCCGGGGCGTGGTGGCGGGGGTGGGGACAGGCATGGGACTCCTTGCCGCACGGGGTGTCGCGGGAACGCGTGGACGAGCGTCAGCAACGCGGTGCTGATCGGTGCGTGCCCATGGCACCATGCGAATTACATCGATGTAAATGTGCGGGACGGTCAAGGATCCGCCCCGAAACCGATTCGTGATGGTCGATACGATCGCGGGTGGCAGACGGAAGGAATGAACAGCGTGGCGGCCAGACCCAGGATCAAGGACGTGGCGGAGTACGCGGGCGTCTCGCCCAAGACGGTCTCCAACGTGATCAACAACTTCGAGCACGTCTCGGACCGGACCCGCGAGACCGTGAAGGAGGCCATCGAGGCGCTCGGTTACCGGGTCAACATCGCGGGCCGGCAGCTCCGCCAGGGCCGCACCGGCATGATCACCCTGGCGGTTCCCGAACTGGACGTCGCCTACTTCGCCGAGCTGGCCAAGCACGTGATGGCCGAGGCGGACCGGCGCGGGCAGACCGTGCTGCTGCACCAGACGAACGGGGTGCGCGAGCGGGAACTGGCGGCGCTGCACGGCTTCGACGCCCAGTTCACCGACGGCGTGATCCTCAGCCCGCTCGCCCTGCACCCCCGTGACGTGGCCACCAGGGACCGCAGGCTCCCCGTGGTCCTGCTCGGCGAGCGGCCCGCCGAGGGCAGCACCGACCACGTCGCCATCGACAACGTCGCCGCCGCGCGCGAGGCCACCGCGCACCTGCTGTCCCGCGGCCGGCGCCGGATCGCCGTCGTGGGCGGGATGGTGCGGGGCCCGCAGGGCACGGACCGGCTCCGCACCGACGGCTACCGCGAGGCGCTGAAGGAGGCCCACGTCCCCTTCGACAGCGACCTCGTGGTGCCGGTGGACGCGTTCCACTGGCGCGACGGCGCGCGGGCCGCGGCCGCCCTGCTGGACGCGGACCCCCGCCCGGACGCCTTGCTGTGCCTCAACGACCACCTCGCCCTGGGTGCGTTGCGCGCCCTGTACGAGCGGGGCGTGAGCGTGCCGGGCGAGCTCGACGTGGTGGGCTTCGACGACATCGAGGCGTCGCAGTTCAGCGTGCCGAGCCTGACGACGGTGGCCCCCGACAAGAGGGAGATCGCCCGGGCCGCGGTGGCGCTCCTGCTCGACCGGATCGACGACCCGGACACCAGCCCGTTGCAGGACCACGTCGTCGGGCACGAGGTCATCGTGCGGGAGAGCACTGGGGGTTGACCGGGGGCCGGGTGGCGGGCCGGTTCGCCGTCCGGCGGGGGCTCGGTGAACATCCCGCTGCCGAATGTGAACGCGCTGTCGAGGTGCCCCCGTGCGCGCAGTGGTGCCGCATAGGGTGCGGACGTGCGAAGTGCGACAGACGGAACGAAGCGGGTCACGGGGCGTCAGGCGCGTTGCTGGTACGGGAGTTCGGGACTCGTCGCCCTGCTGCTCCTGGCCGGGTGCAGTGCCGCCGGTCCCGGTGACGGAGACGGCGGAGCCGACGGGGCGGGGAGCGCCGGGCCGTCCGCGTCGGCGAGCGGAGCCGCCGGACCGGCAGCGGGTACCGGAACGCTCCCGGGCCTGCCGACCGTGGGCACGGCCCGTACGGAACTGGCGGATCTCAAGGTGGCGCCCCACGGCTCCATGTCCGGTTACAGCCGCGCCCGGTTCCCGCACTGGGCCGAGCAGGGCGACGACTGCAGCACCCGCGAAGTCGTCCTGGAGCGGGACGGCAAGGGCGTCGAGCGGGACGCCGCGTGCAAGCCCGTCTCCGGGACCTGGGTCAGCGTCTACGACGGAAAGACCTTCACCGACGCCGGTGACCTCGACATCGACCACACCGTGCCGCTGGCCAACGCCTGGCGGTCCGGCGCCGACTCCTGGACCCAGGAGCAGCGCAAGGCGTTCGCCAATGATCTGACGCATCCTCAACTCCTGTCGGTGTCGGCCTCGTCGAACCGGTCCAAGGGCGACCAGGGCCCCGACGAGTGGCAGCCGCCGGTCACGACGTACTGGTGCGCCTACGCGCGCTCCTGGGTGGCGGTGAAGTCGACGTACGAACTGACCGTGACCGACGCGGAGAAGGACATGCTGAACCGAATGCTGGGCACCTGCTCCTCATGACCGACGACCCGCGGGACGAGCGGATCGAGGGAGCGGTGCGGGCCGGGCCCGGCGGTGCCATGACCGACGAGGTCGGGGTCATCACCGGTGACGTCACCGTCGCCACGGTCCGCCGTTCGGACGGCGCCGCCCACGTCGCCGTCCAGTACACCGGGGCCGACGAGTGGTACACGCTCACGGGCAGCCCGGTGCCGGTGCCGCCCGGCGGTCTCGGGGCGCTCCACGACGAGGTGCTGCGGCGCGTGCGGCGCGGGGGAGCGGCCGAGGTGTCCGCGCCGCCCGGCGACGGCTGACGCTCGGCCGGGCGGCACCGGCGGAGCGAAGCGACCGCTGACGGTAGACGCACCGCGGCGGATCCGACCGCGCCCCCCTACTGCGTCCGGTGGACTGCGGGCGGCACACCGGCGATGTCGCACGGAAGACCCCTGTCCGTTTTGCGACAGTCGGTCAATGCGATGGGTGGGACGCGTAGGGAGTGCGGCGGCGCTGCTGACGGCAGTCGTGGCCGGGGCCGTGCCGGGTCATGCGGCGGACGGGCCGCCGGGCGGTGACCGGGCCGCCGCGGCGGCGCGCGCCGAGCGGCTGATGCGGGACGCCGCCCGCGCGGTCGAGGCCTACGAACAGGCCCGCGCCGCGGTGGAAAGCGGTGCGCGGGAGCTGGCCAGGACCGGTCGGCGGGAGGCCGCCGAGCAGCGTCGGCTCGACGGGCTGCTGCGCGCCCTGGGGCAGCAGGCCCGCGCCGAGTACCGCTCGGGCGGCGGCGGACTGTGGGGTCCCGTGCTTCCGCTGATCACCTCGCGCTCGCCCGAGCGGGCCCTCGACGGCGCGGTACGGGCCCGGCGCGGCGACCGCGCCGCGGGTCAGCTCACTGACCGGGTACGCCAGGCCAGGGACCGGATCGCGGCGGACCGGGCCACGGCCGCGCGGCTGCTCGGCGCGCAGCGCGTCCAGGCCACGCGCCGGGCCACCGCCCGCGCGCAGATCGAGGCGCGCCTGGACGAGGCGCAGGCGGAACTGCGGCGGGCGCAGGTGCCGCAGGCCGTTCCGGCGAGCCGCGGCGACTGCGCGCAGGGCGACGTCGCCGGTCTCGGCACCGCCACCGACCGGACCTGGGTGGCGCCCGTCGACCCGGCCCCCCTGTCGGCCGGGTTCGGCGCGGGCGGCGACCGCTGGGCGCACCGCCACACCGGGCAGGACTTCGCCGTCGACACCGGGACGACGGTACGGGCGGTCGGCGCGGGCACCGTGCTCTTCGTGGGCTGCGGCGACGGCTTCGGCAACCAGGTCGTCGTCCGCCATCCGAACGGCTACTGCACGCAGTACGCCCATCTCTCGCTGATCGGCGTCTCGCCCGGTGACGAGGTCGCGGCGGGCACGGCCCTGGGCCTGTCGGGCGCGACCGGGAACGTCAGCGGCCCGCACCTCCACTTCGAGGTCCGGGTCACGCCCCAGCTGGGCTCCGGCATCGACCCGATGCCGTGGCTGCACGTCCGCGGCGTTCACGTCTGAGCGGAGACGTCCTGCGCGCCGGTGTCCCGGGCGGCCGCGTCGCGCGGGACGAGGAACCGGTTCAGCGGCGGCTCCTGGGCCAGCACCGCACCGATCGTCACCGCGAACGTGACCGCCGCGCACACCGCGATCAGCCAGGACAGCATGGCCAGGACCAGACCGAGCGAGCCGTACTCGCCGAGCGCCCGGTCGATCGCCCGCGGCATGTACAGCGGGGCGGTGAGCGCCAGCGCGCTGGTCGCGGCGGCGGCGAGCAGCGCACCGGGCAGCAGTTGCAGCCAGCCGATCCGCTTGGCCAGGAGGAGGTGCTGCGTCCACAGCCACATCCCCGCGCTCATCAGGAAGTAGAGCGGGACGCCGAGCACGGCGCCCGTCCCGAACCCGGTGCGGATCGGGCCCTGGAGGAACACCAGCACCAGCATCGTCAGGAGCCAGGCCACCCACCGCCACGCCGCGATCCGGGTCGCAGCGCGGGGCAGCGCCCAGGCCCGCTCGCAGACCCGGGCCATCGCGCGGCTGAAGCTGGTCGCGGAGACCAGGGCGATCAGCACGCCGACGGCGCCGCTGGTCTCCCGCAGCCCGGTGTCGTCGGAGTGGCCGAGGACCTGGGCGAGTTCCTGGTCCGACGCGCCGGAGAGACCGAACATCGCCCGCAGCGAGTCCTGGAGCTGCTCCCGCACCCCGCGCGGGGTGAACGCGGCGACGGCGAACAGCAGCGGGACGGAGGCCAGGAACGCCTGTGCCGCGAGGCGGGTCGCCGAGTCGAGCAGCTGGCCCGAGACCAGCCGGCCGCTGAGCTCCGTGAGGACGGGGAAGCGCCGCTCGGCGCCGTCGCGCAGCCGGTTGAGCCGGGTCGTCCACGCCATCCCGCCTCCTGATCACGGCCGCCTCGTGCGAAGTATCGCCTCCGGCTCCGGCACCCGCATTCCGGGCGGCCGTCCGGTCGGAGCGGTCCGAATGGCGGGGTGACGAGGCCGCGACGATGCTGAACGCGACCGCCGTGGCGAGCTGACAGCCGTGGCGAGCAGTGCGGGGCAGCGGAGAGGGAGCATGCGGATGGCGACGGTCGACGCGGTCGCGGTGCGGCGGATGGCCGACACCCTCTTCATCGAGCGCGACCCGCGCAGCCCGAGCTCGACGCGGTTCTGGGGACTGCTGCTGCTCGCCGCGGTCATCGCGAGCGCCGGCGTGGTCGGCGACTCGACCGCCACCGTCATCGGCGCGATGATCGTCGCCCCGCTGATGACCCCGATCCTGGGCAGCGCCCTCGCCCTGGTCCTGGCCGACCGTGCGCAGGTGGTGCGGTGCGCGCTGCTCGTCCTCGGCGGCGCCCTCGCGGTGATCGCGATCGGCATGCTGCTGGGCTGGATCGCCGCGCCGCCCGACGCGTTCGCGTCGAACAGCCAGGTGTCCTCGCGGATCAGCCCCCGGCTGATCGACCTGCTGGCCGCGCTCGCCACGGGTACGGTCGGAGCCTTCGCGCTCGTCCGCGCCGACATCTCCGACACGCTGCCCGGCGTCGCGATCGCCATCTCGCTGGTGCCGCCCCTGGCGGTGACCGGGCTGCTCGTCACGGTCGGGCGCTACCACGACGCCTCGCAGTCGGCGCTGCTCTTCGCGACGAACGTGGCCGCGATCGTGGCGACCGGCACCATCGTCTTCCTGGTGTACCGGGTACGGGCCGTCGCGCAGGAGGGTGGGCTGCGGGTGGGCCGGTTCCACGGCAGCACGCTGGCCGCGGTGATCGTGCTGGTGGTGCTGATCGCGGTGCCGCTGACCACCGGCACCGTGACGGTCGCCCGGGACCGTGCTCTCGCGGCCGACGCGCGCCCGGTCGCCGAGCGGTGGGCCGCCGCGGGCCATTGGGAGATCGCCTCCGTCGACGCCCGCAACGGCATCGTGGTCATCGGCGTCCTGGGCCTGCCGCCCCAGCCGGCGCCCACCGCGCTGCGCGCGGCCCTCGACCGCAACGGCATGCGCGACGCCGATCTGGAACTGCATCTGGTGGGCGGCCGGACCCACTGGTGTCCGGCGGACACGGACCGGTGCAGCGTGAAGGAGTCGTCCCGGAGCTGAGCCGGGGCCCGTCCGGCCGTGCGTGCCGTGCGGGCCCGGGCCGTCAGGCGGGCAGCCGGTCCAGGAGCGCCGCGAAGTCGGTCCCGGCGGACAGCGTGCCGAAGGCCTGGCCGCGGTCGCCGGCGAGCCGGGACGCGCAGAAGGCGTCGGCGACGGCGGCCGGCGCGTGCCGCACGAGCAGCGAACCCTGCAGGACGAGGGCGGCGCGCTCGATGACGCGGCGGGCGCGCAGCGGGGCGTCCTCGGTGAGGACGAGCTCGCCCTGCAGCTCCCGCCAGGCCGCGTCGAGCCGCGCGTCGGCGCCGGCCGCCGCCTCGATCTCGGCACGGAACGCCGCCAGCGACTCCGGCTCGCGGGCCAGGGCGCGCAGCATGTCGAGGGCGTTCACGTTGCCGGAGCCCTCCCAGATGCCGTTGAGCGGGGCGTCGCGGTACAGCCGCGGCATGCCCGACGCCTCGTCGTAGCCGTTGCCGCCGAGGCATTCCAGCGCCTCGGCGACGGCGACGGGCTGCCGCTTGCACACCCAGTACTTGCCGACGGCGGTGGCCAGGCGCAGGAACGCGCGCTCACCCGCGTCGCCGCGCTGGGCCCGGTCCGCGGCACCGGCCAGGCGCAGTGCGAGCGTCGTGGCGGCCTCCGACTCCAGGCTCAGATCGGCCAGTACGTTGCGCATCAGCGGCTGGTCGATGAGCTTGGCGCCGAACACCGAGCGGTGCCGGGCGTGGTGGGCGGCCTGCGCGAGGGCGGCGCGGGTGCCCGACGCGGAGCCGAGGACGCAGTCGAGCCGCGTCATCGTCACCATGTCGATGATCGTGCGCACGCCCTTGCCCTCGGGGCCCACGAGCCAGGCCACCGTGTCGTCGAACTCCGGCTCGCTGCTCGCGTTCGAGCGGTTGCCGAGCTTGTCCTTGAGCCGCTGGATGCGGAAAGTGTTGCGGCTGCCGTCCGGCAGGACCCGCGGCACCAGGAAGCAGGAGAGCCCGCCGGGCGCCTGCGCGAGGACCAGGAACAGGTCGTTCATCGGGGCGCTGGTGAACCACTTGTGGCCCCGCAACCGCCAGCTGCCGTCGGCCTGTTCGGTGGCGACCGTGGTGTTGGCGCGGACGTCGGTGCCGCCCTGCTTCTCCGTCATCCCCATGCCGGCGAGCAGCCCCGGCTTGTCGGCGGGCGTGCGCAGACCGGACTCGTAGACCCGGCTGGTCAGCAGCGGCTCGTAGATCTTGGCGAGGTCGGGGGAGTGGCGCAGCGCGGGGACGACGGCGTACGTCATGGAGACCGGGCAGCCGTGTCCGGCCTCGGTACTGCTCCACACCATGAAGGAGGCGGCGCGGGCGACGTGGGCGCCCACCCGCTCGTCCGCCCAGGCGGCGCCCGCCAGGCCCTCGCTCACCGCCACGTCCATCAGCGCGTGGTAGGCGGGGTGGAAGTCGACCTCGTCGATCCGGTTGCCGTACCGGTCGTGGCTGCGCAGCACCGGCTCGTACGTGTTGGCCTGCTCGGCCCAGCGCTGTACCTCCTCACTGCCCGCCCGGAGGCCTATCCGGTGCAGGTCGTCGAGGCACCACTCGGCTCCCTCGCGGCGCACGCCCTCCAGGAGTACCGGGTCGTCGGCGACGTCGTGCCCGGTCAACGGCGGTGCCTGGTTGGTCACTTGGTGGGTGACGGCGGTGGGGTTGCTGGACATGGGGCTCCTCCGGGGCAGCGGGCGGGATTCAGCCGGGATTCAGTCGGTCGGGGCGCCGGCGCACCGCAGCGCCGCCGTGGTGAGGTCGGTGAGCAGGGCGTCGCCGGCGCTCGCGTCGGGGGCGCCCAGCGGGTCGACGAGCACCTCGCCGATCGCGCCGGTGAGCGCGGCCGCGGTGATCTCCGCGTTCTGCGGCGGCAGGTGTCCGGCCGCCACGCCCTCGCGCACCACTTCGGCCCACAGCGCGCGGTAGCGGCGCCGGAAGTCGAGGCGCTCGGCGCCGACCGCGGGTTCGGTCGGCGCGGCGAGCAGCGCGTAGGCCAGGCCGCGGTTCTCCAGGGCGCGGCGCGCGAAGACCTGGACGCCGCGGGCCAGCCGCTCGACGGGGTCGCCCGGCCCGTGCAGCACCTCGCCGAGCACGTCCACCTCGCGTCCCGCGGCGCGCCGGAACACCTCCACGGCGAGCGCCGCCTTGGACGGGAAGTGCTGGTACACCGAGCCGGCGGCGATGCCGGCCGCGCCCGCGACGGCGGACACGGACGCCTGGGACCAGCCCACGTCCGCCACGACCGTGGTGGCGCAGGTGACGAGACGCTCCCTGGCGGCATCGAGCCGACTGATTTCGGCTGGGGTCTTGCGGTAGGCCATGCATGAAGTGAACCATCATTCAGAACTTCACGCCATGGCCGGTCACCGAACCGGCCGGCTCGTCAGGAGAACGTGATGCACCTCAGTGCCCTGCTGGACAGCGCTGTTCGCTCGGCCGGCGACAAGGAAGCCGTGGTCTACCGCGAACAGCGGTGGACCTACCGGGAGTTCGCCGCGACGGCCCGACGCGCCGCGACCGTGCTGCGCGCGGCGGGACTCGGGCCCGGGGACCGGCTCGCCGTGATGACCCACAACACCCCGGCCTTCCTGTTCGCCGCGTTCGGTGCCTGGTACGCGGGTGCCACCCTCGTCCCCGTCAACCACAAGCTGCAGACGGCCGAGGTCGAGCGCCAGCTGCGGCACTGCGGGGCGCGCCTCGCCGTCGTCGACGCCGGGATCGGCGAGCGCGCGACGGCGGCGAACGCGCAGGTGCGCTGGCTGGTCAGTCACCCGGACGCGGCCGGCGACGGCCCCGAGGGCTCCTTCGAGTCGCTCGTCGCCCGCGCCGAGCCCTGGACCGGCGAGCCCGGCCCGGACGACGACATCGCGCAGATCCTCTACACGTCGGGCACTTCGGGAACCCCCAAGGGCTGCGTCCACACCCACCGGGGCGTCGCGCTGGCCGCCACCTACACGGCGGCCTCGATCCCGCTCCACCGTGACGAGCGCTTCCTGATCTGCATGCCGATCTGGCACGCCTCGCCGCTCAACAACTGGACGATGAGCACGCTGCTGCTCGGCGCCACGGTCGTGCTGCAGCGCGAGTACGAGCCCCGCGGCATGCTGGAGACCATCGAACGGGAGCGCGTCACCGCCCTGTTCGGGGCGCCCATCGCCCTGATCGCGCCGGTCCAGGCGGTGCCGGACCTCGCGGACTTCGACCTGACGTCCGTCCGGGCGTGGATCTACGGAGCGGGACCGCTGGACGCCGACACGGCCCGCCGGCTGATGAAGGCGTACGGGTCGGACGCGTTCCACCAGGTGTACGGGATGAGCGAGACCGGTCCCGTGGGGTCCTCGCTCTCCCCGGCCGAGCAGGTGGAGAAGGCGGGCTCGATCGGGCGCGGCGGCATGCCGGGCGTCGACCTGCGGGTGGTGCGGCCGGACGGGACCGACGCGGAAGCCGGACAGACCGGCGAGATCTGGCTGCGGTCGGACACCCGGATGGTCGGCTACCTGGACGACCCGGCGGCCACCGCCGAGGTCTTCGCGGGGGACTGGTACCGCAGCGGCGACCTGGGGCAGGTCGACGAGGACGGCTTCGTCTCCGTCGTGGACCGGATGAAGGACGTGATCATCACCGGTGGCGAGAACGTCGCGTCGCAGGAGGTCGAGGGCGCCCTGCGCGGCCACCCGGACGTCCTCGACGTCGCCGTCGTCGGACGGCCGCACCCCCAGTGGGGCGAGACCGTGGTCGCCGTGGTCGTGCCGCGCGCGGACGCCGGACTCGACCTGGCGGGGGTGCGGGAGTGGCTGGAGCCGCGGATCGCCCGCTACAAGATCCCGCGGGAACTGGCCCTGCGCACGGAACTGCCCCGCACGCCGTCCGGGAAGGTCACCAAGCACGTGCTGCGCGCCGAACTGGCCGGCTGACGGGGTCCCTCGTGCCCGGCGGGCGGCGCCCGCGTAGGGTCACGCCATGGCCGAGCAGCAGGTGGAGTCCGCACGCAGGGGACCGGGGCGCCCCCGGGAGGAACGGGTCACCCGGGCCGTTCTCGACGCCGTCGTCGACCTGGTCGCCGAGAGCGGCATGGGCTCGCTGACCATGGACGCCGTCGCGGCCCGCGCGGGCGTCAGCAAACCGGCGATGTACCGGCGCTGGTCGACCA
Organism: Streptomyces longispororuber; assembly: GCF_024448165.1. GTDB lineage: Bacteria > Actinomycetota > Actinomycetes > Streptomycetales > Streptomycetaceae > Streptomyces > Streptomyces longispororuber_A. The sequence goes on from NZ_JAMOLN010000036.1 coordinate 22,781, forward strand.
AGCAGGACCTGATCATCGCCGCCGCCGAATCACGGATCGGGCCGCTGTCGGTCCCCGACATGGGCGACTTCCGGGCCGAACTGCGCGCCGTGCTGACCGCGCGCATGGAGGCGTACCGCAGGCCGGGCGTCGACCGGCTGCTCGCCGGGGTCATCGGCTCGGCGGCCGAGGCGGGTTCGGAGCGCGGGGCGTACCGCGCGTACACCGCCCGCGTCATGGCCGAGACCCGGCACCTGCTGGAACGCGGCGTCGCCCGCGGCGACGTGCGGCCCGACGTCGACGTGGACGCCGCCGCCACGCTCGTCGCCGCGTCCCTCGTCTTCCGGATGGTCGGCGAGCAGCGGATGCCGGACGAGGAACTCGTCGAATCGGTCGTGGACCTCGTCGGCCGGGCGGTCGCCGCCCCTTCGTGACGCGTCGTCAGCCACCCGGCGCAGTCGTCCGATCACGCCCCCGCGACGCGGTTCACGCCGTGCCGCGGGGGCTTTTCCATGCCGTCGAGCACCCGCGGAAATTTCTTCTCCCCAACCCCTTGCCCCGGCACATCCCAATATCGATACTGCCGGTTACGTAATTAGCTCCGCTGCTGGGAGGAACCACCATGGCCGCCACCGCGACCACCGCCGACGCCCCCGAGCCCGTACTCGACAAGCCGCTCATGCACTACGGCCGACGCGTCCTGGACCGCCTCGCCCCGGGCACCGAGGCCCCGCGGTACCAGCTCCTCGACGTCACCCCGCTGACCCCGCACATCGGCGCCGAGATCGGCGGCGTCGACCTCGCCGCGCCGATCGGCGACGCACTCGCCGCGGAGCTGCGCCAGGCGCTCCTGGAGTGGAAGGTGATCTTCTTCCGCGACCAGACCGCCGTCGAGCCGCGGCACCACGTGGACCTCGCCGCGGTCTGGGGCCCGCCGGAGGCCAACCCGTTCTTCCCCAAGGCCGGGACGGCCGGCGTCTCCCGGCTCGCCAAGGACGCGACGGCCGTCGGCAACGAGAACATCTGGCACAGCGACCACTCCTTCATGGCCGCCCCCGCCCTCGGCTCCGTGCTGCGCGCGGTCGAGGTCCCGGCCGCCGGCGGCGACACGATGTGGGCGGACATGGCAGCCGCGTACGACAACCTCACCGACGCCATGAAGGAGCGCATCGAGCACCTCACGGCGGTCCACGACTGGGTGCCCAGCTGGGGATCGACCATGACGCAGGAACAGATCGCCCACTTCCGGGGCGACCTGCCGCCGGTCGAGCACCCCGTCGTGGTGCGCCACCCGCGCACCGGCCGTAAGACCCTCTACGTGAACGAGCCGTTCACCACGCACGTCGTCGGCCTCTCCGCGGCCCAGAGCCGTACGCTCCTCGACGAACTGGTGCTGCAGGCACGCGTCCCCGAGTTCCAGACCCGCTTCCACTGGGCGCCCGGCTCCGTCGCGATCTGGGACAACATCGCGACCCAGCACTACGCGATCAACGACTACTTCCCGCAGCGCCGCGTGATGGAGCGCATCGCCGTCGCGGGCGTCCCCCTCGCCTGACCGTCCGCCGGCCGTCCGGTGTGCGGGGCACGGGCCACAGCGCCCCGCACGCCGGCGGCCCTCCGCTCCCTCCGCGCCTCGCCGCATCTTCGACGCACCACCGCATCCGTCCCGGGAGGACCCATGACCGCGGTACCGACTGTGCCCCCGCAATCCGCCGGGACCGTGCAGGCCGCCGGCAGCAGCAGCCGCGCCTGGATCGTCACCGGGCTGCTCGTCGTCTTCATGATGGTGAACTTCGCCGACAAGTCCGTGCTGGGGCTCGCCGCCGACGAGATCCGCGCCGACCTGCACCTGAGCGCCACTCAGTTCGGCCTCGCCAACAGCGCGTTCTTCCTGCTCTTCTCCGTCGCCGCCGTCCTCGTCGGCCTCGCCGCCGACCGGGTCTCGCCCAAGGTCCTGCTGCTGGCGATGGCCGTCCTGTGGTCCGTGGCGCAGGTGCCGGCCGCGATCGGCGGCGGACTCGCCGTCCTGGTCGTCTCCCGGGTCTTCCTCGGCGCCGCCGAAGGACCGGCGTTCCCCGTCGCCCAACAGGCCACGCTCGCCTGGTTCCCCGACCACCGGCGCAATCTGCCGGGCGCCCTGATCACCCTCGGTGTCACGCTCGGCGTCATCGTCTCCGCCCCCGGCCTGTCCTGGCTGATCCAGCACCACGGCTGGCGCGCCGCCCTGTGGGTGCTCGCCGGAGCGGGCCTTGTCTGGGCGGTCGCCTGGGCGCTGCTCGGCGCGGACGGCCGGCACCGGGCGGCGGGAACGGACGGGCCGCGGGGGGAAGTCGGGGAAGTCGGGGCGAGCGTGCCGGACGCGGGCGGACCCGACCTCCCGTACCGGAAGATCTTCGCGAGCCGCACCTGGATCGGCGCCACCCTCGCCTACTTCACCAGCTACTGGACCGTCGCCCTGATGCTGGTCTGGCTGCCCTCCTACCTGCGCAACGCACTCGACTACTCCGCGGACGCGGCAGGCACGATCGTCATCGCGCCCTGGACCGTCGGCGCCGTCGTCCTGCTCGCCCAGGCGGGCATCACCGGACGTCTGATGCGACGCGGCGTCGGCAGCCGGCGTGCCCGCGGCGGAGTCGGCGGCCGGCTCCTCGCGATCGGCGCCGTCTGCTGCCTGGCCGTCCCCCTCGTCGACGGCGCCCCCGCCAGGACCGTCCTGATCGCCCTCGGCTTCGGGTTCGGCGGCTCGTACGCGACCGTCGCCGCGACCACCGTGGCCGAACTCGCCCCGGCGTCCCGCAGCGGCGGCGCCCTCGGCACCATGAACGCCGTCGTCACGGCCGCCGGTCTCGCCGCGCCCGCCGTCGTCGGCGCGCTCGTCGACGCCCGGGGCACCGTCGGCTACCAGGACGCGGTCCTGCTGTCGGGAGCACTGCTCGCCGCCGGCGCCGTGGCATCCGTCCTGCTCGTCGACCCGGCGCGGGACCGCGCCCGGCTCGGCCGCTGAACCCGACAAGTCCCCCCATCACACCAGGAGTTGACCCCTTGAACGCCGCACCGGCAGTACCGGACACCACCGCCCTGGACCGCGCCGTCGCCGACCTGCGCGAGCACGCCACGTCCTGGACCGGCACCGCCCTGGCCGAGCGGATCGACCTGCTGGCACGGATGCTGCCCCGGATCGCCGACGGAGCCCCGGCGATGGTCGCCGACGCCGCCCGCGCCAAGGGCTACGACGCCACGTCGCCCTGGGCCGCCGAGGACTGGATCACCGCACCGTGGGCGCTCGCCCAGACCGTCACCGCGTACCTCCACGTGCTGCGCCGCATCGCCGCGGGACACGACCCGGTCGACGCCCGCGCCGTGCGCAGCCGCGACGGCCGCACCGTCGTCGACGTCTTCCCCGCCACCGGCACCGACCGCCTCCTCCTGAACGGCTTCACCGCCGAGGTGTGGACCCTGCCGGGCACCACCCGCGACCAGGTCCTGGCGCGCGCGGCGCGGGAGTACCGGGGCGCCGCCGGCGGCCCGGTCGTGGCACTCGTCCTGGGCGCCGGGAACGTCGCGGCGATCACCCCGCTCGACATCCTGCACAAGCTCTACGCGGACGGGCAGGTCGTCCTCGCCAAGATGAACCCGGTCAACGCCTACCTGCGCCCCCACTTCGAGAAGGTCTTCGCCGAGTTCGTCGACCGGGGCTGGGTCAGGTTCGCCGACGGCGGCGCCGCCGAAGGCGCGTACCTCACAACCCACGACGGCATCGACACCCTCCACGTCACCGGCAGCGACCGCACCCACGACGCCATCGTCTGGGGCACCGACGAGCAGGCCGAGCAGCGGCGCCGCGACGACACCCCGCTCACCACCAAGCCGTTCACCAGCGAACTGGGCGGCGTGAGCCCCTGCATCGTGACGCCCGGACCCTGGAGCGCCGCCGACTTCCGCTTCCAGGCCGAGCACATCGTCACCAGCAAGATGAACAACTCCGGCCACAACTGCGTCGCCAGCCAGATCCTCGTCGTCCCGCGCGACTGGGACGGCACCGAGCGGCTGCTCGCCGAGATCCGCCGGGTGCTGCGCGCACTCCCGCCGCGCCGCGACTACTACCCGGGCGCCGGGGACCGGCTCGGCGCGGTCGCCGCGGCGCACGCCGCCGCCGAGGTCCTGGGCGCGGACGGCTGCCGGGTCCTCGTCCCGGAGATCGAGGGCACGGACGACCCGATGCTCCACGACGAGGTGTTCGCCAGCGCGCTCGGCGTGGTGCGGCTGCCCGGCGCCGACCCGGCCGCGTTCCTGCGCGCCGCCACGGAGTTCGCCAACGACCGGCTCCCCGGCACCCTCGGCGCCACCCTGCTGGTCCACCCCAGGACCGAGCGCACCCACCGGGCCGCCGTCGACGAGGCCGTCGCCGCGCTGCGCTACGGCACGCTCGGCGTCAACTGCTGGTCCGCGTTCGGCTTCCTCCTCGGCTACACGCCGTGGGGCGCCTTCCCCGGCCACACCCGGCAGGACATCGGCAGCGGCACCGGATTCGTGCACAACGCCTTCCAACTGGAGGACGTGGAGAAGACGGTGCTGCGGGCCCCCTTCGCCCCCGCGCCCCGCGGCCTGTTCACCGGCTCGCCGTCGCTGTCGCCGCGCCCTGCGCACTTCGTCACGAACCGCACGGCCCGGACGACGCTGGAACGCCTGACGGACTTCACCACGGCGCCGCGGCTCACCAAGCTGCCGGGGATCTTCGCGTCGGCACTGCGGGGGTGACGGCGGGCGGCGCGGTCCGGCGCGGACCAGGGGCGAAGGACCCTGGCCCGCGCCGGACTCGCCGGAGCGGGGCCGGGACCGGCATAGTGCGGGGGCGCAAGGGGCCCCGTTCCACTGCCGGGCCCGCGACCCGCACCTGAGGAGGCGCCCACCATGTCCGACCTCGACAGCCAAGTCCCCTACTGGGACGGCGTGGCGGCCACGAAGACGTTCACGCACCCGCTCCACCTGCCCTGGCTCGACGGAAGTGCCGGTACGGGCGCGGCCGGTGAGCATGCCGCGGTCCTGGACTACGGGTGCGGGTACGGCCGCGCCATGGAGGAGCTCGCCCGGCACGGCTTCGACCGGCTCACGGGCGTCGACACCTCACCCGGCATGATCGACCGGGCCCGCACCCTGCACCCCGCCCTGCGGTTCGCGACGCTCGACGCACCGCCCCGGTCGCCCTTCCCCGACGCCGAGTTCGACGTGGTCCTGCTCCTCGCCGTCCTGACCTGCGTACCCGGCGACGCGGCACAACAGCGGCTGATCGCCGAGGTGCACCGCGTGCTCAGGCCCGGCGGACTCCTCCACCTCAGCGACCTGCCGCTCCAGGACGACGAACGCCACCGCACCCGGTACCGCGCCGAAGCGGAACGCTTCGGCACCTACGGCGTGTTCGAGACCAGCGACGGCGCCGTCTGCCGGCACCACTCCCGAGCGTGGCTCGACACCCTGCTGACCGGATTCGACACCGTCGCCACCCGAACCGTCCCCCTGCTCACGATGAACGGGGGACAGGCCACGGGACTCCAGATCCTCGCGCGCAAGCCCGCCCCGTGACCATCCCTCGGACGGTTGCCGGGAACGCCTCAACTCGTGCGCGCGAGACTGCGTCCCCCATGCCAGGGAACACGTGACTCGACAGTCGTGTCGAAGCACCGGATCAAGGAGAGGCAGACAGGCATGGAGATCTCCGGCATCTTCACCGCGATCGTGGTCGGCATCGTGATCGGCATCCTGGGGCGCCTGGCCATTCCCGGCCGCCAACGCATCGGCATCCTCTGGACGATCCTGGTGGGCATCCTCGCCGCACTCGTCGGCACGGCCGTCGCGGGCGCCTTCGACGTCGCCGACACCAAGGGCGTCGACTGGATCGAACTGGCCATCCAGATCGGCCTCGCCGCCGTGGGCGTCGTGGGCGTGGAGAGGCTCAAGGGCCGCCGCTGAGCGGCGGGCACCGCCGGTCACCTGACGCGGCGGGCCGGGAGCGTGCAGGCGTGGAGCAGGTACTCGCACGGCCCGCGCCGCAGCACCCGGGTCCACGCCGTGGCGACGGCCATCGCCGTCCCGGCGAAGAGCAGCAGGGCGAGCAGGGCCGGGCCGGTCGCGTCCGCCATGCCGACGACACGGATCGCGAGGATGTGCAGGACGTACGCGCTGAGCGCGGTCATCCCCACCGCCGTGACGGGGGTGGCCAGTCGGGTCAGGCGCGGCATCCGGGACGTGACCGTGAGGCAGGCCGCGACGACGAGCAGTGCGACACCGGTGTTGCCGACGACGGAGAACGTCGTCTGGCTGTGCGGCACCGCGACGAGCAGCCAGTCGGCGGGCGTCCGGTCGATGACGTAGCCGACCGTGTCGGACCACCAGGCCGTCGACGCGGAGCCGCCGTCGGTGGCCGCGTCGACGCCGGACAGGGCGCCCGGCACGGAGTGCAGGGCCAGCCACGAACCCCCGTAACCGACGACGGCCAGCGCGCCGCCGTAGCCGAACAGGCGCGCCCGGGTCCGCGCGGAGCCGAGGTCGAGCCGGCCGAGCGCCATGCCCGCGAGCATGAACGGCAGCCAGGTGAGCACCGGGTACTCGCCGGTGAAGAACAGTTCCAGGACGCCGTCCGTGTCCGTCAGGCGGGCGAGCGGGTCGTGGGCGACGACGGCGTCCGCCCAGCCGCCGCCCTCGATCGACTGCCGTATCAGGTACAGGACTTGGGGCAGCACCAGGGCCGTGGCCGCGGCGAGGAGCGCGAGAGCGCGGACGCCCAGCCGGCGCAGCGGCAGGACGAGGAGGAAGAGCAGGCCGTAGAAGGAGAGGATCACGTCGACGTCGGTGTCGAGGGCGGTCAGCGCGTAGCCCACCGCCATCAGGACCACGGCCCGGATGACGATCCGGGCCCGCGCCTGCCGGCCGGCCCGCCCGGTGCGGGGTCGCGGCCGGCCGGTGATCAGGACGAGGGAGAAGCCGGCGAGCACCGCGAACAGCGCGGCGGAGCGGCCGCGCGCGAGTTCCAGGCCGAAGCCGAGCGGCCCGCCGATCGTCGGGTCGGGGCCGACGTGCGCGGTGTACATGCCGAGGACGGCGAGCCCCCGGGCCAGGTCGATGCCGACGAGCCGCCCGGCCGAGGCCGTACGCGCGGTGGAAGAAGGGACGGTGGACTCGTTCCATGACGCTTGTCGGGTCATGACGCCCAGGATCGGGACGCCGCGGTTCCGGGCCCATCGGGCAGGTGGCTGGAGTTGCCCCCGCCGCCCGGCGGGTCGGCCCCCGGGCGGAACCGGCCGGGGGTGCCGTCCGTCGTAACGGTCCAGAGGTGGTCCGGCGAGGGGCGGAGCACAGATGATCCGGGTTCTGGTGGTCGACGACGAGGCCATGATCCGTACGGGGTTCCGGCACATCCTGGAGTGCGTCGACGACATCGACGTGGTGGCGGCCGTCTCCGGCGGCTCGGCGGTCCGCACCGCCCGGGAGACGCATCCCGACGTGGTCCTGCTCGACATCCGGATGCCGGACGTCGACGGGCTCACCGTCCTGGCCGAACTGCGCAGGCTTCCGGACCCGCCGGTCGTCGCGATGCTCACCACTTTCGACATGGACGAGTACGTGGCCACCGCCCTGCGCGAGGGCGCGTCCGGATTCCTCCTGAAGGACACCGACCCCGAGCAACTCCCGTACTCCCTGCGTTCGTTGGCCGAGGGCGGCGTCGTCCTGTCGGCGAAGGTCACCCGGACCGTCGTCGACGGGTTCCTGGACACCGAACCGTACGGCCCGGCCACCGCCGGGGTCGCCCGCCTGACCGACCGCGAGCGCGCCGTCCTGATGCTGGTCGCCGACGGGCTGTCCAACGTCGGCATCGCGGAACGGATGCACCTCAGCGCCGCGACCGTCAAGGACCATGTGAGCGCCGTGCTGAACAAACTGGACGTCGGCAGCCGCGTGCAGGCGGCGCTGCTCGCCGAACGCGCCGGACTGCTGCGCGAGGCGGCGCCGCCGGCCGAGGGTGCTGACCGATGAGTCCTCATCGGCTGGTTCACGTGCTGCTCGGCGTGGTGCCGGTGCTCGTCGCGCTGCTGGACGTCCAGGTCCACATCCGCGAGGACCACCGGTTCCAGTTGGCCTACGGGCTGCTCGGCGCGTGCGCGCTCGCGCTGCGGCGCACGTTCCCCGCGCTGACCTATCTGCTCACACTGCCGTCCGCCCTCTTCACGGACGCGGTACTGGCCCCGCTCATCGCCCTGTACACGCTCGCCTCGCTCTCCCGGCACCGCGTGCTGCTGGCCGGCTGCGCCCTGGCGTTCGCCGTCAGCGACACCATCTGGTGGTCGTGGCCGACCCCGGAGTTCCTCGACCTCACGGACCGCTCGGAGCTGATCACGGCGACCTACAGCCTGGCGACGGCCGCCGCGCCCGTCTTCCTCGGCCAGCTCGTGCAGGCCCGGCGCGAACTGGCCCTGCGGCTCGCGGAGATCACCGCCTCCCGTGCGAAGGAACGGCGGCTGCTCGCCGACAGCGTGGTCGCCGTGGAGCGGGCGCAGCTGGCCAGGGAGATGCACGACGTCGTCTCCCACCAGGTCAGCCTGATCGCCGTACGGGCCGGGGCGCTGCAGATGAGCGCCCGCGATCCGGCGACGAAGGAGAGCGCGGCCGACATCCGGCGGCTCGGCGTGCAGACCCTGGACGAGCTGCGCCACATGGTCGGCGTCCTGCGCGCGGCAGGCAGCAGACCCACGGAACTCACCCCGCAGCCCTCGCTCGCCGACCTGCGGAGACTGGTCGACGCCGGCGACATCGAGGCCGACCTGCGCACCGAGCTGCCCGAAGGGCTGCCGCCCACGGTCCAGCGGGCCGTCTACCGCACGGTGCAGGAGGCGCTGACCAACGTGCGCAAGCACGCCCCCGGCGCACCGGCCACGATCCGCGTCGGGCGGACCGGGGACACCGTGTACGTGCAGGTCACCAACCCGCCGTCGGACCGCCCCGCCCTGCGGCTCCCCGGGGCGCGGCACGGCCTGACCGGTCTGCGCCAGCGGGCCGCGCTGCTGGGCGGCAGCGTCACGGCGGGCCCCACGGACGACGGCGGTTTCGCGCTCCGCATGGAGATCCCGGCACCGGACCCGCAGTGAAAGATCTGTGACGTTATACCCTTATATGTCCCATTAGGTGCGCGAGGCGCCGGCCGTGGAAGAGCGAGCGCGGAAGGGGGATCAGCAGGAGGGTCGGCAGATGGTGGACACCGGTGCGCCCGGTGGCGGCACGGGGCTCGTTCCCGCGTACCCGGCGGACGGCAGACGGGGCTCGCTACGGGTGGTCGGACTGCTCCTCGCGGCCGTGGCCGCCCTGTACGTGGTCGCGCCCGCGGTGCACTCCGCCGCCGTCCCCCAGATCCGTGCCATGCTCGGCCTCAGCGCCGAGCACGAGGTGTGGGCGCGCGTCGTGGGCACCTCGCTGGCGGTACTGACGCTGGTGGCCGCGGGACGGGTGGGAGACCTCCGCGGGCGGCGCTCCGTACTGCTGCTGTCCTTAGGTGTGCTCACCGGCGGGTGCGCACTGCTCGCCGGCGCGTTCGACGCCTGGTCCTACGTGGTCGGCCGGATCGTCGTGTCGATGGCCCTGGCCGCCGTCTTCGTCAGCTGCCTCGCGCTCCTGTCGACCGTGTACCTGCCCGGCCGGATCCGCAAGGTGCTGGGCGGCTGGCTCGCCGCGATGTCGGTGGGCTTCGTGCTCGCCGTGAACCTCGCGCCGCGCGTGGCGACCGCGACCGGCTGGCGGCTCGCGGCCGCGGCCATGGCGGTCGCGGCGGGCGCCGCCCTGCTGCTGGTGCGGCGCTACGTGCCCGAACCCTTCCCGCTGACCCGCCGCCCGGTCCCGGACCGGCTGCGCGCGCTCAGCCTGCTCGCGTTCGGCCTGCTCGCCCCGGCGGCACTGCAGCTGGCACCCCTGTGGGGCTGGTCGGACGTCCGCGTCGGCGTCCTCCTGGTCGCCGCCACCCTCGCGCTCGTCGTGGCCCGGCTGCGCTGCCCCGTACTGCCGGACGGATCGTGCGCCGGGACGCTGACCGTGGGCCTCGCCCTCGGCTTCACCCAGGTCGTCCTCGCGGTGGCGCTGCCGGTGCTCGCCGTGGGGCAGGGTGGCACCCCGCGGTCGGCGGCCTTCGTCCTGTCGGCCTTCGGTGTCGGCGGCGCCGCGGGCTGTCTGCTGGTGCGCCGCCGCCCGGTCTCCCCGGTCACCGGCTCCTCCCTCGGACTGCCGCTCGCCGCGCTCGGCCTGGTCAGGCTGCAGGCGGGCCTCGGCCACGCGTCCGTGTCCCTGGCGGTCGGCTACGTCGTGGTCGCCGTGGTCGGATTCGGCGTCATGCTGGCCGCGACGCCCCAGATGGCGCGCTACCTCGCGGCCGTGCCCCGCACGCACCTCGGCACCAGCGCCGCCCTGCTCCCGGCCTCCATCCTGCTCGGGACCGCCGCCGCGCAGGCCGTGCCGTACGCCGCCGCGATCGACGGCGCACCGCTGCCCGCCGACGCCCGCCAGCTGTTGCGCATCGGCACCATCGTGCTCGCGGTGGCGGCGCTGCTCCTCGGGCGGATCGCCGTCTCGGTGGCCGTGGCCACCGCCGCCGGACTCCAGTACCTGCTGGTGCGCGCCGGCGCCGGCGACTCGGGCACCCTGATCGCCGCGCTGGCCCTGGGCGCCGCCGCGGGCGCCCTCGTCTGGTCGCGCCACGAGCAGTCGGAGCGGCTGGCCCGGCTCAGCCAGACCGCGCGCACGCTGCAGCACGCCGTCCTCCATCCCATCCCGACGACCCTGGGCCGGCTCCGGCTGGCGAGCCTGTACCGGCCCGCCACCGCGGACACCGGCGTCGGCGGCGACTTCCTGGAGGCGCTGCACACCCCGTTCGGCACGCGGATCCTCATAGGCGACGTGCGCGGCAAGGGGCTGCAGGCGGTCCGGACGGTCACCGACCTGCTCGGCTGCTTCCGCAGTCAGGCCTACGAGACGGAGGACCTCGGCGAACTGGCCGCCCGGCTCGACCGGCAGGTGCTGCGGGTCGCCGCCGCGCGCGGGGACGACGAACTGTTCGCCACGGCGCTGCTCCTGCAGCACGACGGCGCCGCCCCCGGCGTCCAGGTCGTCAACTGCGGCCATCTGACACCCCTCGCGGTGACCCCCTCCGGCGTCACCGAGGTCGACGTACCCGCCCAACTTCCGCTGGGTTTCGGTACGTTGGGTGCCGGCTGGCCGATCGCCCCGCACACCCTGCGGCTCGGCCCCGAGGTGACGCTGGTGGCGCACACCGACGGACTGAGTGAGGCGAGGAACTCGAGCGACGAGTTCTACCCGCTCGCCGAGCGGCTGGCCGAGGCGGAGTACGGCACGCCGGACCACCTGGTCCGCCATCTCGACGACGGGGTGCGCGACTGGACGCACCACCTGGCGGACGACATCGCGATCATCGCGCTCCGGCCGGCCGAGACACCGCCCCCGCCCCGCGAAGGTCCGAAATGCGAGGAAACGCGCCACAAGTGATACTTCACTCCACCATCAAGGTGATGCCGGAAGGGGATCCATGGACGACTACCCGCTGCTCGACGTCTTCCTCACGATGCTGTTTCTCTTCCTCTGGGTCATGTGGTTCTTCCTGCTCTTCCGCGTCATCACGGATGTCTTCCGTGACAACGAACTGAGCGGCTGGGGCAAGGCGGGATGGATGATCTTCTGCATCCTCCTGCCCTTCCTGGGAGTTCTCGCCTACGTCGTCGTGCGGGGCCGTGGCATGGGGCAGCGCGACGTCAAGCAGGCCCAGGAGGCGGAAGCCGCATTCAAGGACTACATTCGCAAAACAGCTTCGGGTGATCCCGAGCAGTCCTCCAGCGTCGACGAACTGTCGCGGCTCGCGGAACTGCACCGCTCCGGTGCGCTGTCCGACGAGGAATTCGACCGGGCCAAGACGAAACTGCTTGCCTGACCCCGGCCGTCGTCAAGCGCCACCGGTGACGATCTGACGGAACCGCGGGCACCGGCGACGGCCGGTGCCCGCGGTCTCTTGTGACCGGCCTGTCGACGTGTCGATCTGTCGGCCCGTCGGTCTGTCAGCCCGCGCCGTACTCCACGCAGGCGTCGGCCAGCCAGGCGGCGAGGTACCCGGCGAAGGACGACCTGACGAAGAGCCACGCCTGCCGGGGGCCCGCCTCGCGGACGACGAGCGTGACGCCTGCCTGGGCGAGCAGCGTGGTGTGGCAGGTGCCCGCCGGGGCGCCGGCCGGACCGAGGTCGAGGGCGCAGCCGTGCGCGAGGACGTCGGGCAGCAGATCACCGGCGAGCGCGAGCACCGTGCGCTGCGCCGACGTGTCGGTGACCGAGCCGAACGCGTCGCCGATCGCCGCCCGCAGCCCGGCGGTCAGCTCCGCGGCACGGTCGGGCGCCGCCACGAGCAGCCACTCGTCGGGGCCGAGCCAGAGCACCTCGACCTCCGTGTCCAGGTGCGCGGTGCAGGGGCCGGGGAGCGGATGGCCGAGGTACTCCGCCACGGCCCGCGCCACGGCGCCGCCCGGCGCCGCCCGCAGGGTGAGCTGGGTGCGGAACGGGACTTCGCGGGCACTCAGCCCCGGCGGGAGGGCCGGGTCCCACCCCGCCAGCGGGCTGGTCCGGACGGGGCGGAGCGAGCTGTCAGCCGTCACGGCGGGCGCCCTCCTTGTCGTAGAGAACGGGTTCGGCGACCGTCACCGCGACGGTGCGGCCGTCCAGCGGCACGTACAGCGTCTCGCCGACGCGCTCGCTGCCGGAGCGCAGCAGCGCGAGGGCGAAGGTGCGCTCCAGGGCGGCGCTGCGGTAGCTGGAGGTGACGTGCCCCAGCATCGGGACCGGCGGCGCCGGGATCGTCTCGGTGGCGATGATCTGGGCCCCCTCGGGCAACAGCGTGTGCCCGTCGACGGGCAGCAGGGCGACGAGCTGCTTGCGGTCGGCGCGCAGGTTCTCGGCCCGGCCGAAGGAACGCCTGCCGACGAAGTCCTTCTTCTTCCTGGAGACCACCCAGCTCATGCCGAGGTCCTGCGGGGTGACGGTGCCGTCGGTGTCCTGACCGATGATCGGGTACGCCTTCTCGGCGCGCAGCACGTGCATGGTCTCCGTGCCGTACGGGGTGATGCCCAGCGGCCGCCCCGCGTCGTACAGCGCCTGCCAGACCGAAGTGGCGTACCAGGACGGCACGTTGACCTCGTAGGCGAGCTCACCGGAGAAACTGATCCGGCACACCCGTGCCTCGACACCCGCGATGACCGTGTCGCGCCGGCTCATGAACGGGAAGGCGTCCGCGGTCACGTCCAGGCCGTCGGTCACGGCGGCGAGCACGTCCCGCGAGCGCGGTCCGACCAGGGGGATCGTGGCCCAGTGCTCGGTCACCGAGGTGAGGTGGACGCGCAGCTCCGGCCACTCGGTCTGGAGCCACTCCTCCATCCACTCCAGGACCTTCGCGGCGTTGCCCGTGGTGGTCGTGAGGAGGAACTCGCCGTCCGAGACGCGCAGGACCGTGCCGTCGTCCAGCACCATGCCGTCGACGCCGCACAGCACGCCGTACCGGATCCGGCCCGGCTTCAGCGTGCTCATCACGTTCGTGTAGAGCCGGTCGAGGAAGCAGCCCGCGTCCGGGCCCTGCACGCTGATCTTGCCGAGGGTGGAGCCGTCCATCATCGCCACGCCGGTGCGCGCCGCCCGGCACTCGCGCCGCACGGCGTCGTCCATGGTCTCCCCGGGCAGCGGGTAGTACCAGGGCCGCTTCCACTGGCCGATGTCCTCGAACAGGGCGCCGTGCTCCTGGTGCCAGGCGTGCAGCGCGGTCACCCGGACCGGGTCGAACAGGTCGCCCCGGTCGCGGCCCGCGAACGCCGCGAAGGCGACCGGCTGCACCGGCGGCCGGAAGCTCGTGGTGCCGAGGTCCGCCACGTCGGTGCCCAGCGCCTCGGCGACGATGCCCGAGGCGAGGATCCCCGAGGTGCGGCCCTGGTCGTGGGCCGTGCCGACGGTGGTGTACCGCTTGACGTGCTCGACCGACCGCAGCCCCGCGCCGGTCGCCCGGAACACGTCGCTGACCAGCGCGTCGCGCTGCAGGTCGACGAACTGCGCCGCACCGTCCACGCCGTCCCGGGGACTGGGCACCCGCCACAACTCCAGTGCGGGATGCGGCAGTTCGGTGTCCGCCGCCGGTACGGGCACCGGCGCCACGGCGATGTCGAGGGCGGTCAGGGCCGCGGTCGCCGCGGCGATGCCGTCGGCCAGGCACGCGCCGAGCGTGCGCAGCCCGTCCGCGGCGCCCGCCGTGCGGACGGCGGCGAGCGGGCCGCCGGGCACGAACGTGGCGAGCCCGGCGTCGTGGCGGAGCGTGCCGCGCGCCTGGCTGAACAGGGCCACGGCCGGGTTCCAGCCGCCGGAGACGAGCAGCACGTCGCAGTCGACGCCGTGGCGTCGGGCGCCCCGGCCGTCGCGCTCGGCTATGTGGACGCGCGAGACGCGGTCCACGCCGCTCGTGCCGGTGACGACATGGCCTGCGTGCACGGGAATGCCGCGCTCGGCGCAGGCGCGGGACAGCCGCTCGGGGACCGTGGGCCTGGCGTCGACGACGGCCGCCACCTCGACGCCCGCGTCGGCGAGGTCGAGTGCGGCGTCGTACGCGCTGTCGTTCGTCGTGAAGACCGTGGCCCGGCGGCCGACGAGGACGCCGTACCGGTGCAGATAGGTGCGGGCAGCGGAGGCGAGCATGATGCCGGGCCGGTCGTTGTCGTCGAAGGCGACCGGGCGCTCGGTGGCGCCGGTCGCGTGCACGACCTGCCGGGCCCGGATGCGCCAGACCCGCTGCCGGGCCAGGTGCCGCGGGGCGGCGGCGCCCAGGTGGTCGGTGCGCTTCTCCAGGGCCAGGACGAGGTGGTCGTCGTAGTGGCCGAAGGCGGTGGTGCGGGTGAGGAGCGTGACGTTCGGGGCGGCGGTCAGGCGCCGGGTCGCCGCGTCCACCCACTCCTGGGCGGGGCGGCCGTCGATGTGCTCCCGGGTGCCGAGCAGGCTGCCGCCGCACTCCGGTGCGCTGTCGAGCAGGACGACCCGGGCGCCGGTGCCCGCGGCGGTCAGCGCCGCCGCGAGACCGGCCGGTCCCGCGCCGACGACCAACAGCTCGGCGTGCAGGTGCTTGGCGTCGTAGCGGGCCGGATCGGGCGTGGCGGCGAGCCTGCCCCGGCCGCCGAGACCGCGCGCGACCAGCCCGTCGTACAGCTCGACGGTGGTGGCGGTGAGCATCGGCTCGGGGAACGGCGCTTCGATCTGCACCAGAGCGTTGGGCTCCTCGACACCGGCGGCCACGATGCCGCGCGGCCGCCCGTACGTGATGCCGGTCGCCACCCGGTGGACGCCGTTGGCCAGCAGCGCGGAGGCGAGCGTGTCACCGGGGTGTCCGGTGTACGCCGTGCCGTCGAAGGTGAACGCGAGGGTGGCGGAGCGGTCCACGCGACCGTGGCCCGCGACCCGGAAGGGAGTGCTCATGCGCCGGCCTCCTGGCCCTGCCGGGACCCGTCGCCCAGCGGGTTCGGGGCGCCGACGGGATACACGGAGAGGAACGCGTGACTGGCCGTGTCCCGCACGGCGTTGAACCAGCGGCGGCAGCCCGCGGTGTGCGCCCAGCGCTCGGCGAAGGGCCCCTTCGGGTTGTCGCGGAAGAAGACGTAGCGGGCCCACTGCTCGTCGTCGAGGGCGGCGGGGTCCTCGGGGTGGGGCACGTGGGCCTGGCCGCCGTAGTGGAACTCGGTCTCCTCCCGGGGCCCGCACCAGGGGCAGGGGATGAGCTGCATGGCTGACTCCTAGCGAGGGGTTCAGTGCGCGACGGCGGCGGCGCCGTGCTCGTCGACGAGGGCGCCGGTGGTGAACCGGTCGAGGGTGAAGGGCGCGTTGGTGGGGTGCGGTTCCCCGGTGGCGACGGTGTGGGCGAAGGCCCAGCCCGCCCCGGTCGTCGCCTTGAAACCGCCGGTGCCCCAGCCGCAGTTGAGGTACAGGTCCTCGATCGGCGTGCGGCCCACGATGGGCGAGGCGTCCGGAGTGGTGTCGACGATGCCGGCCCAGGTGCGCAGCAGGTGGGCGCGTGCGAAGACGGGGAAGAGTTCGAGCGCCGCCGCCATCTGCCGCTCGATGATGTGGAAGGCGCCGCGCTGCCCGTACCCGTTGTAGCTGTCGATGCCGGCGCCCATCACGAGTTCGCCCTTGTGGGCCTGGGACACGTACACGTGCACCGCGTTGGACATCACGACCGTCGGATGGACGGGTTCGAGGAGTTCCGAGACGAGGGCCTGCAGCGGATGGCTCTGCAGCGGGAGCCGCAGCCCGACCATGGCGGCCAGCACCGAGGTGTGCCCGGCCGCCGCGAGGGCGACCTTCCCGGCGGCGATCCGGCCGCGCGTGGTGCGCACCCCGGTGACCCGGCCCCCGCTCACGTCGATGCCGGTGACCTCGCAGTTCTGGATGAGGTCGATGCCGTACGCGTCCGCGCGCCGGGCGAAGCCCCAGGCCACGTAGTCGTGCTTGGCGATACCGGCGCGCGGCTGGTACGTGGCGCCGTGCACCGGATGTCGCACGTCGGGGCTGACGTTGACGATGGGGCAGACCTTGGCGACCTCGTCGGGCTCCAGCCACTCCGCGTCGATGCCGTTCAACTGGTTCGCGTACACGCGCCGCTTGCTGTCGCGCACGTCCTGGAGGTTGTGCGCCAGGTTCAGCACGCCGCGCTGGCTGAAGAGGATCGGGTGGTCGAGCTCCTCCGCCAGCGTCTCCCACAGCTTGAGCGAGTGCTCGTAGATGCCCGAGCTCTCGTCCCACAGGTAGTTGGAGCGGATGATCGTGGTGTTGCGGGCCATGTTCCCGCCCGCGAGCCACCCCTTCTCCAGCACGGCGATGTTCGTGATGCCGTGGTTCCTGGCGAGGTAGTAGGCGGTGGCGAGACCGTGGCCGCCGCCGCCCACGATCACCACGTCGTAGGACGGCTTCGGATCGGCGTTCCGCCACAGGAAGTCGGGGTGGTCGGGCAGGGCGCGTGCGTCGCGGGTCATGGAGGACTCCTTGAGAGCCGACTGATGGCGCACTGATATATCAGCGAGCGAGCTCCGCGAACGCTAGCGGGCGCCGAACGGCCCGTCAACGGGGTGGGGGAGTGCGGTCGAGTCTGCCCGGTAACTGATATATCAAGAGGGTTCTACGCTACAGTTGCCGCCCGACCCGGGGCGTTCCAAGGGAGACTCGCATGGCCGCTGGCACCGCCTCCGGACCCGCCGCCGACGGGCCGGCGAACGGGGCGACGCTCGCCGAGCAGGCGTACCGGGCGATCACCGACCGGCTCGTCACCCTGCAGATCCGCCCCGGCGCCCCGGTGCACGACGCCCGCCTGGCCGAGGAACTGGGCCTCGGCCGTACTCCCGTGCGCGAGGCCCTGAAGCGGCTGGAGACCGAGCGGCTGATCGTCGCCTACCCGCGGCGCGGCACCTTCGCCACCGAGGTGCAGATCGCGGACCTCGGCCACATCTCCGAGGTGCGGCAGCAGCTCGAACCGCTGGCGGCGTCGATCGCCGCCCGCCGCGCCACGGCCGCCGACCGGGAGCGGCTGACCGGATTCCTCGCCCGACTCGAACCGGCCCCGGGGACGACGGACGACGACACCGAACTGCTCCGCCTCGACATGGCCGTCCACCGCGCCGTCTACGCGGTCACGCACAACCCCTACCTCGAAGCCACGCTCATCGGCTACGACAACCTCGCCACCCGCATCTGGTGCCTCTTCGTCGACCGCCTCGACGGCCTCGACCAGCACGTGCACGAGCACGGGCAGATGCTGCGGGCGGTCATCGAGGGCGACGCCCCGAAGGCCGCGGCGCTCGCCGCCGAGCACGTCGACAACTTCGAGCGCGCGATCCGCTCACTGATCTGAGGCCCGCGCCTCCCGGCACGACGCCTCGTTCGCCCGGACTTCTCCTGGCCGTCACCTGGGCTCTGCCTCCGGAGGGTAAGGAAGCCGCACGCATTGATGACAGCACCGGACATGGGCCGGTGAACAGGAGTGTGATTCCCATGGGCAATTTTCTGCAGGCCCTGTTGATGAAGGTCGGCCTGCTGCTGGCCGAGGCGGTTCTCTCCCGACTCGTGTACGAGCTGTACGCGGCGTACACGCGGTCACGACAGGCGGGTCCGGCGACCGCCTGACACGCCCGTGCGTGGCGGCGCGGCCCGCGCCGCCACGCACGGGGCTCCCTTCACTCAGCTCCCTGTGCCCATCGACGTCGGCGGACCGGCTTCCGGTTCGGGTGCGGGTTCCGGTCGGCGGGCGCGTTCTTCCTGTGTCTCGCGGATCATCCAGGTCGCCCCGGCGACGGCCAGGGCCACCGGCCACTCGAGAGCCCCGGCGATCGCGAGGGCCCCGAGGCCGCCGTAGTAGATCAGGTCCTTCGAGTGCGGCGGCGAAGGCAGCCAGCCGGTGACGACACGCGTGTTGCTGGCGAGGTCGCCCGGTGTGAAGTAGGGAATGGGCACCTTGGCGTTCAGCGTGTGCACAGCCAGGTTCTGGTCGTGCTCGTGGGCCTCGGCCCGTTCGGGTTCCTTCTGCGGAGAGGCCGGTCGGGTCCGGGCGCTCTCCTTCTTGCTCTTCGCTGGAGTGGGCATAGCAACTCCTGGTCTCGTTGCCTGAGAGTGCTGTGCGTACCCGTGCCCGTCCCGGCCACACCCGCATTCCGGTTCGTCCGGTCGGCAGGGGGCGAAGTCTGGAATGCGACCGTGTCCCGAGGGCACCTGTGCGGGACGATACACACCTCTCGGCCGGGGCCGGCGGGAAGGTGGGCCACACGATGGGGAATCCGGGAACTGCCTGGTTGTCCACGCTCTTCAGGCCGCTCGTCGCGGGCCGGCGGGGGGCCCAGGACTCCCGCGTCCGGATCCGCGGCGAGCGTGCGCACATCGCGGTACGAGGGCTGCAGGGGGCCCGGGAACCCTCCCTCACCAGGTCGTTCGAAGAGCGCCTCGGCGCCGTGCCCGGTGTCCGATGGGTCGCGGTGAACAGTCATCTGGGCCATGTCGTCGCCGCTGTCGAAGGAACGGTCGAACAGGACAAGCTGCTGGCGACGCTGCGCGAAGCCGTCGAAGCCGTGGAGGGTGAACACGGCGAGGACGCCGCCCTCCCCGACCACCCGCTGGCCCCCAGGGCGGCACGGGAAGCCGAGCTGGCGCTCGCCGCCCACGTGGCCGCACTGCCGGTGGCCCTGCTGGCGCGGCTGGCCGGCCGCACCCCGATCCCGGCTGTCTACGCCTCGGTGCTGAGCGCGCTGGAGGCACACCCACGCCTGCGCGGCTCGGTGGAGCGCCGTCTCGGCCTGCACGACACCGAGTTCGCCAGGGCGTTGCTCAGCGCGGGCGTGAACGCCCTCTCCGGGGTCGGCCCCGGCATCGGTGTGGATGCCACCCGCCATGCCCTGCGCCTGAGGGAACTGCTCGCCCATCAGGCCGCCTGGCGGGCGGCGGAGCCCCGACTCACCGACTCGGCCGGCCGGTTCGCCGCCGCGGGCGTGCGCGAGGCATCCCGTGAGGTGCCCCTGCGCGCCGGTCCGGTCGAGCGGTACGCCGTCCGTGCGGAGACCGTGGCGGCCGCCTCGTTCGGCGGGGCGCTGGCGATGACCGGCCGGCCCCTGCACGCGGCACAGGCGGTCGTCTCGGTGATCCCGAAGGCACCCTGGCTGGCCCGCGAGGCCTTCGCGAGCGTGCTGGGCAGGGGACTGTCCAGGAGCGGATCGCTCGTCGTCCGCCCGGCGGCGCTGCGCCGGCTCGACCGGGTGGACGTGGCGATCCTCGACACCGATGCCCTCATGACGGGGGCCCATCTCCTCACCGACCTGCTGCCTCTCGAAGAAGCCGCCGACGCCGGGGAGTTGGCCGCCGTCGCCCACCGGCTGTTCACCCCCGGGCGCCTCGACCGGGCGCGGGAGGACGGACCGTGGCGCCTGGCACCGATGGAGCGCTGCCCGTCACCGGAGCCGGCCACGAGCGCCACGGCGTACGCGGCCTACACCGATGCGCGCGCACGACTGGAGCGGAACGGCGCACGCCGGATACTCGGCCTGGTGCGCGACGGCCGGTTGCTCGCACTGGTCGGTGTGGTGCCCGAAGTGGACGAGGCGGCGAGCGCCCTGATCGCCGCCGCCGAGCGCTCCGGACTCACGGTGCTGATCACTCCGGGCGACTCGGAACCGCCCGGGGGCCGGCGCGGCGACCAGGCGGTCGAGGGCGGTGAACACCTCGTCGCGTCGGTTCGCGCGGCCCAACGGGACGGCTCGGGCGTGCTGTTGCTGTCCCGGCGCAGGGACGCCCTGGCGGCCGCCGACGTGGGGATCGGCGTCACCGGGGATGCCGGGGAACCTCCGTGGGGCGCGGATGTCCACGTCGGTACGGACCTCGGGCGGGCGGCCGTGCTGCTGGCGGCCTGCAAACCCGCGAGGTCCGTGTCGGGCTGGGGTGTGCGGCTCGCCCAGGCGTCGGCCGGGGTCGGCCTCGCGATGACCGCGGTGCAGACGGCCCGCCGCCCGCTCACCCGCTTCCTGCTGACCGTCAACGGCGCCGCCGCCGTGGGCCTCGGCGCCGGGGTGTGGTCCGCGTCCCGCGTGCTGACCCAGCCCCTTCCGGTGTCGGCGGCGCGTCGGCCGTGGCACGCGATGGACCCGGCCACGGTGCTCGCCAGGACCGGCAGCCGCGCCGAGGGTCTGACGGCCGATCAGGTGAAGGCCCGCACCCGGTGGTCCGGGCGTGCGGCCCCGCGCCCGTCGCTCGCGCGGGCGTTCGTCACCGAGACGGCCAATCCGCTCACGCCGGTCCTCGTCGGCGGCGCCGCGCTGTCCGCCGCCGTGGGGGCCGTCCTGGACGCGTCGATGATCCTGGCCGTGACCGCCGTGTCGGGTCTGATCGGCGGCACCCAGCGCTATCTGGCCGAGCGCACGGCGGCCCGCCTGTACCACCGCGCGGTGATCCCGGCCCGGGCCGTGCGCGACGGTGCGGAGACGGAGCTGGCCGCCGAAGGGCTGGTCGTCGGGGACGTCGTGGTCCTGCACGCGGGCGATGTCGTCCCGGCGGACTGCCGGCTGCTGACGGCCGACGGGGTGGAGGCCGACGAGTCGGCGCTGACGGGGGAGTCGCTCCCGGTGAGCAAGTCCACCGCACCCGTCCTCGCCCACCACCCCGCCGAGCGCACGTCCATGGTGTACGAGGGCACGACCCTCGCGGCGGGGCACGCCCGTGCGGTCGCCGTCGCCACCGGCGAGGCCACCGAGGCGGGGCGCGGCGCCCGGTTCGCCGCCGCCGACGCACCGCGGACCGGGGTGGAGCACCGCCTCGGCCAGATCACCCGGGCGGCCCTTCCCGCGGCGCTCGCCTCGGCCGGTGCCGTGGTGGCGGCGGGACTGTTCCGCGGCCGTCCGGTCCGCGAGACCATCGGCGCGGCCGTCGGCCTCGCCGTGGCCAGCGTGCCGGAGGGGTTGCCCTTCCTCGTCACGGCCGCCCAGCTGGCGGCCGTCCGCCGTCTCGCCGAGCACGGCGTCCTGGTGCGCGACGCCCGGACCATCGAGGCGGCCGGCCGCGCCGACGTCCTGTGCTTCGACAAGACCGGCACGCTCACCCACGGGCGCCTCGAACTCGTCTCCGTCCACGCCGACGGCCGTACGCTCCCGCTGGACAGCCGGGAAGCACACCACCGGGCGGTCCTCGCCGCCGGGCTGCGGGCCACGCCACGCGCCCGTGGCAGCCGCCGCCTGACCCACGTCACGGACCAGGCGATCGGCACCGCCCTTCGAGAGGCGGGCATCCGCCGTGACACGGCAGCGCCCGGCTGGAAGCTCACCGCCACCCTCCCCTTCGAGCCGAGCCGTGGCTTCCACGCGGCTCTGGGCCGCAGCCGGGACGGGTGCCTGCTGTCGGTCAAGGGCGCACCCGAGCAGGTCGTGGACCTGTGCGCCACCCGGGACGGTCGAGCCCTGAACCGGGCGGGCCGCCGAGCGGTGCTGGCCGAGGGGCAGAAGCTGGCCGCGGCCGGCCATCGCGTCCTGGCCGTCGCCGAACGACGGGCGCCCGCCGGGGCCGGACCGGCACCGGACGACACCGAACTGACCGACGAGGACGTCGCCGGCCTGGACTTCCTCGGCTTCCTGGTCCTGGTGGACCAGGTGCGCGGCAGCGCCCAGGGGCTGATCCGCCGCCTCGCGAAGGCGGGCGTGCACATCGTCATGATCACCGGGGACCACCCCGACACCGCCGAGGCGATCGCCCGTGAACTCGGCGTCGTCGACGGGCACACCGTCGTGAGCGGCGCCGATCTCGACGACCTCGACGACGACAAGCTCACCGCGCTGCTGCCCACCGTCGGCGTGGTGGCCCGCGCGACACCGCACCACAAGGTCCGCGTCGTGCGGGCCTTCCAGAGCATGGGCCGCACGGTCGCCATGACCGGTGACGGCGCCAACGACGCACCCGCCATCCGGCTGGCCGACGTCGGGATCGCCTTCGGCCACCGCGCCACCCCGGCCGCCCGCGCGGCAGCCGACCTGGTGGTGACCAACGGCCGCCTCGAACCCGTCCTCGCCACCCTGGTCGAGGGCCGTGCGCTGTGGGTGACGGTGCGCCAGGCCCTGGCCGTCCTCGTCGGCGGCAACCTCGGGGAGATCGCGTTCGCGGTGAGCGCCGCGGCACTCACCGGCCAATCGCCGCTCACCGCACGGCAGTTGCTGCTGGTGAACCTGTTCACCGACCTCGCGCCGGCCGTGGCGGTCGCCACCCGCACCCCACGCGGCACCCTGGCCGAGGGCTCCCTGCACGAGGGCCCCGACATCTCGCTGGGGGCCGCACTCGCACGGGAGACCGGGGTGCGTGCCGGTGCCACCGCGCTGGCGGCGCTCGCGGGGTGGCTGGTGGCCCGGGCCAGCGGCCGCGCGGCCCGGGCGCGCACGGTGGCCCTGCTCGCCCTCGTGGGCGCCCAACTGGGCCAGACCCTGGTGACCGCACCGAAGAGTCCGACGGTCGTGACGGCCGCCCTGGGGTCGGCCGTCGCTCTGGCCGCCGTCGTCCAGACCCCGGGGGTCAGCCAGTTCTTCGGCTGCACCCCTCTCGGCCCGCTCGCCTGGGCCACCGCGGCGATCGCCGCCGTGGCGGGGACGGTGGCTTCGGGACTCTCCCTGCACCTGGTCCGGGACACGAGCGCGGAGTAGCCGGCCGTACCGGCGGCCCGCAGCGTCGAAGGTCGTCCACCCGCTCCCCGGTGAACCCGGCAGGGGGCGGCGCCACGGCCCTGCCGACGTCGCAGGGCCGCGCGCGCCGTCACCGTGACGGCGGCGCCACGGCTACGGGATCACGGGGCGCGCCGCGTCAGATGACGCCCTGCGCCAGCATCGCGTCGGCGACCCGCTCGAAGCCCGCGATGTTCGCGCCCGTCACGTAGTCGCCGGGGGCTCCGTAGCGCTCGGCGGTCTCGTGGCAGGTGGCGTGGATGTCCTTCATGATGTGCGCCAGCTCGTCCTCGACGCGCTGCGCGGGCCAGGAGATCCGGGCGTGGTTCTGCGCCATCTCGAGGGCGCTGACCGCGACGCCGCCCGCGTTGGCCGCCTTGCCGGGGCCGAAGGCGACGCCCGCCTGCTGGAACAGGTGGACGGCCGCGGGGGTCGTCGGCATGTTCGCGCCCTCGGAGACCGCCTTCACGCCGTTGCGGATCAGCGTGGTGGCGTCGTCCTCGGTCAGCTCGTTCTGCGTGGCGGACGGCAGGGCCACATCGGCGGGCACCTCCCAGACGCGACCGCCGCGCACGAAGCGGGCGGAGGCGCCGCGGCGCTCGGCGTACGCGTCGACGCGGCCCCGCTCGACCTCCTTGATCTGCTTGAGCAGTTCGAGGTCGATGCCCTTCTCGTCCACGACGTAGCCGGAGGAGTCCGAGCACGTCACCGGGTTCGCGCCCAGGGCGTGCAGCTTCTCGATGGTGTAGATCGCGACGTTGCCGGAGCCCGACACGACCACCGTCTGCCCCTCCAGGTCCTCGCCGCGCTCGCGCAGCATCGCCTCGGCGAACAGCACGTTGCCGTACCCGGTCGCCTCCGGGCGGATCAGGGAGCCGCCCCAGCCCTGGCCCTTGCCGGTGAGGACGCCGGCCTCCCAGCGGTTGGTGATCCGCCGGTACTGGCCGAAGAGGTAGCCGATCTCCCGCCCGCCGACGCCGATGTCACCGGCCGGCACGTCGGTGTGCTCACCGATGTGCCGGTACAGCTCCGTCATGAAGGACTGGCAGAAGCGCATCACCTCGGCGTCGCTGCGCCCGTGCGGGTCGAAGTCGCTGCCGCCCTTGCCGCCGCCGATGCCGAGGCCGGTCAGCGCGTTCTTGAAGATCTGCTCGAAGCCCAGGAACTTGATGACGCCGAGGTTCACCGACGAGTGGAAGCGCAGGCCGCCCTTGTACGGGCCGAGCGCGCTGTTGAACTCGACCCGGAAGCCGCGGTTGACCTGCACCCGTCCGCGGTCGTCCTGCCACGGCACCCGGAACATGACCTGACGCTCGGGCTCGCACAGCCGCTCCACGAGTCCCGCCTCGGCGTACTCGGGGCGGGCCGCGAGCACCGGCGCCAGCGTCTCCAGGACCTCGTGGACGGCCTGGTGGAACTCCGGCTGGGCCGGGTTGCGCTGCTCGATCTCGGCGAGGGTCCTGCCGAGTATGTTCTGCATGTCGGATCGCGTCGTCACAGAAGGCCTTTCTGGCGCGGCTACCACCGGATCCGGGAGAGGTGCGGCGACCTCGGTTCCGGTCCATCGATGAGCGCTCGGCGCCTTTGCCGGGCGCGGGGCAAGGTTAGTGTTACGCGCATGTAAACACCTTGACCAGCATGCCAGGCAGGAGCGGCTCACCATGTGAGACCCCGGGACGCTGCGCGGGAAGCGGAATCCCTTGCGGCGCCCCGGTGGCCGGTCAGCCGGTGGTGAGCGACACCTCAGTCGCCTTGATCAGCGCGGTGACCGGGGAGCCGACGGCCAGGCCGAGTTCCGTGACGGCGTCCCTGGTGATCGCGGCGGTCAGCTCGCCGCCCTCGACGGTGACCCGGACGGCGGCCATGGCGGCGCCGGCGGCGATGTCGCTGACGGTGCCGGGCAGCCGGTTGCGGATGGAGAGCCCCTCCACGGAACCCGTGGCGAGGGAGACCTCCGTCGACTTGACCAGGGCGCGCACGGCGGACCCCTCGGCGAGACCGAGTTCCTTGACGGCGTCCACGGTGATGGCGGAGGTGAGGTCGCGGCCGCCGTCGAGGCGGACCCTTACCGTCGCCATGGCCTCGCCAGTGGTGACCGTGGTGACGGTGCCGGGGATCTGGTTGCGGATGCTCAGGCTCATGGGAACGCCTCACGGGGGTGGGGTGAAATGCCGGAATTCCGGCCTGCTGTGCGGTTCACCCTAGAGCCTGCGCGACGGTTCGGGCCGGCCGGCCGGCCGTCCTTCCGCGGACGGCCGGAACCGTCGGGCGTCAGGCGGGATAGGCGTGGGTCTGCGCCGCCTTCACCGCCGCCCACACCTCCGCGCCCGGATGCAGGCCCAGCTCGGCTGCCGCCACCGTCGTGAGACCGGCGGCGAGGGGGAGCTCGCCGGTGAGGTCGGCGCGGATCTGGTCGCCGTGCGTCTCCAGGCCGGCCACCTCGCAGTGCCAGAGGTTGCGGGCGCTGGTGCCGCTGGGGCGCTCGCGGTACAGGGTCACCGCGGTCGGCGGGAAGGTGACGAAGACCGGTCCGGTGAGGTCTTCGGTGGTGGTGATCGCGGGCCCGCCGTCCAGCCGGACGGTGTGCCCCTCGGCCTGCCCCCGGTACAGGTTGAGGCCGATGAGGTGGGCGATGTAGTCCGTCCGCGGGTGCCGGGCGATGTGGCCGGGGGTGCCTTCCTGGACCACCTGGCCGTCCTCGATGACGACGAGGCGGTCGGCGAGGACCATGGCGTCGAGCGGATCGTGCGTGACGAGGACCGCCACCGCCTCGAACTCGGCGAGGTGGCGCCGGAGTTGGGCGCGGACTTCCAGGCGGGTCCGGGCGTCGAGCGCGGCCAGCGGCTCGTCGAGGAGGAGCAGCCGCGGGTGGGTGGCCAGCGCGCGGGCCACGGCGACGCGCTGGGCCTGGCCGCCCGAGAGCCGGCGGGGTTTGGCCCCCGCGTGCGCGGCGAGCCCCATCCGGTCCAGCCACCGCGCGGCCTGGGTCCGGGCCTCCGCCTTGGTCGCGCCGTGGCAGCGCGGGCCGAAGGCGACGTTGTCCAGCGCCGTCAGGTGGGGGAAGAGCAGGTAGTCCTGGAAGACGACGCCGACCGGCCGGGACTCCGGCGGGGTGCGGTCGAGGTCCGTGCCGTCCAGCCGCAGGCGTCCGCCGGTCAGCGGGACCAGTCCGGCGAGGGCGCGCAGCGCCGTCGTCTTGCCCGCGCCGTTGGGCCCGAGGAGGGCGACGACCTCGCCGGGGGCGACGGCCAGGGAGACGTCGAGGCGGAAGTCGCCCCGCTCGACCACGAGACGGGCGTCCAGGCCCTCCCCGGCGGCAGCGGCCCCGGCGGTCGCCCCGTCGGCGGCGGTGCCGTGCGCGGTCCTGTCGAGATCGGTCTTGTCGAGATCGGTCATGAGGCGGTCATCCAACGGTCGCGCAGCCCCGCCAGTACGGCGATCGAGACGGCCAGCAGCACGAGGCTCAGGGCGATCGCGGCCTCCGGATCGCTCTGCAGGGCCAGGTACACGGCGAGGGGCATGGTCTGGGTACGGCCCGGGAAGTTGCCGGCGAAGGTGATCGTCGCGCCGAACTCGCCGAGCGCCCGCGCCCAGGCGAGCACCGCGCCCGCCGCGATGCCCGGCGCGATCAGCGGCAGCGTGACCCGGCGGAACGCGGTGAAGCGGGAGGCGCCCAGCGTGGTGGCCGCCTCCTCGAAGCGCGGATCGGCGGCCCGCAGCGTGCCCTCCACGCTGATCACGAGGAACGGCATGGCGACGAACGCCTCGGCGACCACGACCCCGGCGGTCGTGAAGGGCAGGGTGATGCCGAACCATGCGTCCAGCCACTTCCCGACGACGCCGTTGCGGCCGAGCGCCGACAGCAGCGCCACACCGCCCACCACGGGAGGCAGCACCAACGGCAGCGTCACCAGGGCCCGTACGAGACCGCGGCCGGGGAACTCGACACGGGCCAGCAGCCAGGCCAGCGGCACGCCGATGACCAGGCTGACGGCGGTCGCCGCCGTCGCGCACAGCAGGGAGAGCCGCAGTGCCTGCCACACCGCGGCGCTGGTCAACTGGGCGGGCAGGTCCGACCACGGGGTCCGGACGAGCAGGGCGATCAGCGGCACGATCAGGAACGCCAGGCCCACGAGCGCGGGCAGCAGCAGGGGCAGCGGTGCGCCCCGGAAGCCCCCGGACCCCGTGCGTCCCGGGGGGTGGGAACGGCGACGCCGCGGACCGCCCGTGAGGGTGTCGGCCGCGGCGTCGGGCTTGTCGAGCGAGGTCACGGCTTCAGGAACCCGGCCGAGGTCAGGACCTTCTGGCCCTCGGCGGACCGGACCAGCTCGATGAACGCCTTGGCGGCAGCCGCGTTCTTCGAGTCCTTGAGCTGCGCGATCGGGTAGTCGTTGACGGCGTCCGCCGACTCGGGGAAGTTCACGCCCTCCACCTTGCCACCCGCGGCCTTCACGTCGGTCTGGTAGACGACCGCGGCGTCGGCCTCCTTCAACTCCACCTTCGTCAGGGCCGCCTTGACGTCCTGCTCGTAGGAGACCGGCGTGAGCTTCAGCTTGCCCGCGTCCAGCGCCTTCTGCGCGGCGGCGCCGCACGGCACCTCCTTCGCGCAGAGCACGACCTTCAGCTTGGAGTCCGTCAGGTCCTTGAGCGAGTCCACCTTGTCGGGGTTGCCCGGCAGGGTGGCGATCTCCAGCTGGTTGCGGACGAAGGTGGCCGGGCTGCCGGCGGCGCCCCCGGCATCCGTGACGATCTTCATCGTCTTGGGGCTGGCGGCGGCGAACACGTCGGCCGGGGCGCCGCCGGTGATGCTCGCGGCCAGCGAGTCGCTGCCGCCGAAGCTGAAGGTCACCTTGGTGCCCGGGTTCGCCTTCTCGAACTGCTTGCCCAGCGTCGTGAAGCTCTCCTTCAGCGAGGCCGCCGCGAAGACGGTGACCGTGCCGGACGGCTTGCCCGAGGCCGACGCCGAGGAGTCGGAACCGGCGGACGAGGAGTCGTCGGAGGAGGCGCAGGCGCTCAGGGCCAGCAGCGCGGCGGCGCTCACACCGGTCACCTGGACTATCCGGCGGGTCCGGCGCACTGTACGGGTCATCACGGATCTACTCCCTCTCGGCCAAAGCTTGCGCTGAGCATACTGCCGCACTTGCAAGGTGAAAGTCTCCTGTCACATCGCATGAGCTGGGTTGGAGATTCCGACGGCTGGTATCTGCGTTTGAGTGGAGTCGTCGCTCGGGTACGGTCCCCGGGGAGGTGCCAGCCCGTGAGCGATTCCCTCGCACATGCCCGTACGGCTGCCGTCGCGACGGCGGAAGTGGTGCTCGACGGCGACGTGGCCCGGCCGTCCCGGCTGACCGTGGCCGATCTGCGGAGCCGGCCGCAGCGGTCGGCGGCGGTGGCGTTCGAGTGCGCCACCAGCGGCGTCCGGCACCACCGCTTCACCGGGCCGCTCCTGCACGACGTGCTGGTGGCGGCGGAGCCGGCGTTCGACCCGGCCCGGCGCAAGGACCGGCTGCGCTTCCTCATCGCCGTCAGCGGCGCGGACGGCCACCGCACCCTGCTGTCCTGGGCCGAGATCGACCCGGACTTCGGGCGCGCACCCGTCCTGCTCGCGGTCGCCATGGACGACAGCCCGCTGGACGGCGCGGGGCCTCAGCTCGTCCTCCCGCAGGACCGCTGCGGCGCCCGGTACGTCAGCGGCATCACCGCGATACGGGTCAACGGCGGCTACTCCGCCTGGACCTGACCCGCAGGGAGGGGAGGGCCGGAGGTAAGCCGCGGGGAGAGGGGCGCCGTCAGACCCGGTCGATGTGGACGTTCGTGGACTTCACCCGGGCCGTGGCCTCCATGCCGACCTCCAGGCCCAGCTCCTCGACGGCCTCCCGGGTCAGCAGCGACACCAGCCGGTGCGGGCCCGCCTGGATCTCCACCTGGGCGGCCACGTCGCCGAGCTTGATCGCGGTCACGATGCCGGGGAAGGCGTTGCGGACCGAGGTGTAGGAGGTCTCCTCGTCGCCGGTGCCGCCCTTGGCGAGGCCGACGGAGAAGGCGGCCAGGTCCTGCCCGTCGATGAGCCGCTTCCCGGTCTCGTCCCGATGGGTCGCCACGCGCCCCGCGTCCGCCCACCGTCGCGCGGTGTCCGGGCTCACGCCGAGCAGCCGGGCTGCCTGGCCGATCGTGTATGACTGCATGGTCGTCAAGATATGCCCCCGCCCCGATGCTCCCGAAGGCGACTCTTCGATCTCCCGGCGCGGCGCGGCGGTCACCCCCGGCGTGCGGCGGAAGTGCGGCGTGCGGCGGTGCGGGTCAGTCTGGTGGGAGGGCCGAAGCGGGGCCGCGACCGAGGCCACGGCGACCAGGGAGTTCACGTATGGCAGGCCAAGTGCTGGTCGGGACGGACGGATCCGAGTCGAGCCTGGAGGCGGTGGCGGCCGCGGCGCGCGAGGCACGTCTGCGCGGAGTGGACCTGGAGATCGTGCACGCCTTCATCTGGCCGCTGGTCAAGGCCCCGACGGCGGCCGCGCCCATCAGCCAGCCCACCAGCCGGCTGCGCGACCAGGCCGACGAGATCGTGGCCGCGGCCGTCGAGCACGCCCGCGTCGCGGAGCCGCAGCTGTCCGCGATCCGCGGCGAGGTCGTCACCGGGGAACCGCTGACCATCCTGGCCGCCCGGTCGCGGGAAGCGAGTCTGGTCGTCGTCGGCAGCCGGGGCCTGGGCGGCTTCACGGGCCTGCTGATCGGCTCGGTCGCGGTGCATCTGGCCGCCCACGCGCACTGTCCCGTCCTGGTCCTGCGCGGCCGGGCCGCCGCGGAGGGGCCGGTGGCGGTCGCCGTGGACGGCTCGGGCGACGCGCAGGTCGCCGTCGACGAGGCGTTCGCGCACGCCGCGCGGCGGGCGACCGGGCTGCTCGCCGTGCAGGTCTGGAGCACCTGGACGGGTCCCGGCAGGGAGTGGCCGGGCGACATGGCGCCCCTCGTCTTCGACGTCGACAAGCTGCGCGAGGAGTGCGAGCGCACCCTCGCCGACGCCGTCGCGCCCGGCCACGCCCGCCACCCCGACGTCGCCGTCGAGGAACGGGTGGTGGAGGGCCGCGCCCGGCCGGTCCTCATCGAGGCCTCCGGCGAGGCCCAGCTGATGGTCGTGGGCGCCCGGGGCCTTGGCGGCTTCACCGGTCTGCTGCTCGGCTCGGTCAGCCAGGCCCTGCTCCAGCACGCGGACTGCCCGGTCCTCGTCGTCCGCCGGTCACCCGAAGGCACCGAGGGCACCGAGGGCACCGAGGGCACCGAAGGCGCTTAAGGCACGGACGGCACCGAAGCCGCATCCTGGTCGGCTTTCCCGATCGGCTTTCCTGGTCGGTTTTCCGCCCAGGACGTCCACGGACCGACCTCGTGCGCGGTGGATCACATGGTGCGGAGGGTGGACAGGGCGCGTACGGGCTCGTAACTTAACGAATGTTCGACAAAGATCGTGGTCGTCCTTCGTGACCTGAGCCGGGAGCCCGCATGGCCGACGCAGTACTCGCCGAATTCCGTGACGACGGGATCACCGTCATCACGCTCAACCGCCCCGAGGCCCGCAACGCGGTGAACCGGGCCGTCGCCGAGGGCGTCGCCGCGGCGCTCGACGAGCTCGACCGCCGCGACGACCAGGTCGTCGGCGTCATCACCGGTGCGGGCGGCACGTTCTGCTCCGGCATGGATCTCAAGGCGTTCCTCGCGGGGGAGCGCCCGGTCGTCGAGGGGCGCGGTCTCGCCGGGATCACCGAGGCGCCGCCCCGCAAGCCGATGATCGCCGCCGTCGAGGGGTACGCACTGGCCGGCGGCTGCGAGATCGTCCTCGCCTGCGACCTGGTCGTCGCCGCCGACGACGCGCGCTTCGGGATCCCCGAGGTCAAGCGCGGCCTCGTGGCGGCCGCGGGCGGCCTGCTCCGGCTGCCGCGCCGCATCCCGCCGCAGATCGCCCTGGAGATCGCCCTCACCGGCGACTTCCTGAAGGCCGGCCGGGCGCACGGGTTCGGCCTCGTGAACCGGCTCACCGCACCGGGTCAAGCTCTCGACGGGGCAGTGGAGTTGGCGCGCGCCATCGCCGCCAACGGGCCCCTCGCCGTCCGCGCCACGAAGCAGGTCCTCACCGAGGCCCGCACCTGGAGCGCCGACGAGGAATGGGTCCGGATGCGCGAGATCGCCGCCCCCGTGTTCGGCTCCGACGACGCCGAGGAAGGTCCCCGCGCCTTCGCGGAGAAGCGCGCGCCGCGCTGGACCGGGCGGTGAACGCCGGACCACTGGCCGGCGTGCGGGTCGTCGAGCTGGGCGGGCTCGGTCCCGGCCCGTTCTGCGGCATGCTGCTCGCCGACCTCGGCGCGGAGGTGATCCGCGTCGACCGGCCTGGCGAGGCCGGGCAGGCCACCCGGCACCCCGTGATCCACCGCGGCCGCACCTCGATCGCCGTGGACCTGAAGCACCCCGAAGGCGCCGACGCCGTGCGGAAGTTGATCGCGGGCGCCGACGCCGTCATCGAGGGGTTCCGGCCCGGCGCCGTGGAGCGCCTCGGGATCGGCCCCGACGTGTGCCTCGCCGCCAACCCGGCACTCGTCTACGGGCGGATGACGGGCTGGGGCCAGGACGGACCCCTCGCCCAGGAGCCGGGCCACGACATCAACTACATAGCCCTGGCAGGCGCGTTGCACGCCATCGGGCCCGCCGACGGCGATCCGGTGCCGCCGGTCAACCTCGTCGGCGACTTCGGCGGGGGCGGCATGCTGCTCGCCCTCGGTCTCGTGAGCGCGCTGCTGCACGCCCGCACCAGCGGCGAGGGACAGGTCGTCGACGCCGCGATGACCGACGGCACCGGCCTGCTGCTCGCCATGACGTACGGCTTCCTTGCGCAGGGCGCCTGGGAGGACCGGCCGGGGGTGAACCTCCTCGACGGCGGAGCGCCGTTCTACGCCGTCTACCGCTGCGCGGACGGCGGGCACGTAGCGGTCGGGGCCATCGAGCCGCAGTTCTACGCCGCCCTGCTGGACGTCCTCGGACTGCGCGACGACGAACGGTTCGCACGGCAGCGCGAGCGTGCCGCCTGGCCCGCGATGAAGTCCGCGCTGACGGCCCTGTTCGCCACGCGCACCCGGGACGAGTGGGCGCGGGCCTTCGACGGGAAGGGCGCGTGCGTCACCCCCGTCCTCTCGCTCACCGAGGCCGCCGCACACCCGCACAACGCCGCCCGCGGCTCCCACCGCCGCGGCCCCCACGGCGGACAGGAACCGGCGCCCGCCCCCAGGTTCAGTGCCACGCCCGCCGGTGATCCGGCCCCCGCGCCGGTCATCGGCGCGCACACGGGCGACGTGCTCACGGCCGTGGCCGGACTCACCCACGACGACATCGACAGGCTGCGCGAGAAGGGAATCGTCGGATGAGGCGGTACGTGCCCGAAGGAATGCCCGAGAGCCTGCCCTACCCCGACGCGTCCCTGGGCGACCTGCTTGCCGGATCGGCGCACCGGCACGCCGACCGGCTCGCCCTGCGGGACGGTGAACTCACCCTGACGTACGCGGAGTTGTACGACCGGGCGTGCCGGGTCGCCGCCGGGCTGCGGGAGCGCGGCGTACGGCACGGCGACACCGTCGCGCTGCACCAGCCCAACTCCGCCTGGTTCACGGTCACGTACTACGGCGTGCTGCTGGCCGGCGCGGTCGTCACCCCCGTCAACCCCGCCCTGCCGCCGAAGGCGCTGCGCGACCAGCTCCAGGAGGCGGGCGCCGTCGCGGTGTTCACGCACCCCGCGACCCGCGCCGCACTCGACGAGGCCGAGGTGCCGGGCGTCCGGCTCACCGTCCTGGTCCCGCCGACCGACACTGCTCCCGCACCGCCGGGCACGGACTCGGGTGCGGATTCGGGCGGCACCTGCCTGGAGGACCTGCTGGCCGCCGAGCCGCTCGCCCCCGTCGTGGTGTCCGGGGACGACCTCGCCCACCTCTCCTTCACCGGCGGCACCACCGGCCGCTCCAAGGCGGTGCGCGTCCTGCACCGCAACGTCGTCGCCAACGTCCTGCAGATGGCCTGCTGGCGGGGTGCCGCCCGGCCCGTCGTCGACGCCGAGGGACGCGTCCACCTGGAGCCGGTGCCCGAGGCCCGGACGCCGTACACGATCGAGATCGGGGCGTCGACCGGCGTCGCGCTCGCGCCCATGTTCCACGCCATGGGGCTGGTCAGCCAGTCCGTGAGCATGGCGACGGGGACGAGCGTCGTGCTCGCCGGGCGGTTCGAGCCGGGCCGGTTCGTGCGGCTCGTCGAGGAGCACCGGGTGACCATGATCCCCGGCTCGCCCACCCTCTTCCACGCCCTGCTCGCCCTGCCCGGCATCGAGGACGCCGACCTCACCTCCGTGCGGATCGTCAACTCCGGTGCCGCGCCCATCGACGCGCACGCCCTGCACCGGCTCGGCGAGCTGTTCCCCCACGCCTGCATCGTCGAGGGGTACGGCCTGACCGAGGCGACCATGGCGCTCACCACCCACCCGATGCTGCGCGAAGGACCCGTGCCGGCCGGCAGCGTCGGCGCGCCGCTCTTCGACACCGACATCGAGATCAGGGACCTCGGCTGCGGGCCGGTGATGCCGGCGGGGCGGACCGGGGAGGTGTGGGCGCGCGGACCGCAGATCACCGACGGCTACCAGGGGCACCGCGACCTGACCGACGAGCAGTACCGGGACGGCTGGCTGCGCACCGGTGACCTGGGGCGGCTGGACGAGGACGGCTGGCTGTTCCTCGTCGGCCGGGCCAAGGACATGCTGATCTACAAGGGGTACAACGTGTACCCGACGCCCCTGGAGGACCTCCTCCACGAACACCCCGCGGTCGAAGGGGCCAGCGTCATCGGCGCGCCGCACGCGGAGGCCGGCGAGATACCGGTCGCGTACGTCGTCACCCGGCCAGGTCACCCGTCCGGGCCCGAACTCGCCGCGCGGCTCATGGAGTTCGTGGCGGAGCGCGTCGCCCCCTACCAGCGGGTGCGAGAGATCCACTTCATCGACGCCCTGCCGGTCTCCGCGGCGGGCAAGATCCTCAAGACGGAGCTGCGGCAGCGTCACGCCTGACGCGCGGCACCGGGAAAGGCTGTACCACCATGTACGTGCGAACCGTCCAGCGGGCGCAGATGATCGGCCCGCCGACGACCGACACGGAGCTGCGCTTCCAGCGCTGCACCTGGTGTTCGACGGTCGTCTTCCGCACCGTGCTGCTCTGCCCCACCTGCTCGTCGACCGAGCTGCGCTGGTCGCGCAGTCCCGGCCACGGCACGGTCTCCAGCGCCGTCGAGGTGCGCCGCAAGGGGCAGCGCCCGCGGATGGTCGCCGTCGTGGAACTCGCGGACGGGGTGTGCATGCGCTGTCTCGTCGAGGGCGTGTCCGGCGGCGCGGTCACCCCGTTCGGGGCGTCCGTGTCGGTCGTCGAGGTCGCCACCGACGGCATCCCCGTCTTCCGTCTCGACCCGGTGCGGGGTGAACGCTGGTGACCGGTCGGGTGCGGCGCGTGCCGCGGTCCCTGCTGTCCGTCCCCGGGAGCAGCGAGCGGTTCCTCGCCAAGGCGCGGGGCGTGCCCGCCGACGGCATCGCGTTCGACCTGGAGGACTCGGTCGCGGCGGGCGACAAGGACGCGGCCCGGCAGCTCGTCGCCGGGGCGCTGGCCGGGTTCCCGGCGCGGGGGAGGGAGCTGTGGGTGCGCCCCAACGCGCTCGACTCCGGCCTCCTGGAAGCGGACCTGGACGCCGTGGTCCGTCCCGGCCTGCACGGACTGCACCTGCCGAAGACCGACGACGCCGGGACGCTCGTCCGCGTCGGGCACTACCTCGACTACCTGGAGGCGGTGCGCGGGCTCGACGCCGGCTCGGTGCGGCTCCTCGCGTGGATCGAGTCCGCGGCCGGCCTCGCCGACGTCGAACGGATCTGCCGCGCCTCGCCCCGCCTCGACGGGGTCTCGCTCGGCTCCGAGGACTACACCGCCTCCCTCGGCGTGTCCCGCACACGCGACGGACGGGAACTGGCACACGCGCGGGCCCGCATCGCCAACGCCGCGGCGGCGGCCGGGATCGGCGCCATCGACGGCCCGGAGGCCGACTTCCGTGACCTCGAACTCTTCGCGGCGCAGGCCGAGTCGGCGCGCGGCGTCGGCTTCGCCGGGAAGTTCTGCATCCACCCCGGACAGGTGGACGTCGCCCACCGGGTGTTCGCGCCGGGTGACGCCGAGCTGGCCTGGGCGCGCAGCGTGCGCGAGGCGTTCGAGGGGGCCGGTGCGGGTGTCGTGACCGTGGCCGGAATGATGGTGGACCGGCCCGTCTACCTGCGGGCTCTTCGGACCTTGGGAGTGATGGGCGGGTGAGCGGGATCGTGGTCGGCGAACCGGCGGTGGTGGACGAGCGGGATCCGGACGACCGTTGCCCGGGACCGCTCGGCAAGGGTGAGCACATCTGCGTGCAGGAGGCGCGGGGGGCGGGCCCCGGCGTGGTCGAAGGCTACTGCCACGCGGGCCGCGCACCGTCCCGCAGCTACGGCGGTGCGGCCCTCGCCCAGGCGCTCGCCGCCGCGTACCGCACCGTCGAGGACGAACGCGCCGTGCACTCGCTGCACGCCTACTTCCTGCGGGCCCTGTCGCCCGAGAGCCCCGTCCGGTACGCCACCGACGTGGTGCGCGACGGCCGCAGCTACTCCATGCGGCAGACCACCGCCGTCCAGGGCGGCAAGGAGGCGCTCACCATGAGCGTGTCCTTCAAGTCGCCCCAGGGCGAAGGGGGTTGGCGCCAGCCGGAAATGCCGGACGTGCCGGGTCCCGAACGGCTCGGCGACGGCTGGGCGTTCCGGCCGGCCGACCATCCGCTGCGCGCCTCCCTGGAGTACCGCGAGGTGCCCCGCGCCACCCCGCACCCCGGCACCGGACGCATCGACCGGCACGCTTGGATCCGCACCGTCGGGACGCTCCCCGACGACCCGGTCCTGCACGCCTGCGTCCTCGCCTACATCTCCGACGCCCCGCTCGCCCCGACGGCCCTGGTGCCCTACGGCGAACCCCGCCCCGCCGGTGTGGCCCTGGCCTCGCTCGACCACGCCATGTGGTTCCACCGGCCGGCCCGGGCCGACCAGTGGCTGCTCTACGTGTGCCGCAGCACGGTCGCCGGGGACGGGCGCACCCTCGCGCACGGGGAGTTCTGGACGCGTGACGGCGCGCTCGTCGCGTCCGTCGCGCAGGAGGCCCTGCTGCGCGTCCGCTGACCCGACGACCGGAGCCCCTGCCCGCGAAGAACCTTCGCGGGCAGGGGCTCCTGCGTGCGGCCCCGGCACGGGGCACCGGGCGGACGTCCACCGGAAGCGGCCGGGTGCCTACAGGAAGATGTCCTTGCGCAGCGCCGCGTCGCCGTGCGGGTCGGCGCGGTACCCGTCGAAGTCCGTGACGCCCTCCCCGCGCAGCACGTCCTCGTCGATCAGGCACTGCCCCGTCACGTCGCCGGCCGGGCGGGTCAGCAGCGCGTGCGCCGCGTCCGCCATGATCCGCGGCGTCCGGCTGACCCGGGCGGCCTCGTCGGCGCCGCGGAGGTTCTCCGTGGCGGCCGTGGCGATGGTCGTCGCCGGCCAGAGACAGTTGGCGGACAGCCGCCCGGCCCGGTGCTGCTCGGCGACGCCGAGGGTGAGCATCGTCATCCCGTACTTGCTGACGGTGTACGGGGCGTGCTCGCGCAGCCAGCGTCCGTCCGGGTTGAGCGGCGGCGACAGCGTGAGGACGTGCGCGTGCCGCGAGTCGCGCAGGTGGGGGAGGGCGAACGAGGTGAGCAGGAAGGTGCCCCGGACGTTCACGTCCATCATCAAGTCGTAGCGCTTGAGCGGCAGTTCACCGGGGTTCTGGAGCGCGATGGCCGAGGCGTTGTTCACCACGACGTCGATGCCGCCGAACCGTTCGGCGGTCGCCGCGACGACGCGGCGTACGTCGTTCTCGTCCCGGACGTCGCCGACGACCGCCAGGGCCTTGCCACCGGCCCGCTCGATCTCGGCGGCTGCCGTGTGCACGGTGCCGGGCAGCCGGGGGTGCGGCGTGTCCGTCTTGGCGAGCAGCGCGACGTTGGCGCCGTCGCGGGCGGCCCGCAGCGCGATGGCGAGCCCGATGCCGCGGCTGCCGCCGGACATCAGGAGCGTAC
>NZ_JAMOLN010000360.1 GCF_024448165.1 Streptomyces longispororuber
GGCTAGGCGAGCACCGCGGGGCGGGGAGGTGTAGCGGGCTACACCATCACGCGGGGAGAGCCCACCATGGCCATCCCGCCCGGCCCCCGGCATCGTTGTCCACGCCACCGAGAACGACACAGGGATCAACGGGGAAAGGAACCCACCATGAAGCCCCTCCTCTGGCTCATCCTGGCCGCGGCCCTCATCACCAACGTCTCCACGAGCTTCGCCCTCGACGGCGTCCAGCAGGTCCTGGTCAGCATCGGCACGGGCGTCGCGACCCTGACGGCCGCCGGCGTCCTGTTCGCCACGCGGCGGCGTGCGGGGGCCTGACACGGCCCTTCACGCTCCTTCACCGCCGCAGCACCGCCTCGAACTCCCCCCGCCGCTCCGCCAGCCACGCCTGCAGGCGGTCCCAGCTCGGCCAGCCGCCCCGTGTCTCGTGGGCCTCCGTGAACGCCGGGGCGTGCTCCGCCAGGCGGCGGGCCACGAAGGCGCGGGCTCCTTGCGTGGCCTGCTCGATGAGGGCGGGGAGGGCCACGCGGTCCGCCGGGGACAGGTCGTACGCGTCGGCCAGCACCTTCAGGCGGTGGGCCGGGTCCAGGTCCGGTGGGAAGCGGCGGGCGGCCGCGGACTCGGGGTCCAGCATCGGCGCCCAGTAGCGGGCCGTGATCGCGACGTCCCAGACCGGCCGGCCCGGCGCCGCCATGTCGAAGTCGATCAGGGCGGCGGCGCGGCCGGCGCGGAAGACGACGTTCTCCGGGCACACGTCGTTGTGGCAGAGGACGGGGCCGCCCTCCGGATCGGCGAACTCCCGTGACCAGTCGGCGCCTTGGGGGACGTCGTGCGCCGCGTCGTGCATCCGGCGCAGCAGCCGACCGACCGAACGCAGCGCCTCGTCCGTCATCGACCAGGCCGGGAACGGCGGCAGGGGCACGTCGCCGGGGACGTACGACAGCTGCTCTCGGCGTCCGTCGGCGCTGAGGCCCAGCGGGGTCGGCGCCCCGTCGAAGCCGCGCTCGCGCAGCGCCCTGAAGTGGGCGTGGAGGGCCGCCGCCTGGGCGGGGGCCGGGCGGTCGACCACGTCGCCCCTGCGCACCACCGCCCCGGCGTTCGCCAGGCCCCCGGCCAGCACCTCCCCGGTCACTCCTTGCGCCCCGTGACCGCGACCGTCACCCCGAGGCCGACCATGGCGAGCCCGCCGGCCCCGCCGATCGCCGCGAGCCGCCGGGGCGAGCGGGCGAACCAGCCGCGGGCCGTGGCCGCGGCGAGGCCCCACACGCTGTCCGAGGCGATCGCGATGGCGTTGAAGACCAGGCCGAGCAGCAGCATCTGCAGCGCGGCGTGCCCCGCCCCGCGGTCGACGAACTGGGGCAGCACCGCCGCGAAGAAGACGATCGTCTTGGGGTTCGCGACCCCGACGGCGAACCCGTCCCAGAGCGTGCGCAGGGTCCCCGCACCGTCGGCGGCCTCGGCGTCCTCGTCCCGGAACGCCGCCCGGAGCGCGCCCCGTTGACGGATCGCCCTGACTCCGAGATAGATCAGATAGGCGGCACCGAGCAGCTTCAGGGTCGTGAAGACGACGATCGAGCGCTCCACGACGGAGCCGACCCCGAGGGCGACCGCGACCACCAGGACGTAGGCGCCGAGCGTGTTGCCCGCGACCGTCGTCAGCGCGGCGCGGCGCCCCTGGGCGAGGGCACGGCCGACGACGAACAGGACGCTGGGACCCGGGACGACGATGAGGAGGAAGGACATCGCCGCGAAGGCGAGGAGGCGATCGGTGGACATCATGGAGTCCATGGAGCCACAACCGCGGCCGGAAGCGCACGCGGTTACCCGACTCCCCTCACCTCACCCCACCTCACCCCACTTCGCCGCGCCTCACACCAGACGCCGTGCCGTCGCCCAGCGCGTCAGCTCGTGCCGGTTGGAGAGCTGGAGCTTGCGCAGCACCGCCGAGACGTGCGACTCGACCGTCTTCACCGAGATGAACAGCTGCTTCGCGATCTCCTTGTACGCGTACCCGCGCGCGATCAGCCGCAGCACCTCGCGCTCGCGCTGCGTGAGCCGGTCCAGGTCCTCGTCCACCGGCGGCGCGTCCGTCGACGCGAACGCGTCGAGCACGAAGCCCGCGAGGCGCGGCGAGAAGACGGCGTCGCCCTCCTGCACGCGGAAGATGGAGTCGACGAGGTCGGTGCCGGTGATCGTCTTCGTGACGTAGCCACGCGCGCCCCCACGAATGACCCCGATGACGTCCTCCGCCGCGTCCGACACGGACAGGGCCAGGAAGCGGACCGGGTTCTCGGCGTCCGCCATCAACTGCGCGCTGCGCCGCAGGACTTCGACCCCGCCGCCGCCCGGCAGGTGCACGTCGAGCAGCACGACCTCGGGGCGCGTCGCCGTGATCACGGTGACCGCCTGGTCGACGTCGGCCGCCTCCCCGACGACCTCGACGCCCGTGGTCTCCGTGCGGCCGATCTCCGCCTGGACGCCCGTACGGAACATGCGGTGGTCGTCGACCAGGACCACGCGCACGTGCCGCCCCGGACCGCTCTCCTGGGTCTCCTCGGTGGCTTCCGTCATGACGTCGTCCTCTCCGCCCTCTTCATGGTCAGTTCGACCTCCGTGCCGCCGTCGGGCACCGCCCGGAGACGGGCCGTCCCGCCGTTGCGTTCCATCCGGCCGATGATCGATTCTCTTACGCCCATCCGGTCGGCGGGGATGGAGTCCAGGTCGAAGCCGGGGCCCCGGTCCCGTACGGACACGAACACCTCGTCGCCCTCCACCTCGGCATAGACCTGCACCGCGCCGCCCTCGCCACCGTACTTGGCGGCGTTCACCATCGCTTCCCTCGCGGCCTGCATCTGCGCGGCCAGCTTCTCGTCGAGCGGGCAGTCGCCGACGACCACGACCTCCAGCGGGACGCCGTGCTTGTCCTCGACCTCCGCCGCGTTGGCCTTGACCGCCTCGGCGACGGTCTCCGGCTCCTGCGGGTCCTCGGCGGCGGCCGGCTTGTAGAGCCAGGCGCGCAGGTCCCGCTCCTGGGCGCGGGCGAGGCGGCGCACCTCCGCCGCGTTGTCCGCGTTGCGCTGGATCAGGGTCAGGGTGTGCAGCACCGAGTCGTGGACGTGGGCGGCGACCTCCGCCCGCTCCTGGGCACGGATCCGCATCAGCCGTTCCTCGGAGAGGTCCTGCGTCATCCGGATCAGGTACGGGCCCGCGAGCAGCGCGATGCCGACCAGCACGGCGAGCGCCGCCTGGAGGATCGAGCCGAGGTGTTCGGTGGCGCCCTGCGTGACGAAGATGCCGGTGACACCGGCGCCGACGAGCAGCACGCCCGCGGCGGCCCGTGCCAGGTTCAGGGTGCGCCGGCGGCGGCCGACCTCGGCCCAGCGGGCCCGCCGCGCGTTGTCGGCCTGCCGCCACACCAGGGCGACGCCCGCGCCGACGAGGACGGTGGGGACCAGGTACGCCTTGGTGTTGCCGGTGAGGTTCACGTTCTGCACGAAGATCATCGCGACGATGACCATCAGGACGAGCGCGAGGATCTGCCCCTTGTCGGGGCGGCGAGCGACCAGCCGGCGCCGGCCGTCTGGCGCGGTCTCCGTGGTCAGCACGGGCGACGGCCGGTCGGTGCCGACGCCGCCGATGCCCAGCGGCACGAAGAACCAGAACGCCGCGTACAGCAGCGCCCCCAGACCGTCCGCCATGAACAGGCCCACGAAGACGAGCCGCACCCAGATCACCGGCAGCCCGAGGTGCCCGGCGAGCCCCCGCGCGACCCCGCCCAGCCAGCGTCCGTCGCTGCTGCGGTAGAGCTTGCGCGGCGGCCTCGGGTCTCGGGTGTCGTCGCTGAGCGGGGCGGTCGCGGCTTCCGGCATGCCACCGATCGTCACACGCCGGCCCACGCCCTGGCATCAGGGTCGCCCCCCGATACTCCCCTGATCTTCCGACCTCCGACCTCCGGCTTCCCCCTCCCCTCGCCCCCCTCGCCTCTCCGCGCCGGCCGCGGGCGGCTCAGGGGCGATCTCAGGGTTCGGCCAGGGTTGTCCCGGCTGCCGCGGGCGGCGC
The DNA here is from genome assembly GCF_024448165.1 of Streptomyces longispororuber. Classification (GTDB taxonomy): domain Bacteria; phylum Actinomycetota; class Actinomycetes; order Streptomycetales; family Streptomycetaceae; genus Streptomyces; species Streptomyces longispororuber_A. Next base: position 4,057 of record NZ_JAMOLN010000360.1, read on the forward strand.
GGGCCCGTCACCATGGACGTATGACGGAGGATCCCTCGAACAGGGCGGACACGGTGGTCACCGCGCCCGACAAGGAACCGCCCGCCCCGCTGCGCCGCTTCCGCCGGGACCGGCGGCACAAGACGCTGGGCGGCGTGTGCGCGGGCCTCGGCCGGCACTGCGACATGGACCCGGTGATCTTCCGGATCGGGCTCGCGGTGCTCGCCGTGACCGGCGGCGTCGGACTCATCTTCTACGGCTTCGCGTGGCTCTTCGTGCCGTACGACGACGAGGACGAGAACGAGTTCCGCAAGCTCCTGACGGGCCGGGTCGACGGCCCGGGGCTCGCGGCGATCGTCACCGCCCTGGTCGGCTGCGGCGTCTTCCTCTCCATGCTGAACAACGGCGGGGCGCTCACCTTCGCCGTCGTCCTCGCCCTGCTGCTCGCGGGCGCCGGCTACTGGTCGCAGCAGCGCCGCACCGCCGACCCCGACCCGGTCGCCGCGCAGGCCGTCGCCGACGCCCCGCCGGAGGCGCAGGCGCCGCCGGTGGCCGGGGCCAGGTCGTGGTGGCGCGACCCCATCGTGAAGGACGGCACGCACGTCGGCGGCACCGGCTACTTCTGGGGCCCGGCGGGCAGCGAGGAACTCTCCCCGCGGTACGCCGCCGCGCACGGCCCCGCCGGCAAGCGCCGCCCGGCGCCGGAACAGCCGCGCAGGCCGCGCGGCATCGGCGCCCTGGTCTTCCTCGGCGCGCTCGTCGCGGGCACCCTCGGCGCCGGCCTCACCTGGGACGACCGCACCCTCGGCGACAGCCTGCAGACCGGGCTCGCGTGCGCGCTCGGGGTGTTCGGCCTGGGCATCGCGATCAGCGCCTTCCGCGGGCGGACCGGCGCGGGCTCGATCTTCCTCGCGGTGATCACGGCGGGCCTGCTCGCCGGGTCCGCCGCACTGCCCGCGAACATCACCACGGACTGGGCGCGCACGGACTGGAACCCGGCGAGCGCCTCCGCCGTGCGGCCGCAGTACCAACTGGGCACGGGTGTCGGCACCCTCGACCTCTCCCGGGTGACCGTGGCCGAGGGGAAGACCGTGACCACGCACGTGGAGGTGGGTGCGGGCCAGGCGAAGATCGTGCTGCCCGCGGACGTGACGGTGAAGCTCAACGCCGAGGTCGGTGTCGGGGACGTGCGGCTGCCCGCCGACACGTCGCCCGACGTGGACGTCAGGCCCGGCATCGACAAGGAGGTCACGCTCGCGCCGCCGGCCGGAAGCAAGGCCTCCGGCACGGTCGAGCTGAACGTCGAGGTCGGGATCGGACAGGTGGAGGTGTCCCGTGCGTCATGACTTCTCTCCCGGGCGGTTGCTCGCGGGGCTCGTGCTGATGCTGACGGCGGTCGTGTACTTCGGTGACG
>NZ_JAMOLN010000361.1 GCF_024448165.1 Streptomyces longispororuber
GCGCCAGACCTGGTCGGGCCACGAGCACGCGTTCCCCGCCGAGGCCACCGACGGCCGCTTCCGCGCCGTCTTCACCCCGGCCCCGCCCGACTCCGCCCTCCCCCTGCGCTCCGGCTTCTGGTGGCCGTCGGTCGAGCGCCGGGACGGCAGCCGCAGCTCGGTGCAGCTCGCCCCGACCGCGTACCAGGACCTCCCGGCCGAGGTGACCGCGGCCGGCAAGCGGATCGAGCTGCAGGCCCGCCAGTACGACCAACTCGCCCTGCTCGCCCACTCGGAGCTGCGCCCCGCCGAGCGCAGCCGCCACCGCCAGACCCGGCTGCGCGAGCACACGTACCCGCTGGCCCGCCACGAGCCACTGCGCGACGCCGTGGTCTACGACGTGTTCGGCGGCCGGATGTACGGCGACTCGCCCCGCGCCATTCACGAGGAACTGGTGCGCAGAGGCACCGAGTTGGAGCACCTTTGGGTGGTGAAGGACGGTCAGTGCGAGGTGCCGCCCACCGCCCGGGCGCTGCGCGTGCACAGCCCCGAGTACTACGAGGCTCTCGCCCGCTCCCGCTACGTCGTCGGCAACACCCACCTGCCGAAGTGGCTGGAGCGCCGCCCGGGCCAGCAGATCGTGCAGACCTGGCACGGCACCCCGCTCAAGCGCATCGGCTTCGACTTCGACAACGACCACTTCGCTTCCACGGCCTACCTCGACGACCTGGACCGCGAGCGCCACCAGTGGTCGATGCTGCTGTCCCCCAACAGCTTCTCGACCCCGATCCTGCGCCGCGCCTTCCGCTACGAGGGCGAGCTCGTCGAGGCCGGCTACCCACGCAACGACGTGCTGCTGTCCGCCGACCGCGCCAAGCGAGCCCAGCGGATGCGCGAGCGGCTCGGCCTGCCCGAGGGCAAGAAGGTCATCCTGTACGCGCCGACCTGGCGCGAGGACAAGCAGCGCCACCGGGGCGGCTTCCTGCTCGACCTGCGCATCGAACTCGACGCGGCCAGAAGGGAGTTGGGCGACGACCACGTCCTGCTGATCCGGCCGCACGCGCACGTCGTGGAGCCGGTGCCGGGCGCGGGCGACGGCTTCGTGTGGGACGTGTCGGCGCAGGCCGGGATCACCGACGTGATGGATCTGCTGCTCGTCGCGGACGTCCTCGTCACCGACTACTCCTCGGTGATGTTCGACTTCGCGGTCACGGGCCGGCCGATGCTGTTCTTCACGTACGACCTGGAGCACTACCGGGACCGGCTGCGCGGCTTCTACTTCGACTTCGAGGAGAAGGCGCCGGGCCCGCTCCTGCAGACGTCCGGCGAACTGATCGCGGCGCTGCGGGACGTGACCGCGGCGACCGGACCGTACGAGCGGGCGTACGCGGAGTTCCGCTCGGCGTTCTGCGACTTCGACGACGGCGGGGCGGCCCGCCGCGTGGTGGACCGGATGCTGGAGAAGGGCGGCACCTGAGATGACGACGACGAACCCGGCGGCACCCCGGCTCAGCGTCATCGTGCACGGCCGTGACGTCCAGGGCCTGCTCGGCGCCTGCCTGGACGCCGTGACCGGCCAACTGCAGCCCGGCGTCGAGCTGTTGACGGCCGCCGTCGGCGAGGAGGCGCAGGACGTGGCGGTGCGGCACGGCGGCACCGTCGTCCCGCTGCCGGACGGCACGTCGGACGCGGCGGCACGGGCGGCCGGGGCCGGGCGGGCCCGCGGCGACTGGCTGTGGTTCGTGCACGCCAAGGACCGGCCGCCGGTGGGCGGCGTGCGGGCCCTGCTCGACCGGGTGTCCGAGGTGCCGGACGCGGTGGACGTGGTGGTCGCGGACCACGTCCGTTCGACCTGGCGCTCCAGCGGTGGCGGCAGCGGCGGCGACGCCCGGTACCTGGCCGCGGTCGGCCGCCGCGACGTCACCCTCGGCGAGGCCCCCGGCCTGCTGCGCGTCACGCCGCTCCTCGGCAACCGCGCCCTGCGCGCCGCGTTCTGGCGCGCTCACGAGAAGGAGCTGGCCGCCGCCGACGAGATGTACCCGGCCCGGGCCGCGCTCGTGCTCGCCGACCGGATCGCCTGCACCGAGCACGTCACCCTCGACGTACGGGAGTTGCGGCCGCAGAGCCTGCCGCCGGTGACCGCCGAGCAGCGGTACCGGCTGATCGGCGCGTACGAGGACCTGCAGCGCCTGATGCAGCGCCACCGCACCCCGGCCCGCCCGCGCGCCGTCCTCTACGACCTGATGGCCACGGAGGCCATGCGGGTCGTGGCGCGCGAGACGATGCCGGACGAGGTGGCGCGGGAGTTCTTCCACCGGGCGTCGGCGGCGGCCGTCCGCTGGGAGCCCGCGGGGCATCGGCGGCCCGGCGGCCTGGAGGGCATCAGGCGCCGGCTCCTCGAAGAGGACGCGTACACGAAGTACCGCGCGTTCCAGGCCGCGAACCACCGGCGCCGCGATCTGAAGGCGGCCGTGCGCGCGGGCAAGAAGAAGGCCGGGGCGAAGGTCCGCGACCACTACTACCAGCGGGCGCTGCGCACACCGGTCGACCCGGAGCTCGCCGTCTTCTCCGCGTACTGGGACCGGGGCGTGGCCTGCAACCCGGGCGCGATCGCGGCGAAGCTCGCCGAACTCGCCCCGCACGTCCGGCCGGTGTGGGTGGTGTCGAAGGCGACCGAGCCGCTGCTGCCGCCCGGCACGGACCACGTCGTGCCCGGCACCCGCCGCTACTGGGAGGTGATGGCCCGCGCCGCGTACCTCACCAACAACGTCAACTTCCCGAACGCCGTGGTCAAGCGCCCGGACGCGATCCACCTCCAGACGCACCACGGCACCCCGCTGAAGAAGATGGGCCTGGACCAGCTCGACTACCCGACGGCGTCCAAGGGCCTCGACTTCGACGCCCTGCTGTCCCGCATCGACAAGTGGGACTACAGCGTCAGCGCGAACAGCCACTCCACCCGCATGTGGGAGCACGCCTACCCCTCCCACTACACGTCGCTCGACCACGGCTACCCGCGCAACGACGTCTACTACGCCGCGACCGCCGCCGACATCCGCGCGGTCCGCGACCGCCTCGGCATCGCGCCGGGGAAGCGGGCGGTCCTCTACGCGCCGACGCACCGCGACTACGAGGCGACGTGGACCCCGCGCCTCGACCTGACGGCCCTGTCCGAACGCCTCGGCGAGGACACCGTCCTCCTGGTCCGCGGCCACTACTTCTACGGCGGCACGGCCTCCCCGCTCGCGGGGCTGCGCCGCAGCGGCCGCGTCATCGACGTGTCCACGTACGACCCGGTGGAGGAACTGGCCCTGGCGGCCGACGCGTTGATCACCGACTACTCGTCCATCATGTTCGACTACGCGAATCTGGACCGCCCGATCATCAGCTACGCCGACGACTGGGAGACGTACGCGAAGACGCGCGGCACCTACTTCGACCTGATGGCCGAGCCGCCGGGTCATGTGGCGCGCACCCAGGACGAGTTGACGGAGATCCTGGCCGGCGGCGCCTGGCGCGACGAGGCGTCGGCCAAGGCCCGCGCGCACTTCCGGCGCCGGTTCTGCGAGTTCGACGACGGGCACGCGGCCGAGCGCGTGGTGCGCCGGGTCTTCCTCGGCGAGCCCGAGGAGGCGCTGCCGCCGGTCGTCCCGGTCGAGTCCCGCACCCCCGCGCCCACGCCCGAGGAGGCGACCAGCTGATGCCCGCGCGCACCCCCGACGTCACCGTCACGGTCATCGTCTACAACGACGCCGAGCGCCTGCCGCGCGCCGTCGCCTCGCTCCAGGCGCAGACACACGGCGACATCGAGATCATCATCAGCGACGACCACTCGACCGACCGCACTCCCGAGGTGGCCCGGGAGCTGGCGGCGGCCGACCACCGCATCACGTACCTGCGGCTGCCGGAGAACAGCGGCGGCTGCAGCGCCCCGCGCAACCGGGCCCTCGACATCGCGCGGGCCCCGTATCTGATGTTCCTCGACAGCGACGACGAACTGCCGCCGCGCGCCGTCGAGTTGCTCCTCGCCGCGCACCGCGAGGAACCGGCCGTCGACTTCGCGATGGGCGCGGTCGAGCGGGTCCGCGTCGACACCGGACGCACGTCGACGTGGATGCCGCAGCTGGTCGCCGAGGGCCGCACCGTCCTGGGCATCGAGGCCGAACCCGGCCTGTTCTTCGAGCACCTGTCGACCAGCAAGATGTACGCGCGGGACTTCCTGGACCGCCACGGCCTGCGCTTCCCCGAGGGCATCCACTACGAGGACCAGCTGTTCTCGGCGCAGGCCTACTGCCTGGCGAAGGCCTTCAGGATCGTCCCCGAGCCGGTCTACCGCTGGTACATCGCGCCGTACGTCGCCGAGTCCGCGGCCTCCATCTCCAACCAGCGGCACAAGCTGAGCAACGTCCGCGACCGCATCCACGTCCAGGAGCTCATCGACGCCTTCCTGGCCGACGGCGACTACAGCGAGGCGCTGCGCGAGGCGAAGGACTACAAGTTCCTCAAGCACGACGTCCGGATGTACGCGGGCGACCTGCCGTACCGGGACGAGGAGTGGCTGCGCGGCTTCGCCGCCCTCGTCACCCCGTACCTGGCCCGCCTCTCCCCCGGCGCGTTCGCCCGCCTGCCGCGCGCCGAGCGGGTCGTCGTCCAGCTGGTCCGCGACGGCCGGCTCGACGACGCGCGGACCGCGGCGCGGGGCCTCGGCCACGGGGTCGCTCCGCGGGTCACGTCGGTCGACGAAGAAGGCGCCGTCTACTGGGGCGACCGGGTGCCGGACTCCGACACCGGGCGGCGTGAACTCGACCTGACCGACCTGGCGTTGGAGGCGCGGCCGTTCCCCCGGGCACAGTTCCGGCACGAGATCGTGTCGGTCGGGCGGGGTCCTGGACCGGCCTCCGTCGCACTGCACGTGCGCACGTACGACCCGGGCCTGCGGCTGCCCGTCGGCCCCCAGGTCGCCTCGCTGCTCATCTCTCCCGGCCGCAAGCGCATGACGGTCCGGTTCCGGCTCGATCCGGTGCGGCCGGGCGTCTTCGAGGGCCGGGTCCTGCTCGACCTCGCGTCGGCCCCGCTGCCGGCGCAGGGCTTCGACGGGGTCCGGCACCCGCTGCTCCAGCTCCAGGCCCCGGGCGGCCCGCGCAACACGGGGCTCCTGCTGGCCCCGCTCGACTTCCCCGCGTTCACCGCGGAGGTGGCCCACCACCGGGTGACGGTGGAGCCGGAGGGCCGGGGGTCCGGGCGGTTGCAGGTGCGGTGGGAGGCGGTCGGGCTGACCGCGAGCGTGGTGGGGCCGGTGGCACGGCGGGTCGGGCGCAGCCCGTGGGGCCGCAAGGTCCGTCAGGCGGTACGGCTGGTGCGGTGAGGGGGCGCGGGGAACTGCGCGCTCAGCCCCCACCGGCGCGCAGACGCGTCTGCCGCATCATGCCCCACGGCGAGTGC
>NZ_JAMOLN010000362.1 GCF_024448165.1 Streptomyces longispororuber
GATCCTCGCTCGGGCCCTCGCCCGTCGTCCGCCCGTGCCGCGCACCGGCCCGCACGCCGAGCCCTACGCCGCCGCGGTCGCGGCCCTGCAGGCACTGCTCGTCGAGCTCGCGGAGAGCGGTCTGCCCTGGGGGACGCCGGTGATCCACGACTGGAGCGTGCAGGACACCGTCGCGCACCTCGTCGCCGCCGACGAACACCTCGCCGTGCACCTGGGCCTCCCGGCCAACGAGCCCCCGGCCCCGGCGCCCGTCGTGGGGGACCGGTGGCGCACCGCCTGGGCGACCCGCACCCAGCGCGTCATCGCCCACGAGCGGGCCAGGCCGCCGCACGCCACCGTCGCCACCTGGCGCGAGCAGGCCGCGGCGCTGCTCGCCACCCCGGCCGCGCACGACGGCGAACAGGCCGCCCGCGCCGCGACCCTGCTGGGGGTGCGGCTGCCGGTCGCCGACCACTTCCTGGTCCGCGCCTTCGAGACCTGGATCCACGCCGACGACATCGGCCGCGCCCTGGACCGCCCGGTCCCGCCGCCGCCCGCCGCACACCTGTGGCGCCTGGTCAGGCTCGCCGTGCGGATCCTCGGTCTCGCCCTGGGCCCGCAGGCCCCGACCGTCGCCCTCACCGTCACCGACGCCGGCCGCACCACGGAGTGGATCGTGGGCGCGGAGGGCGAGCCGGTGCGCGCCGAACTCGTCCTGGACTCCCTCGACTTCTGTCTGCTGATCGGCGGCCGGGCGACCCCCGACACCGTCCCGAGGAGCACCGGCGGCGACGAACACGCCGCCCGCGCCGTCCTCGACCAGGCGGCACGGCTCGCCTGGCTCTGAGCGGCAGATCCGCCGGCGTCAGTCGGGGCAGTCCTCGGCCTCGGTGCAGAGGTTGCCCTCCACCAGACCGAGCAGCCGTACGAACTCCGCCCGATCGAGCTCGGAGAGTCCGGCCAGGGTCTGCTCCTCCAGGGCCGCCCAGACCCCGGCCACGTCCTCCAGCAGCCCACAGCTCGCGTCGGTCGCCTCGACGAGCACCGCGCGCCGGTCCCGCGGGTCGGGGGAGCGTGTCACGTGCCCGGACTGCTCCAGGCGCTGCAGCATCTTGGTGACCGTCGACGGATCGAGGTCGACCGCCTTGATCAGCTCCGACTGCCGCACGGGCCCCTTGTCCCACAGGTGCATCATCACGAACTCCTGCCCCGGATAGAGACCGAGCCCGCGCAGCCTCCGCCCCGCCGCGGTGCGGTGCAGCCGGGCGACCCGGGCCAGTGCGAGGCTGACCGGTCCGCCGCGGGCGGCCAGGGGCGTGTGATCGGTACAGGCGGGGTCGTCGGGCTTGGTCATGAGGGCTCCTGCGGGCGGCTGGTCGGTCCTTCACTCAAAGATTACCTTGGCCGACCAATTAATGGGTTACAGTGGCGTCAGCGCAATTGATTGGCCGACCACATATTTCCCTGATCCTGTTGATCGGAGTAGCCATGACCACCGCTTTCGACTCCCACGACCTCGCCGGCCTCCGGCTCGCCAACCGCATAGCCATGGCCCCGATGACCCGCAGCCGGGCCGGTGAGGGCGGCACCGCCACCGAGCTGACCGCCGAGTACTACGCGCAGCGCGCGTCCGCGGGCCTGATCATCAGCGAGGGCATCCAGCCCTCCGAAGCAGGCCAGGGCTACGCCTGGACCCCGGGTCTGCACAGCGCCGAGCAGATCGCCTCCTGGCGCAAGGTGACCGACGCCGTGCACGCCGCGGGCGGCACGATCTTCGCCCAGATCATGCACGCGGGCCGGATCAGCCACCCGTCGCTGCAGCCGGCGGGCGGCCTGCCGGTGGCGCCGTCGGCCGTCGCGCCCGAGGGCAAGGCCTTCACGAACGACGGTTTCCAGGACTTCGTCGCCCCGCGCGAGCTGACCGCCGACGAGATCCGCGCCACCATCGCCGACTACGCGGACGCGGCCCGCGGCGCGATCGAGGCCGGCTTCGACGGCATCGAACTGCACGGCGCCAACGGCTACTTGATCCACCAGTTCCTCACGCCCGGCGCGAACCTGCGCACCGACGAGTGGGGCGGCAGCGCCGAGAACCGCGCCCGGTTCGCCGCCGAGGTGGTCAAGGCCGTCGCCGCCGCCATCGGCGCCGAGCGCACCGCGCTGCGCATCTCCCCGCTGAACCCGTACAACTCCATGCCCGGCACCGACACGGCCGAGGTCTACCACGCGCTGCTCGCGGAGATCGAGCCGCTCGGCATCGCGTACCTGCACGTCCTGGAGGCCACGCCGGACGTCCGCGAGGTCACCGCCGACCTGCGCAAGCGGTTCGGCGGCACCTTCCTGCTCAACGCGTTCACCGAGGGCCCGACCGACCACACGTCGCTCACCCTCATCGAGGACGGTCTCGCCGACGTCGTCACCTTCGGCGCCCTGTTCCTCGCCAACCCCGACCTCCCGGACCGCCTGCGCACCGAGGGGCCGTACAACACCCCCGACCCGTCCTCGTTCTTCGGCGGCGACGAGAAGGGCTACACCGACTACCCCACCCGGTAGTCCGTCCCCCGGCACAGCGGTCGGGGCGGGACCGCGCACGGTCCCGCCCCGGCTCCGCTGCGTACGAGCCTCACTTCACCGGGGTGAAGTCCCGCGCCCCGATGAACTCCGGGCGCCGCACGGGCGCCGCGAACGGCTCCACCGCCGCGTTCTCCACGCTGTTGAACACGATGAACACGTTCGAGCGCGGGAACGGGGTGATGTTGTCGCCCGAGCCGTGCATGGCGTTGCAGTCGAACCACGTCGCCGAGCCCGCCCTGCCGGTGAACAGGCGGATGCCGTGCCGGTCGGCGAACTTGGTCAGCGCGTCGTCGCTCGGCGTGCCCGCGTCCTGCATCTGCAGCGACTTCTTGTAGTTGTCCTTCGGCGTCTCGCCCGCGCAGCCGAGGAACGTCTTGTGCGAGCCCGGCATGATCATGAGCCCGCCGTTGGTGTCGTAGTTCTCCGTCAGCGCGAGGGAGACGGACACCGTCCGCATGTTGGGCAGACCGTCCTCGGCGTGCCAGGTCTCGAAGTCCGAGTGCCAGTAGAAGCCACTCGCGCCGAAGCCCGGCTTGACGTTGATCCGCGACTGGTGGACGTAGACGTCCGAACCGAGGATCTGCCGCGCCCGCCCCACGATGCGCTCGTCGCGCACCAGGTTCGCGAACACCTCGCTGATCTTGTGCACCTCGAAGACGGAGCGCACGTCCTGCGACGACGGCTCGACGATGGAACGCTCGTCGGCCTTGATCGCGGGATCGGAGATCAGCCGGTTCAACTCGGCCTGGTAGACACCGATCTCGTCCGGACCGACCAGCTCCTCGATCGAGAGGAAGCCGTCCCGTTCGAAGGCCGCGAGGTCCGACTGGCGGATCGGACCGCGGGCCCCCGGCGCCGACCAGACGACCGGGTCGACACGTGGGGTCGCCACCTCGGAGCTGCCGCGGGTGGGGTACAGGTCGGTGCTCATACGGGTCAGACCTCCTCGGGTTCGGTCAGCAGCGGGTAGACGCCGTTCTCGTCGTGGTCCTCCCGTCCGGTCACGGGAGGGTTGAACACGCACACGCAGCGGAAGTCGGTCTTCGGGCGCAGCGTGTGGCGCTCGTGGCCGTTCAGGAGGTACATCGTGCCCGGCTCGATCCAGTGCTTCTCCCCGGTCTCCCGGTTCTCGAGCTCGGCCTCGCCCTCGACACACAGCACGGCCTCGATGTGGTTGGCGTACCACATGTCGGTCTCCGTGCCCGCGTAGAGGATCGTCTCGTGCAGGGAGAAGCCGACCCTCTCCTTCGCGAGGACGATGCGCTTGCTCTCCCAGGTGCCGGACGCCGATTTCACGTGCCGGTCGGTGTTCTCGATCTCCTTGAACGAACGGACGATCACGGTGAGTTGCTGCCTTTCTCTTCTACGTCATGAGGGGGATGCCCGCACCCCTGATGGTGCGTCAGGCGGTCTCGCGCACGGCCCGGGTGAGCGTGCGCAGCCCCTCGTCCAGCTCCTCGGGCGTGATCGTCAGCGCCGGAAGCAGCTTGACGACCTCGCTCTCGGGGCCGGAGGTCTCGATGAGCAGACCGAGCTCGAAGGCGCGCTTGGCCACCTTGTTCGCCCGGTCCTTGTCGCGGAACTCGATGCCCCAGACCAGGCCGCGGCCGCGGTACTCGACGGTGTCCTCGGGGTACTCCGCGCGCAGCGCGCTGAGCGTCTCCTCGATCTGCTGGCCGCGCTCCAGGGTCTGCTTCTCCATGGCGGGGCCGTCGGTCCAGTACGTCTCCAGGGCGGCGGCGGCCGTCACGAACGCGGGGTTGTTGCCGCGGAACGTGCCGTTGTGCTCGCCCGGCTCCCAGATGTCGAGCTCCGGCTTGAACAGGCAGAGGGACATGGGAAGCCCGTACCCACTGATGGACTTCGAAACGGTCACGATGTCCGGTGTGATGCCCGCCTCCTCGAAGGAGAAGAAGGCGCCGGTGCGGCCGCAGCCCATCTGGATGTCGTCGACGATCAGCAGCATGTCCCAGCGCTCGCAGACGTCGGCGAGCTTGCGCAGCCACTCGGCGCGGGCCACGTTGATGCCGCCCTCGCCCTGCACCGTCTCGACGATCACGGCCGCCGGGGTGTTCAGACCCGAGCCGGAGTCCTCCAGGAGCCGCTCGAACCAGATGAAGTCCGGGGTCTGCCCGTCGAGGTAGTTGTCGAACGGCATGGGCGTGCCGTGCACGAGGGGGATGCCCGCGCCGGCCCGCTTGAACGCGTTGCCGGTCACCGCGAGCGAGCCGAGCGACATGCCGTGGAAGGCGTTCGTGAACGAGATGATCGACTCGCGGCCCTTGACCTTGCGGGCCAGCTTCAGCGCCGACTCGACGGCGTTGGTGCCCGTCGGGCCCGGGAACATGACCTTGTACGGCAGGTCACGCGGGCGCAGCACGATGTTCTGGAACGCTTCCAGGAAGTTGCGCTTGGCCGATGTCGACATGTCGAGACCGTGTGTGACGCCGTCCCGCTCCAGGTAGTCGATCAGGGCGCGTTTCAGCACCGGGTTGTTGTGGCCGTAGTTGAGCGAGCCCGCACCCGCGAAGAAGTCGAGGTACTCGTGTCCGTCCTCGTCGTACATGCGGCTGCCCTGGGCCCGGTCGAAGACGGTGGGCCAGCCGCGGCAGTAGCTGCGCACCTCCGACTCAAGGGTCTCGAAGACGCTCAG
>NZ_JAMOLN010000363.1 GCF_024448165.1 Streptomyces longispororuber
CAGGCTCATACGACCGCCCTGCGCTTGAAGTCCTGCAGCCGGTACGTGGTGTCCAGGACCGGCACCCGGTCGGGGATCCACGACAGGTCCTGCAGTGGCTGCACGGAGTGGATCAGGACCAGGTCCCAGGGCAGTTCGCGGGGGTTCGTCACCGCCTTCAACGGCTGCCCCTCGACGGCCAGTTCGGGTACCAGTGGATCCGCGTACGCCACCTCGGCGCCGGCCGTGCGCAGCCCGGCCAGGATCTCCACCGACGGCGACTCGCGCACATCGGCGACCCCGGGCTTGTAGGCGACGCCCACGACCAGGATCCGGGCCCCGCGCAGCGCCGTTCCGGCGTCGGCGAGAACCTCGCGGGCCCGCCGTACCACCTGGTGGGGGCGGGTCGCGATGGCGGTCATCGCGGTGTCGATCAGCGGCGAGGCGACCCGCCGCTCACGCAGCTGCCACAGCAGGTAGTGCGGGTCGCACGGAATGCAGTGCCCGCCGACGCCGGGCCCCGGGAAGAACGGCATGAACCCGTACGGTTTCGTCGCCGCGGCCTCGATGACCTCAATGGCCTCCAGGCCCAACTCCCCGCAGATGGTGGCGAATTCATTGGCGAGGGCGATGTTCACCGCGCGGAAGGTGTTCTCCAGGAGCTTGGTCATCTCCGCCGCCTCCGGCGAGAGGACCTCGTGCACCCGGGCGCCGGTGCGCCGCAGCATGTCCGCCGCGCGCCGGGTGCACTCCGGGCTCACCCCGCCGATCACCCGGGGCGTGGTGTCCTGCGTGTGCGCGGCGTTGCCCGGGTCGATCCGCTCCGGCGCGTAGGCCACGCACACGTCCTGCGGCACGGCCAGGCCCCGCTCGGCGAGCGGGCGCAGCAGCAGGTCGCGGGTGGTGCCCACATAGCTGGTCGAGGTCAGGACGATGGCCTGCCCCGGCACGGCCTGCTCGACCGCGGAGCGGCACGCGCCCTCCAGGGCCCGCAGGTCGGGTACGAGATGGTCGTCGACCGGCGTCGGTACGCAGATCAACACGGTTTCGGCGGCCTGCAGTTCCTTCGCATCGGACGTCAACAGGAAGCGCTGGCTGGGCAGTTGACGGCGCAGGCGCACATGGTCGGTGGGCAGCAGATCCACGTCGTACGCGCGGATCGCGGCGAGCCGTCGCTCGTCGACGTCGACGCCGATCACCCGCACCCCGGAGTCGAGCAGGGCGAGCGCGGTCGGCAGGCCGACATATCCAAGTCCGATGATGCCTACGACCGGCGTCGCGGCATGCGTGAATAACTCTTCTGAAGTACCCACTGGAAATCCCCCTGATCCCCGGTCCCCCGATATCCGGTCTCCCCCCTGGATCGCGGATATGGATGCCGCGGACGCGGAATCGGTCGGATTGACACAAGGCGTCAGCATGCCACGGGGTCCAGTGCACCGGGGAGATACCGAATAGGTTCGTACAGCTGCGGTGGATGGGGTGGACAATCAGTCGGGCACGCAGGGCGAACCACCGCACTGCATGTGGCCGGTCATCGGTCCTGGAAGTCCTGCCTGCCGGTTGCGCATTTCCGGCTACCGGCTATGGGGCAAGAGAATTGGTTACCGATTCACCGATTCCTGAGGGCTTCCTCGATCGTCCGCATCACGTCCGCCAGCGGAGCGTCCGTGCGGGCCACGGTCACCAGCACCTCGTCGGAGTGCGACACCTGCGCGGCGGGGGCCGGTGCGGCGGGCGTGCGGCCCGCACCGATGCCGGTCCCGAACGTGCGCCGCACGATGGCGAAGGCGTGGTCCAGCTGGCTCTCCACATCGCCCTGGCCGCCGGCCCGCAGCCAGCGCCGCAGCACGTGGTTGTGGGCGGTCACGACGGCGGACGCGGCGACCTCGGCGAGCAGCGGGTCGTCGTTGCCGTCGTGGTGGGCCTGTTCGTCGAAGTGGCCCAGGAGGTAGCGGGTGAAGAGGCGCTCGTAGCGGGAGACCGAGGCGATCTCGGCCTGGCGCAGCGTCGGCACCTCGCGGGTGAGCTGGTAGCGCGCCACGGCCACCGAGGGCGAGCCCGCGTACATCTTCATGACTTCCTTGATGCCGCGGCACACCGTGTCCAGCGGGTGCTCGAGCGGCGGCGCCGCGTTCAGCACGGCCTCGGCCCGCACCAGGGTGTCGTCGTGGTCCGGGAAGATCGCCTCTTCCTTGGAGCGGAAGTGCCGGAAGAACGTCCGGCGTGCGACCCCGGCCGTGGCGGCGATCTCGTCGACCGTCGTCGCCTCGTACCCCTTCGTGGCGAACAGCTCCATCGCCGCGGCCGCGAGCTCGCGGCGCATCTTGAGCCGCTGGGCGGCGGCACGGCTGCTCGCGGCGCTCTCCGGCGCGTCCGAAGAGGCACCGGAGGCGCCGGTCGTGGCGGGCGTACGGGAGGACTGGTCGGCCTGGGAAGCGGGCGTCATGCCCCGAACGTACTGCATGTACGTTCCAAGTCGCTCCCCGGTAAGCGGGCCGCCCGACGCTCCGAGCAGCCCGCCCCAACCGGCTCCGGCCTCCGTACCCGGCTCAGCGCCTGGCATATTCGCGGAAGCCACGGCCCGTCTTGCGGCCGAGGCAGCCCGCGGCCACCAGGTGTTCCAGCAGCGGCGCCGGTGCGAGGCCCGGGTCGCGGAACTCGCGGTGCAGCACCTTCTCGATGGCGAGGGAGACGTCCAGTCCCACCACGTCGAGGAGTTCGAACGGGCCCATCGGGTACCCGCCGCCGAGCTTCATCGCGGCGTCGATGTCATCGAGCGACGCGTAGTGCTCCTGGACCATCTTGACCGCGTTGTTCAGGTACGGGAACAGCAAAGCGTTCACGATGAACCCGGCGCGGTCCCCGCAGTCGACCGGGTGCTTGCGCACCGTGAGGGTCAGATCGCGGACGGTGGCGTGCACGTCGTCGGAGGTCAGCACGGTCCGCACGACCTCGACGAGCTTCATCGCAGGGGCCGGGTTGAAGAAGTGCATCCCGATGACGTCCTGCGGCCGCGAGGTGGCGCGGGCGCAGGCGACGACGGGCAGCGAGGACGTGGTCGTCGCCAGGATCGCGCCCGGCTTGCAGATCTTGTCGAACGCCGCGAAGAGCTGCTGCTTGATCTCCAGGTCCTCGGCGACGGCCTCCAGGGCGAGGTCGACGTCGGCGAAGGCGTCGTACGAACCGGCCGGGGTGATCAGGGCCAGCGCGGCCTCGGCGGCCTCCGCCGCCATCCGGCCCTTGTCGACAGAACGCTGAAGCGACGTGCCGATACGGGCCTTGGCCTTCTGTGCCTTCTCCTCGCTGCGGGCCGCGAGCACGACCCGGTAGCCGGCCTTCGCGAAGACCTCGGCGATCCCGGAGGCCATGGTCCCCGAGCCCGCGACACCCACCGAGCGGACGGTGCGCAGCGGGGCGGCGAGGGCGTCGGCCAGCGGCGTCAGCGCGTCCCGCACCACCACGGAACTGCCCGGCTCCTCGTACGAGTAGAAGCCGCGGCCCGCCTTGCGCCCGGTCAGGCCCGCCTCGCTGAGCTGCTTGAGGATCGGGGCGGGGGCGTGCAGGCGGTCGTGCGACTCGGCGTACATGGCGTCGAGGACGGTGCGGGCCGTGTCGATGCCGATCAGGTCGAGCAGGGCGAGCGGCCCCATGGGCAGCCCGCAGCCCAGCTTCATCGCGGCGTCGATGTCCTCGCGCGAGGCGTACTTGGCCTCGTACATGGCGGCGGCCTGGTTGAGGTAGCCGAAGAGCAGGCCGTCGGCGACGAATCCGGGCCGGTCGCCGACCGCGACGGGCTCCTTGCCCAGCTCGATCGCGAGATCGGTGACGGCGGCGACGGCGGTCGGCGCGGTCAGCACGCTGGAGACGACCTCGACGAGCTTCATCGCCGGGGCCGGGTTGAAGAAGTGCAGTCCGAGGACGCGCTCGGGCCGTGCCGAGTCGGCGGCGAGCCGGGTCACGGACAGGGCGTTGGTGCCGGTCGCGAGGACGGTCCCGGGCCGCACGATGTCGTCCAGGGCCCGGAAGATCTGCTGCTTGATCTCGTACGACTCCGGGGCGACCTCGATCACGAGGTCGGCGTCGGCCGCGGCCTGCAGGTCCGTGAACGTACGGAACCGGGCCAGCAGGTCGGCCCGCTGCTGTTCGGTGAGGTGCTCGCGGCGCACCGCACGCGCCGTCGAGGCCTCCAGGGACGCGACGGCCTGCGCGGTGGCGGCCTCGCTGATGTCGATGCCGATGACCTCGCGGCCGGCACGGGCCAGCACTTCGGCGATGCCGGTGCCCATCGTGCCGAGGCCGACGACGGCGACGGTGGTGAGGGAGGAAGAGGGCGACGACGGCGACGACGACGGGGACAGGGGAGCGTCCATCCGGGGACTCCAGGAAGTGAGGGTGACGACCGAGGAGCGCACGCGGGGGCCCGGGTATGCCGACGGGCCCGTGGCGTACGGGAGTTGAGCGCGCTGCGCTGAAGGTGAACCGACCGGCCCTGTCCCAAGCCGTGTCGTACCGAACCGACTGATGCTCCGGGCGGCTGCGTCACCAGGCCACCGGGAGTGCTGCTGCGGGAGTGTGTCCCGCTCACCTGAGCTTAACCGCCGGGTAACGAGCGCGCCAGCCCTTGTCGTTGGCCAGTCTCTGTGATCTACGTCGCCGCAGGCCCGGCGCGTCTACCCTCGACGTCATGGACGAAGAGTCGCGAACGGTGACGGAACGCATCCGGAAGGAATCCGGCGGGACGCCCGCCTTCGAGAAGCTCGCGGCGACGGACGACCGCGATGATCTGGCGGCCGTGCTGACGGCTCCGGAACAGCCCCTGTGGGCCCGCGAGTTGGCCGCGTACCGGCTCGGTCTGGCGGGTGACCGCCGGGCCTTCGAGTCCCTCGTCCTCCTCCTCAACCACCGGGACCCGGAGCGCTGCGCGGCGGCGGCCCGGGCGCTGGCCGCCCTGAACGACCCCCGGACCGCCCGCGCCGCGGCGGCCCTGGCCACGAACGAACTGCGCGTCGCGTACGCCCTCCACCCGGTCCGCCTGCTCACCCAGCTCAGGGCACCCGAATCGGCGCCGGCCCTGATCGAGACGCTGCGCCGCCGGCTGGCCCCCCACGACCCGTACCGCAAGGTGGCGCTCGCCTGCGTCGAGGGCCTCGGCAGCCTCGCGGACCCCCGCGCCCGCGAGGTCCTCACGGACGCGTGCACCCACCCGCGCCTCGCGATGGCGGCG
>NZ_JAMOLN010000364.1 GCF_024448165.1 Streptomyces longispororuber
CGCGTCGTCGAGCGCGGCGGGCGGCGGCTACGTCTCCCCGTCCGTGGTCAACGCCGCCCTCGACTGCCTGACCAAGGGCACGAACTGCGGCTCCTTCAAGCCGTCGAAGACGTACCCGGGCCTGCGCGGCGCGATGACCTGGTCGACGAACTGGGACGCGGCGTCAGGCAACGCCTGGTCCTCGGCGGTGGGCCCCCACGTCCACCAGCTGTAACCCCAGAACGGGCAGCGCCGCCGCTCCCCCGGCGGCGCTGCCCACGTTCCACCGGCCGGCCCGGGGTCAGAAGAAGTCCGCCCACGGCTGGTCCCAGATCTGCTTCACGCACAGCACCACGAAGAGCAGCCCCGCCACCACCAGCATGCCGTTGCTCAGCCACCCGTTGCGCCACTCCGTGGGCACCCGGCGGGAGTTGAGCAGCCAGATCAGCGTCAGGGCGAGGAACGGCATGAAGGCCGCGCCCAGCACCCCGTACAGGATCACCAGACGGAACGGCTGGCCCTGGAAGAGCAGGACGATCGGCGGGAAGGTCAGCCAGAGCAGGTACGCACGGAACGGCCAGCCCTTCTCGCGGTCGCCGCGCGCCACCTCCTCGCCCGTCACGCGGGCGCTGCGGTAACGCTCCACGAAGTCCGCGAACATCAGGCTCACGCCGTGCCAGACGCCGATGAGCGAGGTGAACGACGTGGCGAAGAAGCCGACCAGGAAGAGCTTCGCCGTCGCCGTGCCGTACTCCGCCTGAAGGATCTTCGTGAGGTCGAGGAGGCCCTTGTCGCCGCTCGCGATCGAGGTGTGCGAGGCGTGCAGCAGCTCCGCCCCGACGAACAGCATGGCGACGACGAAGATGCCGGTCGTGATGTACGCGACCCGGTTGTCGAGGCGCATCACCTTCATCCAGGACGTGTTCGTCCAGCCCTTCGCGTTGACCCAATAGCCGTACGCGGCCAGGGTGATGGTGCCGCCGACGCCGCCGATCAGGCCGAGCGTGTTGAGGATCGAGTCCTTCTCGTCGGGCAGCACGGGGAGCAGGCCGGCGAACGCGTCGCCGAGGTTCGGGGTGACCCTGACCGCCAGGTAGACGGTGACGACGAACATGACGCCCACCAGGACCGTCATGACCTTCTCGAAGACGTCGTACTTGTTGAACCAGACGAAGACCAGGCCGACCAGGCCGCAGATGACCGCCCACGGCTTGATCGACCAGTCCGCCGGGAACAGGTCCGGCCACAGCGCCTGGAGCGGCAGCGCGCTCGACGACATCGCCGCCGCGCCGTAGACGAAGCCCCAGACCACGACGTAGACGACGAAGAACCACGTCGTCCAGCGGCCGAGGCTCGCCCAGCCGTCGAAGAGGGTGCGGCCGGTGGCCAGGTGCCAGCGGCCCGCCGCCTCCGCCAGGCTGATCTTGACGAGGCAGCCGAGGACCGCGGCCCACAGGAGCGTGTAGCCGAAGTTGCTGCCCGCGACGAGCGTCGCGACGAGGTCGCCCGCCCCGACGCCCGTCGCGGCGACGACGATGCCGGGGCCGATGTACTTCCAGCTGGACTTGCGCGGTCGGGAGTCGGGGATGGTGGTACCGGTTCCTGAGGTGCCCGTGGTGTCCGCCATGAACATCAAGGGTGCGTAAAGAAACCCCGCTGGCAAGGGTTTCGGCAGGATGCGTCAGGAACCGGTGCCGAAGGCCGCAGTCCGGCCGCCGTCCGCGTCAGTCCTCGAAGTACGCGTCCAGCGCCTTGTCGAGGGTCTCCGTCCACTCGTTGAGGCGGGCCTTGTCGGGGGCCTCGACGTCGTTCGGGTACCAGCGGCTGTTCGGCGTGTGGACCGTCACCGTGAGGCGCTTGCGGGCCGTGCCGAACTCGACCGCGCTGATCTCGTCCCAGGTGAAGTCGGCCTCCTGGTCGTCCAGCGTGAAGCGGACGCCGGTCGCGTCGACGGTGATGGAGCCACGGCGGTCCTTGGCCTCCAGCGAGACCGAGCCGTCCGAGGCGCCCTTGGCGGCGGCCTCCGTCTCCGCCGAGTCGTCCGAGTCCGCCGAGTCCGCCGGTTCCTCCGGCTCGTCCGCGTCGGTCTCCTCGTCCGGCTCCGCCGGCTTCTTCCGCAGGGCGGCCTTCGCCTCCGGCTCGGCCTCCGTCACCTCCTCCGGCGTCTCGTCGGGTTCCGTGACCGCGTCCTCGACAACCGCCTCCGGACCGGGAGACGTCAGACCGGGGACGTGCGCCGGGTCGAAACCGGCGCCGGCGACGGGCGTGACCTTCTGACTGTCCATACGCTGCTCCACGGGCCGAAGTATGGCGGACGAGCCTGTGCCCCGCTCCCCCCGGCCCCTCACGGCCCGGTCACGATGGCCTCACATCCCGGCCGGCAGGGCGCGGCGCCGGCGGACCGGCGACAGGAACACCGGCAGGAACGCCACCGCCATGACCGCGCCGCCCACCCACAGCGTCACCCGCACCGACGTCGCCCCGGCCAGCGCGCCGGAGGCCGCGGCGCCGAGCGCGAGGGCGCCCATGAAGAGGAAGCGGAACGTGGCGTTCATCCGGCCGAGCAGCGCGTCCGGCGTCAGCCGCTGGCGCAGCGAGACGCCCAGCACGTTGTCCACGCCCGTCTTGAAGAGGACGGCGAGCCAGCCGCACCCGGCCAGGAGCAGCAGCCACCACTCCCGGCCGACCAGCGGGACGAGCAGCCCGGCCGGGGCCAGGCACAGGCCCGCGAGGCCGAGGGTGCGGCCGTAGCCGAGGCGGGCCGCGATCCGGCGGGCGCCGCGCGCGCCGAGCAGCATGCCGAGGCCGCCCGCGCCCCAGAACAGGCCCAGCACCCCTGCGGGCAGGCCGAGTTCGCGGACGAAGAGGACCGGGAGCATGGTGTTGACCAGCTGGCTGCCGAAGTTGAGCAGGGCGCCGGTCGCGGCGAGGGCGCGCAGTTCCGGGTGGCCGAGGACGTGCCGCAGGCCCTCGGAGATCTGGGTGCGCAGCGGGACGCGCGGGGCGGCGTCCCGGGCGGCCGGTGCGGCGGGCGCGGCCCGCACGCGGGTGAGGGTGAGCGCCGATGCCAGGTATCCGACGGCCGCGGCCAGTACGGCGTAGGGCAGGGTGAGGAGCTGGACGAGGCCGCCGCCCGCGCTGCGGCCCGCGATGTTGCTGACGCCCATGAGGCTGACCAACGCGGCGTTCGCCGGGACGAGTTCGTCCCGGCCGACCAGCTGCGGCACCGTGCTCTGCGAGGCCACGTCGAAGAAGACCGTGGCACAGCCGGCCAGCAGGACGACCGCGTACAGCTGGGTGAGGCTGAGGACGTCGAGCCACCAGGCCAGGGGCACGGAGGCGTACAGGAGTCCGCGCAGCAGGTCCGCGGCGATCATCAGCCGCCGCTGCCGCATCCGGTCCACCCACGCTCCGGCGGGCAGGCCGATGAGCAGGAAGGCGAGGGTGCTGAGGGTGGCGAGGGCGCCGACCTGGGCGGGGCTCGCGTCGAGCGCGGAGACGGCGACCAGGGGCACCGCGAGGTAGCAGACGTTGGAGCCGAGCTGGCTGAGGGCGGTGCCGGTGAAGAGGGTGCGGAAGTCGGGGTTGCGCCAGGGGGACGGGGGCGGCGCCCCGGGCGTGCCGGTCGTCCCGTGTGCCGCGCGCCGTGTCTGCGTCATGCGTCCCCGTCCCGTGTCCCTGGCCCAGCGTTCCGGCCTGACACGGTGCCGCGACGGAGCCCGCAGAACAAGTGAATAGTTCTACGGGCTCCGTGAAGCAACGCTAACTCATGGGTGGCGCAGGGCCGTTCCTAGACGAACAGACTCACCACGGCCGCGACCGCGAACCCGGCCACCGACAGGACCGACTCCAGGACGGTCCAGGTGCGCAGCGTGTCCCGCTCGGAGATGCCGAAGTACTTCGCGACCATCCAGAAGCCGCCGTCGTTGACGTGCGAGGCGAAGATGGAGCCCGCCGAGATCGCCATGATGACGAGGGCGACGAAGGCCTGCGAGTAGTCGCCCTCGGAGAGCAGCGGTGCCACGATGCCCGCCGTCGTCACGATGGCGACGGTCGCCGAGCCCTGGGCGACGCGCAGGACGAGCGAGATCAGGTACGCGAGGACGATGACCGGCAGGCCGACGTCGTTGAACGTGTCGGAGAGCGCCTGCGCGATGCCGCTGGCCTTGAGGACGGCGCCGAAGACACCGCCCGCGCCGACCACGAGGAGGATGTTGCCGACCGGCTTCAGGGACGCGGTCGAGACCGTCTCCAGGGACTTGCGGGACCAGCCGCGCCGGATACCCAGCAGGTAGTACGCCATCAGCAGGGCGATCGTCAGCGCGACGAAGGGGTGGCCGAAGAACTCGATGACCGAGCGGCCCGTGGACGGGTCGAAGGCGATGGAGGAGAAGGTCGCGAGGAGGATCAGGACCAGCGGGGTGCCGATGATGGTGAAGACGATGCCCAGCGGGACCGGCTTCTCGGTCGGCGTGACGCCCGCGGCGCGCTGCTCGGCCTCCAGGGCGGCCTTGGCCTCGTCGGCGGCCTCGACCATGTCCTGCGGTACGGGGACGAAGATCCGCTTGCCGATCCAGGCGGCCCAGCCCCAGGCGGCGAGCACGGCCGGGATGCCGCAGACGATGCCCATGAGGATGACCCAGCCGAGGTCGACCTTCAGCAGACCGGCGGCGGCCACCGGACCGGGGTGCGGGGGCAGGAACGCGTGGGTCATCGACAGGCCGGCGAGGAGCGGCATGCAGTACAGGACGATCGACTTGCCGCCGCGCTTGGCGGCCGCGTAGACGATCGGCGCGAGGACGAAGATGCCGACGTCGAAGAAGACGGGGATGCCGAAGATGAGGCCGGTGAGGCCCATGGCGAGCGGGGCGCGCTTCTCGCCGAAGAGGTTCAGGAGGCGGGACGCCAGGACCTCGGCGCCGCCGGAGACTTCGAGGACCGCGCCGAGCATCGTGCCGAGGCCGATGATGATCGCGACGTGCCCGAGGGTGCCGCCCATGCCGGACTCGATGGTGGAGACCGCGTCGGACTTCTGCACGGTGCCGAAGAGTTCGGTGACCGAGAGGCCGGCGCCGAGGCCGACGGCTATGGAGACCGCGAGCAGGGCCACGAAGGGCTGGATGCGCGCCTTGATGATCAGGAAGAGCAGCAGCACGATGCCGAGGAACGCGACGGTCAGCAGACCGGCGGTGCCGTCGATGATCG
>NZ_JAMOLN010000365.1 GCF_024448165.1 Streptomyces longispororuber
GTGCCTCGCGCTGACCGTGGACCCGGCCGCGCCACCCGCCCCCGACCGGGCCGTCCCGCATGCCGGGACGGCAAGCTCAGAAGACGCTCAACTCTCCACACATTCGTGGACGGCACACGTATCGCGTCCATAGGGTCGCGATCATGCCTGACATATCCCTGACCACCGTCGTCGTCCTCTGCATCGCCGCGCTCGCCGCGGGCTGGGTCGACGCGGTGGTGGGCGGCGGCGGCCTCCTGCTGCTCCCCGCGCTGCTGCTCGGCCTGCCGAACTCCTCGGCGGCCGGCCCGTACGCGCTCGGCACGAACAAGGCCGTCGCCATCGTCGGCACCGCCGGTGCCGCGATCACCTACACCCGCAAGGCCCCGGTCGACGTACGCCTGGCCGTCCGCATCGGGGTCGCGGCGCTGCTCGGTTCGACGGGCGGCGCCCTGCTGGCGGCGGGCATGAGCACGGAGGTCCTCAAGCCCATCGTCATGGTGGTCCTGGTGGCCGTCGGCGCGTTCGTGATCTTCCGCCCGTCGTTCGGCACGGCCCCGGCGGCCGCCCCGGTCTCGCCCCGCCGTGTCCTCGCCGCGATCGGTTTCGCGGGCCTCGGCATCGGTTTCTACGACGGCCTGATCGGCCCCGGCACGGGCACGTTCCTGGTCCTCGCCCTGACCGCGATCCTCCACCTCGACCTGGTCACGGCCTCCGCCACCGCCAAGATCGTCAACTGCTGCACCAACGGCGGCGCCCTCGCGATGTTCGCCCTCAAGGGCACCGTCTACTGGCAACTGGCGGCCCTGATGGCCGTCTTCAACCTGGCCGGCGGCATGATCGGCGCCCGCACGGCCCTCAAGCGCGGCGCGGGCTTCGTCCGCATCGTGCTGCTCACGGTGGTCTGCGCACTCGTCCTGAAGATGGCCTACGAGCAGTGGGTGGCCTGAGCGCCTGTCAGGAGACGTCCTCGCGCGCGCACGTGCGCCGCGGCGCCCTCGACCACCGCCGCCTCGTCGTACCCGTGGGAATTGACGGCGAGGACGAGACAGCCGTCGGCCGCCGGCTCGTTCGCCTTCGCCTGCCACTGACAGGCGTCGGCGCGATCGCCCATCATGCCGTTCTCCATGCAGCCGTGCGCGAGCACGACGCCGGCCTTCGCGTCCGCCGGTCGGGCCGGGGCCTTCGCCTTGCGCGTCGGCTCGGCCGCGACGTCGGGAGCGGCCCCGGAGCAGCCGGAGAGCAGCAGCGCACCGAGCGGTGCGGCGAGGAACGCGGATCTTCGTAAAAGGTTCATGGCGGGGCATGCCAAGCCCCACCAGGGCCGGGGGGAACGGCGCGATCAGCCACCGCACGACACGGCGCCGCATCCGCCTGGCCCCGCCTACCGACTCCCCGTCAGATGCGCGAACACGACCACGTTGCCCTGGTACCCGGTCCTGCGCGAGTACGGCCCCCCGCAGGTGATCACCCGCAGCTCCGGCCGCGCGGCAGCCCCGTACACCTTCTCGTCGGGGAAGGACTTCGCGTCGTACACCTCGACGGAGTCGACGGTGAACACGGCGACCGAGCCGTCCCGGCGGTCCACCTCGATGGTCCGGCCGCGGGTCAGCGCGCCCAGGTCGTAGAAGACGGCGGGACCCACCGCGTTGTCGACGTGGCCCGCCACCACCGCCGTGCCGGTCTCGCCGGGCGTGGTGCCGGCCTCGTACCAGCCGGCCAGGTTCTTTCGTTCGGGCGGCGGTACGTCGAGGCTGCCGCTGCGCGTCAGGCCCAGCCCCGTCAGGGGCGCGTCGACGCGGATCGACGGGATGCGGATGCGGTCCGGCGGGGACGGGGCGAGGGACGCGGCGGCCGGGGCCTCGTGGCCGCCGCCCGCACGGGCCTGCGCGGCGGACGGCTGCGGCGGCGGATGGCCCTCGGAACCGCTGGCCAGGAGCCAGGCCCCGGCGCACAGGGCGAGCGCGGTGACGATCCCTATGACGGCGTTGACCGGGTTCCCGGCACGCTTGCGCACGCGCACGAGTGCTCCTGACGTCTCGACAGATGGGTCCCCTTCCCCTCCGGTCCGCGAGGGGATGCGGCCGGAGGGGAGAGGACTGGCGGTACCGGGGAACGGACGGGTACGCGGACGGCGGAGGGGGTCCGCGGCGTCCCGTCAGATCCCATCGCCTCTCGCCCGGCGATGCAGGAGCCAGGTACCGCCCGCGGCGGCGACGGCCAGAGCCGCCACGCCCGCCGCGGTCTGCACGGGGTCGGGACCGAGCGCGCCGCCGACCCCCGTCTTCACATGGCCTTTCGGCATCTGCGCGCCCGGCGCGCCGGCCACGCCGAGGGACACGATGAGATCCCCGGTCACCTCGGTGCCGCCGGAGCACCGGGCGACGATCTCGTACGTGCCGGGCTGCGCGGACGCCGGTACCGCGAACCGCCCGGCGGCGTCCGGGGAATCGGCCTCGGGCGCCAGCGTGAACGCGCCCGCCCCGACCGCACTGGCGTCACCGGCGGCCGTGCCCTGCGCACCGCAGGCCGTGGTGTCCACGCTGACCGTGCTGCCCGGGGTCGCCGTCGCCGGGTAGACCTCCAGGCCACCCTGGGCGGCGGCCACGGGAGCGGCCGCGAAGCCGGCGACGGCGACGGCGAAAGCGGCGGCGATCAGCGGACGGCCAGTGCGCATCGTGCGTGCTCCTTCGCGGGCGTCGGACGCGCCCTGCAAGCACGAGGTAAGTACCAGTCGCGCCCCCACGCCTCCTGATGTGGCGTCAGAAACCCAGTCCCGCCACCTCTCCTGACACCCCGACGGCAACATTCCAGCAGGTCACCGGCGTGTCGGCGAAAAGTACCCGAAGGGCACGCCGTGGCGTGCGACCGGGTGACCCGGCCGCACGCCGGCGGCTCTCAGTTCACGGAGACGGCGGACCAGGCCGCCGCCACCGCCGCGTACTCCGCGCTGCCCGCCCCGTACAGGTCCTTGGCCGCGCTCAGCGTGGCCGTGCGGGCGCCCGCGTACTTCGTCGACGACGTCATGTACACCGTCAGCGCCCGGTACCAGATCTTGCCGAGCGCGTCCTTGCCGATGCCGGTGAGCGTCGAGCCGTCGCACGTGGTGCCGTCGTGCTGGACGCCGCCGATCACCTTCGGGCCGCTGCCCTCGGCGAGCAGGTACGCGAAGTGGTTCGCGACGCCGGACGAGTAGTGCACGTCGAGGTTGCCGACGCCCGAACTCCAGCAGTCCGCCGAGCTCCCGTCCTTGCTCGGCCGGTCCATGAACCGCAGCGCGGCCTTCCCGAACCCCGGCTTGACGATCTCCTCGCCGATCAGCCAGTCGCCGGGGTCGGAGGCGTTCGCCGCGTGGAACTCGACGAGGGTCCCGAAGATGTCGGAGGTCGCCTCGTTCAGGCCGCCGGACTCACCGGAGTAGGTGAGCGCCGCGGTCTTGGACGTCACCCCGTGCGACATCTCGTGCCCGGCGACGTCGAGGGCGACGAGCGGGCCGAACGTGGTCCCGTCGCCGTCCCCGTACGTCATGCAGAAGCAACTGTCGTCCCAGAAGGCGTTGTTGTACTTGCTGCCGTAGTGGACCCGGTTGTACGAACCCTTGCCGTCGCCGGCTATGCCGTTGCGGCCGTGGACCTGGCGGTAGTAGTCCCAGGTCTGGTCCGTGCCGTACTGGGCGTCGACGGCCGCGGTGGCCCGGTCGGTGTCCGCGCCGGTGCCCCAGTGGTTGTCGGTGTCCGTGAAGACGACCGCGGGGGCGCGGCTCCAGCAGATGCCGAGGATGCAGCCGTCGGTCTTGTTCTGCGCGTCACCGGTGTAGGTGCCGCCGCGGCTCGCGTCCTTGAGCTGGTACGCCGATCCGGACCCGGTCGTCTCCAGCGGGACGGTGCCCGAGTACAGGGACCGGCCGTCGCCGGTCACCGTCTCGATGCTGTCCCACGCGTCGATCTGGCGGCCGGTCAGGGCGTCGGTGAGGACGGTCCTGGCGACCGGGTTGCCGAGGGAGTCCTTGGCCGTGGCGTTCGTGCGCCAGGCGAGGGCGGGGGCGCCGTGCAGCGCGTCCACGACGAGCTGCGGCCTGGCCGTCAGCTTGCGCAGCAGTTCCCCCGGGTTGGCGGAGCGCAGGGCGGTGGCGGCGAGATCGGCGGCGCGCGGTGCGGCGACCTTCGGCGCGGTGCTGGGGACGGCGAGGTTCCCGGCGACGGCCCGGTCGGTGCGCTCGCGGGTGCCGTCGGGCGCGAGGTGGACCACGAAGTCACCGCCGAGCACGGGCAGACCGCGGTAGGCGCTGTCGTAGCGGACGTGCCGGCTGCCGTCCCGGTCGACGACGACGTCGCGGACGGAGACGGCCGTGGGGGCGGCGGAGTCTTGCGCGGCGGCCGGGGTGGGGGAGAGGGTGGCGGCCAGCAGGGCGGCGGCGGCCGCGGCGGTGCCGGCGACGGTGAGGCGCGATGCGGTCCTGGTCGGTCTCATCGGTCTCCTACGGGGACGTGGAGGGCGGCTCTCTGATGTCCTCTCAGTTTTAAGTGGGCATGACAAGGCCGGTCCAGGGTGCCGCCGTGCCGGACCTGTGAAGGTCACAATGGGAGACGTGCAGATTCCCGAGCCGAACGCGCTTCTGACGGTCCTGACCACCACGGACACCCCCACGAAGGCCACCGACCTGGCCCGCGGCGCCGTACAGGCCCGCGTGGCGGCGTGCGCCCAGATCTCCGGACCGATCACGTCGGTGTACCGGTGGGACGGCACCCTGGAGACGGCCCAGGAGTGGCAGGTCGTCCTGAAGACGACGACGTCCCGATACCCGGCCCTGGAGACGTGGCTGACGCAGCATCACGACTACGACACGCCGGAAATCATCGCGACCCCGGTGACAGCCGCCAGCGAGGACTACGCAGCCTGGGTAACCACGGAAACGACCTCTGCCTGAAGCCGACGTACCCCCGCCCCGGGGCCCGTCAGGGGGCGCGGGGAACTGCGCGAGCAACCACGACGATCCCGAGCCCGGCAATGAGCCCCTCCCGGCAGACGGACCCCCGCACGGGGCCCGGGGCGCAGCCCCGCGACGCCAACCCCGGCACGGCGGACACCGATCTCACCCCACCCGCTCCACCCGCACCGCACAC
>NZ_JAMOLN010000366.1 GCF_024448165.1 Streptomyces longispororuber
CGGAAGAACTCGGTCGCGGTGCGCAGCAGGATGCTGATGTCCTGCCACAGCGACCAGTTGTCGATGTACGCGTTGTCGAACCGGCAGCGGTCCTCGATGGACGTGTCGCCGCGCAGCCCGTTGATCTGGGCGAGTCCGGTGATGCCGGACGGCATCCGGTGCCGCTCGTTGTAGCCGGGGTGGGTCTCGCTGAACTTCACGACGAAGTACGGGCGTTCGGGCCGCGGGCCGACCAGGCTCATGTCGCCGCGGAAGACGTTCCACAGCTGGAGCAGCTCGTCGAGCGAGGTGCGGCGCAGGAAGCGGCAGAACCACGGCATGTGGTGCTCGTTGGCGACGCTCCAGCGCGTCGCGGACTCCATCGGGTCGGCCGGGCGGTGCGTGCGGAACTTCAGCAGGGTGAAGGGCCGCCCGTCCTTCCCGATCCGCTCCTGCCGGAAGACCACCCCGGGCCCCTCGCTGATCCGCAGCCACAGGGCGCAGGTCAGCAGCACCGGGCTCGCCGCCACCAGCAGCAGCGCGGAGATCGCGAGGTCCAGGGCGCGCTTGCCGGGATGCGGCGGGAAGGGCGGCCCCACGACCGGCCGGCAGCGGAACCCGGCCACGTGCCGGTCCGCCCCGCGGTAGCGCGGCACGTACGCCGACGGCTCCGGGTCCAACTCCCAGATCTCGCAGTGCAGTTCGCTCAGGCTGCGCAGCCAGGCGCGGTGCCCGGGGGCGCTGGAGCTGCCCAGCACGATGGCCCGTCGCACCCCGTTCTGGATCACCGCGCGGCGCATGTCCGCCACGGTGGTCAGCACCGGGAGGGCGGGCGCCGCGTCGTTCGTGCGCTGCTCCCCGCCGCCGTCGGCGACGATGCCGACGAGCCGGACCCCGCTCGCCGGGTGCCGCTGCAGGGCGGCGGCGACGCGCGACGCGGTCTGCTCCGGCCCCACCAGGAGGGTCGTGCACGGCCGCCGTACGAGGGCCACGCGCCGCCGCCAGTGGACGAGCGCCCGCCCCAGCAGGGTGAGGCCGACCTGGGCGGTGGCGCCCGAGAGCACCACCGTCAGGGGGATCCGCTGCAGGACCGGCAGGCTCACCGACGCGGCCATGAGCACGCACCAGGCGGCCGCGGTCCGGCCGGCCACGGCGGGACAGTCGTCGAGCATGTACCGCTGGTCGGCGACCCGGTAGAGCCCGGCGTTCCGGTAGAGGGCGAGGACGAGGACGACGAACGCCGCCACCAGCAGGGGGTGGCGCTGGAGCGGGGTGAGGGCGACCGTGCCGAGCAGCGCGGCGGTGCAGTCCGTCGCGAGCAGCAGCGCGCGGGAGGAGTCGTCCTGGGCGGCGCCGCCGACCAGGGTGATCCGGGGGCTGTCCGCGGTCCGTTGCGCGACGACGGTGGCGGTGGAGGAGACGGTTCTTTCCTGGGTCACGTCGCGACCGGCTTCCTGTGCTCGATGGTCTCCAGCCCCAGAAGTTCGCCGTACACCTGCGCGACCGCCGCGGCGGTGTGCCGGACGTCGTGGTGCGCGCGCACGTGCCGGCGGGCGTCACGGCCCAGCGTGCGCAGGTCCTCGGCGTCGCCCAGCAGCCCGACCAGGGCCCGGGCCAGGGCGGCGGGGTCGTCCGGCGGGGTCAGGCACCTGTCCGCCGCGCCGGCCGGCAGGCTCTCGCGGGCTCCGTCGACGTCCGTGACGAGCACCGGGCTTCCGCAGGCCATGGCCTCCAGCGGAGCAAGCGCTATGCCCTCCCACCGGGAGGGCATGACGACCAGATCCGCCGCTCGGTACCAGGGCGCCGGATCGTCGACGGCCCCGGCGAAGGTGACCGACGCGGGCGCCGCGGCCCGCAGCCGCTGCGCGTCGGGCCCGTCGCCCACCAGGACCAGGCGGGCCCGCGGCAGCGTCCTGAGCACCTCGGGCCACGCCTCGACGAGGACGTCCTGGCCCTTCTGGCGGCACAGTCGTCCCACGCACACGACGAGCGGGCCCGCCGGGGAGTCCGCCGCACGTACCGGGGCGGACGGGCCCTGCGGGCCGAAGCGGTCCAGGTCCACCCCGTTCGGGACGAGCCGCCACTGCGCCTCGATGCCGAGGCCGCGTCCGGTGTCCAGCTCGGCCCGGCTCACGCACAGCAGCCGGGAGGCCCAGCGTGCGCCGCGCCGTTCCCAGGTCCTGGCCAGGCGCGCCGCGGTTCCCTCGACGGCCTCGAAGGACCAGGCGTGCGGCTGGAAGACGGTGGGGATCCGGCCCCGGACCACGAGCCGGGCGACCAGTCCCGCCTTGGCGCTGTGGGCGTGGACGACATCGGGGCGGACCCGGGCCACCACCTCGGAGAGCCGCCGCCCCTCCCGGAGCACGCTCGGCCCCGGGGACCGGGAGGCCTCCCACTCCAGGACCCCGCAGCCGAGGGCGGCCAGGCGCCCCGGAAGGCTGCCGGAGGCGGGGCAGGCCACCGAGACCTCCATCCCCGCCGCGCGCTGGCTGCGCACGAGGTCGGCCACCACGCGCGCCACTCCGCCATCGACCGGCTGCGTCACGTGGAGAACGCGCGGCGGCAAGGGTGCAGACGTCACAGGCATCGCCTCTTACTTGGCTGAACTGGGGGAAGCGGCGGAAGCGGCTAGGACCGGGCGTCGACGGCGCCGAAGAACACCCCGATCCAGGCCGGGTCCCCGGTGGACACCAGCCGGAGGTCCAGCGCCCGGCCGCCGCGGGCCGGCGCCTTGCCGAGCGCGAACACGTCGGAGTCGTAGCCGAGGGTGTTCGCGTGCGCGGGGGTCCGCCGCGGCTGGTCGCCCGGCTGGCTGATGGTCGAGTTGAGGACGTCCGCGGCGGGATTGGCCCGGTCGGACAGCCGCACCGGCCCGCCCCGCCCGGTCGACACGGTCAGCGAGTCGCCGGTCCTGCCCCGGTCACCGTTGTAGGCGACCAGGCCCGCGTAGCCGCTCGCGCCCTTGGCGACCGGGATCCGCACGCGGAGGTCCTTGCCGGGGTGCTCCCGCGTGAGGGCGTCGAACCCGTCGCGCAGGAAGAGATGCCGCAGCGGCTCGGCCTTGTTCTCGTACGCGGCGACGAGCGTCCACCCGCCCCAGGCGCCGGCGGCCGTACGGCCCATGGCGACGTTGAGCTGCGCCACGGTGTACAGGCCGGACCCGCTGGCCCGCACCAGGTCGGTGACGTCCGCCGAGGCCTGGTAGGCGTCCGCGCCCTGGGCGACCCGGTGCCCGACCACGGTGTCGGCCAGCACCTGCTTGTACGCGCCGCCGGGCTCCGCGATCAGCACGCGCCCGTTGTCCTTGGGGGGCTTCTGCTCGCCGACGCGGAGGTTGCCGCCCCAGTACAGCCGGGCGTAGGTCACGCGCGATCCGGCCGGGACGCGGATCTCCGCGCTGGAGGAGTTGTAGGTGTTGGGGTCGCGATCGATGTCCGTGTAGAACATGTCGAAATCGCCGTTGCTCGCCGTCGCGCCGGAGCGCGCCGCGGCGCACCCGACCTTCTTGACGGAGTCGGCGCCCCGGCAGGTGATGGCCGCGTTCGCCGCGCGCACGAATCCGCCGTGCATCAGGGCGTCGTACCGCGTGGTGAACGGGATGCTGGGCTTCTCGGTCCCCGGCGCCGTCGCCATCGCCTGGCAGGACAGGGACGCCGCCGCGAACGACAGCAGGCCCACCGTCACACGGCGCAGGAAACAGCCTTTCGAATTACGCACGGCCGGCTTCCCTTTCAGGAATGAGCAGACGCTCTGCAGCGCCAGGCAAGGAAAGGAGATAATCACACTTACCTATCGACTCCCCGCAGCGCATACCGCCCCGCACGGGGAGCAGCCAAGAGTAGCCGCCAGAAAGTGAGTTTCACTTGATACACGATGTGTGTTGGAGTTGTGAAATTCCGGGTGGCGTGACGTCGACGCTCCGCGACGCACTTCAATGACCTAACGGGTATTCACCCGTTCGGAGCCGCAACCCCATGCACGGCCGCTGCGTTGCACCACGCGCCGGGCGCCTGTCCCGGCCCTCACGCAACGACCCAAGGAGCATGTTCATGTCGCGTACCGCGAAGGCATTCGTCTTCTCCGCCGTGGCCGCCGCCGCGATGGCCGGCACCGCCGGCGTCGCCGCCGCCGACAGTGGCGCGCAGGGTGCCGCCACCGACTCCCCCGGTGTCCTCTCGGGCAACGTCGTCCAGGTGCCCGTGCACGTGCCGGTCAACGTCTGCGGCAACACCGTCAACGTCATCGGTCTGCTGAACCCCGCCTTCGGCAACACCTGCGTCAACAGCTGACCGGCGCAGCCGACTCTTCCGCAGCCGCCCCTGGCACAGGGGCGGCTGTTCCTGTTTCCGCCGGAGCTCCGGGGCGCCCTTGCTCCGTATGGGGGTGGGCACCCCAGGGGCCGCCGCAGGGGTCCTCACCTGGCACAACGGCAGGGATGACGGGACCGGGCGAACACGGAGAGCGGTGGCTCGGTTGCAGGTCGTGTTGGGGCATCTCACGGTGAACACAAGCACCAACACGCCCTCGAAGGGGAAAAAACATGCCCGCTTTGCCCGTACGGCGCCTTGCGACCTCCGCTCTCTGCGCGTCCCTCCTGATCGGAGCGGCAGCTCCGGTGTTCGCCGCGGACTCCGCCGATGAGCGCGTCAGCCGCACGGTTGTGTCATCCGCCCCCGTACCCGACGCCAACGCGCTGCTGGGTCAGATCAAGAGCCTGCACGACACCGGTGGCGTGCTGACGCCGGTCACCGACCTGCTCGACGCCGTCCTCAAGACGAAGGACGGCAAGCTTCCCGCCGAGGACGCCCAGAAGCACGCCGACGCGATCAAGACCGCGATCGACGCCGCGAAGGACCAGGCGGCCGCCACGGCCCCCGTGCCGGACGCCGCCGAAGAGGCGGTGCCCGACGCCAAGGCGCCGCTCGACGTGAAGGGCGACGCCCTGGCCGCGCTGCAGTCCGCCGTCGACGCCCTGGTGAAGGCCGCCACGGCGGGTGACGTCACCGCCGTGGCCACCCAGGCGCCGGTCGTCGTGACCGGACTGGTCAACTTCGTCGCCGCCACGCTGCTCAGCGGCACGCTGCCCGCCCCCAACCTGCCGGGCCTGCCCGCGCT
>NZ_JAMOLN010000367.1 GCF_024448165.1 Streptomyces longispororuber
CGGCGGGCTGCGCGGCGGCGACGTGCGGGTCGGCGGGGGCGCAGTGGTGGTCGTGGTGGACGACGGCGGCGGGTCCTGCGGCGAATCCGTCGTGGCAGGTGCCGGAGAGGAACAGGGCGCACAGGGCGAGCAGCAGCGCGAGGGCCGCCCCCCGCCTGCTCACCCCGCACCGCCTCACGTCACTCATGGTGCGGACGAGACTACGACGCGTGACCGGTCATCGGCAAAAACAAACCGAGGCCGGAATCCCAAGAGATTCCGGCCTCGGCCTTCAGTAGCGGGGACAGGATTTGAACCTGCGACCTCTGGGTTATGAGCCCAGCGAGCTACCGAGCTGCTCCACCCCGCGTCGGTGAACCCAACAGTACGCCATCGGGAGCAGTGAGGCGAATCCGTTCAGGCGGACCGTGCGTGGGTGAGCGTCTCCCACGCCACGAACAGGTCGTCGGTACCTTCCGGGCGCTGCTTCCTGGTGAGCTTCTCGGTCTCCGGGAGGGCCATCTTCAGGCGGCCCTGCAGGTGGCTGAGGCCCACCTCCGTGTCGGGTCCCATGTCCCGCTGGACCTTGCCGCCGCACAGCCAGCCCGGGGCGGCGGCGCCCAGCTGGTACTTCGAGTGGAACTCCAGCGCGGCGGCGAGCCGGTCCTTCACCTCGCCGTACAGGTCGAGTCCCTGGTGCCAGGCGGTCTCGGCGATGTGCGAGGTGGCGGCGAGGGAGTAGCTGGCGTGCTTGAAGTTGCGGCAGGTCTCCTGGGAGAGGCCGTCCTTGAAGGTCTTCTGCCCGAACCAGTACGTCTGCAGCTTGGCCGGGGTGTCGATGTCGCTGCCCTCCGGCTTCACGGGCAGCGGGCCGTCGGACGAGAGGTAGAAGTAGGCGGGGACGCGGGTGCGGAAGTGGTGGACGGCCTTGTCGAAGGCGGCCTGGTCGTTGAGGTAGACGGCCATGTTCATGGTGGCGTCGGCCATCACGAGGTCCCAGTTGCCGTTGAAGTCGGCGGAGCCGGACTGCACCTCGGGCAGGTACACGGTGCGCAGCATCCGCTGGAACTTCAGCTCCTCGCCGTCCGGCCAGCCGTCGTACGTGTACTGCATCAGCTCGGCGGCCTTCGCCCAGGAGGTGCCGGCCCAGGCGGTCTGCAGTCCCGCGTTGCCCTCGGTGTGCTTCGTCACCACGTCCGACCAGGCGTCCATGATCTGCACGGCCTTGTCGGCGTGGGCCTTCTCGCCGGTGATGTTCCAGAGCAGTGCCTGCGTGTAGGCGGCGATGGCGTCCTCGCGCTCCTCGACGCAGCCCTGCCCGGGGCGGGTGTCGGGCGGGCACACCACCACGTCGTACGGCTTCGCCCTGTAGTCGAGGTCGGCGTACTTGCTGCCGCTCATCTCCTTGTACGCCGACAGCCACGGCTCGTCCTTGTGGGCGACGTGGTTCCGGACGGCGGCGAGCTGCGCCTTGCCGACCAGGACGCCCGGGTGCGCGAAGGGTGCCCCGGAGGGACGCGGTTCGGGGCGGGCCTGGGCGCCGGAGGTGGCGTCCTGCCCGGAGGACGATCCGCACGCCGTGGCGGCGATCACGAGGACGGGCGCGAGGGCCCCGAGAAGAACACGCCGCTGCCACGGGCCCATTGCCGCTGCCATGCCATACCTCCGGTTCGGTCACTGGCAGCCTGACCCCTGCGGGCGACCGGCGCAGGATCTGTTGCGCCGGTCGGGACAGCAGGGGTCAGAGGTCGAACTCGTGCGGCGGCAGGCCGAGCATCTGGCAGGCCTCGCGGACGACGCCCCGCTCGGTCGCGTCGAAGTCGCCGTCGGCGCCGCCGATGACGATGCCGATCTGCACGACGGCGCGCGCCTCGGCCTCCTTCTTCTTCGCCTTGGCGACCTCCTGGAGCACGCTGACCTTGCCGAAGTCGAAGTCGGCCGTCAGCTTGTCCAGGTTCTCGTCGAAGCGGCGCTGCAGGTCGGCCGCCGGGAAGTTCTGCAGCACCTCGTTCGAGGTGATCAGCTGGGCGACACGGCGCCGCTCGGCCGGGTCGATCGTGCCGTCGGCGGCCGCGACCAGGGCGCACATCGCCATCGACGCGTCCCGGAAGGCTCCGGACTTCAGGTCGTTCTTCTTCGCCACGAGCTGCGTCTGCATCGTCGACGCGGACTCCTTGATGCGGTCCCACAGGGCCATGAGCGATCCTCCAGAGATTGTTTCTACAGCGGTGTAGAAACTAGCGGAAGGGCCCGGAAGTTCCGCCCTAGACTTGCGGGATGCCGACCTTCGACGATCCGCCCGGCGACGTGCTCGCCGAGGCCGCCGCCGCGTTCGGGCTGCTCGCCTCGCCCGCCCGGCTGCACATCGTGTGGGCCCTGGCGCAGGGCGAGAGCGATGTCACCGGCCTCGCGGAGCGGGTCGGCGGGGCGCTGCCCGCCGTGAGCCAGCACCTCACCAAGCTGAAGCTGGCCGGTCTCGTCCGGTCCCGGCGCGAGGGCCGCAGGCAGGTGTACTACGTCGACGACCCCGGCGTCGTCGCCGTGGTGCGGCTGATGATCGGCCAGCTGACCGAGCGGGCGGCCGCGCCGGCCCCGCGCGCCCGCCGGTTCGGTGCCTGACTCCTCGGCGGCGGCCGGCACCGCGGACCCGCCCGGCCGGTCCCGTCAGGGCCTCCCCCGGTCCGTCGCCGAAGCCCCCAGCACCCTCCAGGTGCTGCGCTCCCTCGACAGCGGGCCGCGCGGCCTGACCGAGGACGAGGCGGCGCGGCGGCTCGCCCGGTACGGCGAGCACACGCTGCCCGGCACCCGCCCCGACTCCCTCGCCCGGCGGCTGGTCCGCGGCCTGCGCGACCCGTTCACCGCGGTCCTGCTCTGCCTCGGGCTCGTCTCCGCCGCGGTCGCGTCCTGGGGCACCGCGACCGTCATCCTCGTCCTGGTGGCGGTCAGCTGCGCGCTGCGGGCGGGCGGCGAGCACCGGGCCGAGCGGTCCGTCGCCGCGCTGCGCGAACTGGTCGCGACGACCGCCACGGTGGTGCGCAGACCGGGCCGGGACGAGCCGCCCGCCGACCGCGAGCTGCCGGTGTCCGACCTGGTGCCCGGCGACGTCGTGCGCCTCGGCCCCGGCGACCCGGTCCCCGCCGACGTACGCCTGCTGCGCGCACACGGCCTCACGGTGCACCAGGCGGCGCTGACCGGGGAGTCGGTGCCGGTGCCGAAGCGGTCGGCCGATCTGCCGGACGGCGCGGCCGACGACCGGCACCTCTGCTTCCAGGGCAGCAGCGTCGCCGCGGGCAGCGCCACGGCGGTGGTCGTGGCGACGGGCGCGGACACCCGGTTCGCGGCGGCCCTCGACACGGCCGGGCGGCGGCGCGGCGCGAGCGCCTTCGACCGCTCGGTGCACGGCATCTCCTGGACCCTGGTCCGCTTCATGCTGCTGACGCCGCCGCTGGTCCTGATGGCGAACGCGGCGCTGCGCGACCGCGGCCTGGAGACGCTGCCGTTCGCGGTGGCGGTCGCCGTCGGGCTCACCCCGGAGATGCTCCCGGTGATCGTCACGACGGCGCTCGCCCGCGGCTCCGCACACCTCGCCCGGGACCACGGCGTGATCGTGCGACGGCTGCCCGCGCTGCACGACATCGGCGCCGCCGACGTCCTGTGCGTCGACAAGACCGGCACGCTGACCGAGGACCGCCCGGCCGTCGACGCCG
This sequence comes from Streptomyces longispororuber, assembly GCF_024448165.1. Classification (GTDB taxonomy): domain Bacteria; phylum Actinomycetota; class Actinomycetes; order Streptomycetales; family Streptomycetaceae; genus Streptomyces; species Streptomyces longispororuber_A. Next base: position 3,687 of record NZ_JAMOLN010000367.1, read on the forward strand.
ACCGCTCCGACCCGGACGCGCTGCGCTGGGCGGGCGTGGCGGCCTGGTGGACGCTGCAGACGGCGGAGCTCCCGACGCCCGACCCGCTCGACGAGGCGCTGCTCGCGGCGACGGACCCCGACTCCTGGGAGGCGTACGACGGGATCTGCGCGCTCCCCTTCGATCCGGTACGCCGCCTCGCCACCGCCGTCGTACGGGAACCGGGGACGGTCCTCGGTACGCACACGCTCGCCGTGAAGGGCGCCGTGGACGACGTCCTCGACCGGTGCGCGCTCGACCCCGCCGAACGCTCCCGCCTCACCGCCCGCGCCGCCGCCCTGACCAGCGAGGGGCTGCGCGTCCTCGCGGTCGCCACGGCCGAGCGGGCCGCGCGGCGCCGCCCGTGGACGACGGCGGACGAGCGCGGCCTCGCCTTCGTCGGCCTCGTCGCCTTCACGGACACGCTCGCGCCCACCGCCGCGGGGGCGCTGCGCGCGCTCGCCGACCGGGGCGTCATGGTCAAGGTCGTCACCGGCGACCATCCGGGGACGGCGGCGCGCGCCTGCCGCGACCTGGGCCTCGACCCGGGCGTCGTCCGCACGCCCGCCGACCTCGACGCGCTCACCGACGCCGAGCTGGCCGGCCTCGCCCGCGCCACCACGGTGTTCGCGTCCTGCACCCCGGCCCACAAGGCCCGGGTCGTCCGCGCCCTGCGCACCGGCTCGACGGTCGGCTTCCTCGGCGACGGGGTCAACGACGTGCCCGCGCTGCACGCCGCGGACGTCGGGGTGTGCGCGCGGGAGGCGGCGCCGGTCACCCGGGAGTCGGCGGACCTGGTGCTCGCCGGTTCGGCGGGCGACGGGCTCGACGCGATGGCGCACGCCGTCACGGCGGGCCGGCACGCCAACGCCACCACCGCGTCCTACCTGCGGATCACCTTGTCGTCCAACCTCGGCAACGTCATCGCGATGCTCTCCGCCGGGCTGCTGCTTCCGTTCCTGCCGATGCTTCCGGCGCAGGTCCTCGTCCAGAACCTGTGCTTCGACGCGGCGCAGCTCTCCCTGGCGTACGACCGTCCTGACGCGCGCGTCCTGTCCCGCCCGACGGCGCTGCGGCCCCGGGCGTTCCTGCGCGTCATCACGGGGTTCGGGCTGCTGAACGCCGCGGCGGACCTGGCGACGTTCGGCATCCTCGTCCTGGCCGGTCCCGGCCTCTCCTCGCCCGACGCGTTCCACGCGGGCTGGTTCACGGAGAACCTCCTCACCCAGGCGCTGGTCATGCTGCTCCTGCGCTCGACGCGCAACCGGGCCCGGCCGGTGTGG
>NZ_JAMOLN010000368.1 GCF_024448165.1 Streptomyces longispororuber
CGTCGGTGTCGGTGTCGGTGGCTACGGAGTCACCCGGGCCGGTTGCCGAGCCCGTGCCCGCGTCGCCCTCGGCGACCGGGTGCGCCGTGACGTTGCCTGCGCCCGGTCCGCTCGTGGCCGTCGTGTGCCCGGACGCGGCGACGGCTGCGGGACCCGCGTCCCCGACCTCGTCGGCGAGCTGGTGCACGAGGATGCCGTGCCGGAACGCCGCCTCCCCCACGTCCGCACAGCTGCTCCCGTAGACGGAGAGGCGGCTGCCGTCCTCCGTGACCACCTCCACGGAGCGCTTCGCCGTGCGGGCCTCCTTGGCCAGCAGCACCCCGAGTCGCGCGGCGTGCGGGCTGCGGACGGCGACGCGGGGCCGAAGCCGGGTGCGCGCGAAGGCACCGGCCTCCTGGTCCGCGGCCACCCGTCCCTCGTCGAGGGTGACCACGCGGTCGGCGGTGCGGGCCGCCTCCTTGGGGTCGTCGGTGGTGAACAGCACCGTGCCGCCGAGGGCCGCGTGGGCGCGCAGGATGCCGTGGAGCCACTTGCTCTCGCGGGTCGACAGGCCGACCGCCGGGCCGTCAAGGACCAGGGTGTGCGGGTCCGCGAGCAGTGCGCAGCCCAGCCCGAGCCGACGGTCCATGCCGCGCGAGAGGGTGCCCAGGCGCTGATCGCGCAGGCTGACGAGGCCCACGACTTCGAGCACTTCGTCCGCACGCCTGACCGGCACCCCCGCCGCCGAGCAGAGCATGCGCAGTTGCCCGCGGACCGTTCGGGCCGGGTGGCCCGGCACGTCACCGAGGAGCACGCCCACTTCGCGAGCGGGGTGCGCGATGCGATGCAGGGGCCGTCCCCTGAAGTAGGTGATGCCACGGCCCTGTTGGAGTTCGAGCATCAGCCGTACAGCGGTCGTCTTGCCGGCGCCCCGGGCACCGAGCAGAGCCGTGACCCGGCCCGCGTGTGCCTCGAAGGACACGTCGTCGATCGAGGGCGGGCTGTCCTTACGGGCGTTGCTGGTCAGTCCGATGGCCTGGATCATCGCTTCTCTCGCAGGATGGGCGACCGCTCGGCGGCCGGGGCTCGCTCGCCTGTCGGGCAGCGGGCGAACCCCGTGGGTACCGCAGCAAGATAACGCGATATTTCTGGCTTTTCGGGCAGGGTGTGGGCGCGGGTGTCTGCTCGGGCCTGCGGAGCGCACACCGGAGAAACCGGAGTGACGACGCCCGGGACCGAGCAACGGCGTCACAACGGCGAGTTGGTCAGACTTCCGGTCGCAGCATCGGCGGGTTGAGGAGCGTAGCGCCGCCGGCCCGGAAGAGCTGTGCGGGTCGCCCGCCCTGGCGCGTGGTGGTTCCGCCGGTGGGCACCAGGAATCCGGGGGTCCCGGTGACCTTGCGGTGGAAGTTGCGGGGGTCGAGGGCGACGCCCCACACCGCCTCGTAGACCCGGCGCAGCTCGCCCACGGTGAACTCCGGCGGGCAGAAGGCGGTGGCCAGCGAGGAGTACTCGATCTTCGAGCGGGCCCGCTCGACACCGTCCGCCAGGATCTGCGCGTGATCGAAGGCCAGTGGTGCGGCCTGCTCGTCCTCACGCCCGTAGCCGACCTGGTTCAGCAACGCCTCGACCGGGGCCCAGCGCACACTGTGCGCGTCCCCGCCCGGACGGGGCGCGGGCAGATCCGGGGCGAGGGCGAGATGCGCGACGCTGACCACCCGCATCCGCGGGTCTCGCTTCGGATCACCGTAGGTGGCCAACTGCTCCAGGTGCGCGCCGTTGTCCTGAGCGGGCGCCGTCGGGTCGTGGGCGCACAGCCCCGTCTCCTCGGCCAGCTCCCGCGCCGCGGCCTCCGTCAGGTCCTCGTCGTCCCGCACGAACCCACCGGGCAGTGCCCAACGCCCCTGAAAGGGCGGTTCACCGCGCCGTACGGCCAACGCACACAGCGCGTGGCGACGCACGGTCAGCACGACCAGGTCGACGGTGACAGCGAAGGGCGGGAAGGCCGACGGGTCGTAGGGCGACATGGAACGATCATAGTCGTCTGCCTGACGATAAACACTCCCTTCGCTGGTTGGTTCCGCACTTCATCGAGCCGTTCACGAGGGTCCCGGTCCGGGCCCGCCCCACCCGGTCACACCCCCAACTGCAGGACGTCCGCCGCCTCCTCGACCATGGCCAGGCCGAGTCTGCTCACCCGCACGGAGAACGTCTGCCCGGCCACGCGAAGGCCCGTCAGTCCGATTTCTCCCAGCGGTGCGCTGCGGACCGGTGCCAGCCGCACCGTCCGAGCCGGCACGTCCGGGCGGATTCCCGCCAGGGTGGCCAGCAGGTGCACTCCGGCGGCCGCTGCGACGGCGGCCGGTCTGCAGGCAGCGGGATGCGGCAACGGGGCGCCGCCTTCCACGCGCTGCTCCCCGGCGTACATCTCGGGCAGGCGGTGGCCGAAGGTCTCCGCGGCCGCCAGCACCCCTCTGAGCAGGGATGCCGCCTCCTTCTCGTATCCGGCGACGGCCAGTCCCGCGACGGCGACGGCCGTCTCGTGCACGCGTACGGCCCCGGTGCGATGCCCGAACGGGTTGTACGCGGCCTCTTTCACCCCCAGAGATCTGAGCCCCCACCCCGAGTCGAGGGCCGGTCCCCCCAGCAGCCGCGCGAGCTGCTCGGTCTGCACCTTGTCCAGCAGCCCGGGCGCGCAGGTCCCCGCTCCCAGCAGTCCGGTGTCCAGAAGGTGGACGGCTCCGCTCCCGAGTTGCGGGACGGGACGGCCGTCCGGGGTGCGGGCGGCCGCCGGTCTGCCGCCGCCCCGGTCGTCGCACCAGAAGTCCTCGCGGAACCGCAGCCGCATGTCGTCCGCCCACTGCCGGAGCTCCGCGCCTCCGGGTCGGTCGTACGCGTCGAGCAGGTCGGCGCCGAGGAGCGCGGCGCGGTGGGCGTGTGCCTGGGTCTCGCAGCGCAGCGGACCTCCCGGGCCGGGGTCGGGGAGGTAGGGGCCCTCGCGCGTGGCCGAGCGGAGCCACTGCAGGCAGCGCTCGGCTGAGGGGAGCAGCTCGCGCACCTCCTGCTCGGCGATACCCCAGCGTCTGGCTTCCGCGAGGACCGTGGGGAACAGGAGGGTGGCCTCGACGCCTGTGCAGCTCGGCGGCAGGTGTGCGCCGGCGTGTCGCAGGGGGCCGGGCAGCCGGCCGTGCTCCGGTCCGGGTCCGGTCCGCTGGGTCCGGGCGAGCGCCCGCAGCGTTCCGGCGGCCAAGCGGGTGCCCAACGGGAGCGCCATCCGCGCCGCGGCCAGTGCCTCGGCGGGCGCGAGTCCGCATCTCCAGGGTGCGCCGGCCGCCGGATACACGTCCTGCGGATGCGCCGGATCGCGTACGGACAGGGCCTGGAGGTCGTCGATGCAGGTCTTGAGCAGGTGCCCCACGCGCGAGTCGTCGCCCTGTGCCTGTGCCGGGGCCAGTGGGCGGACCGTGCTGTTGGTGACGGCTCGGCTGATGCCCGCGCCCTCCCCGCGCACCCGCAACTCCACGGTGCGGGTGCCTCCGGGCGGCAGCTCGAACTCCCAGCGCAGCAGCCCGGCCGAGGCGAGGGCGTCCGTGGGCGGTGGGGTCGCCGTGACCACGGCGTGGCCCGTCGGGGCCGACCACCGCATGCCCGAGTCGTGGACCATGGCAGCCAGTTCACGACCGGAGCTCCCCGCGGCGACCGCTCCCAGTTCGGCGAAGTCGGTGCCGAGCGCCACTTCGAGCGGCAGGCGCAGCGGGCGCGGCGCGGAACTGTGCAGCGTGATCCGCTCGGTGCCGTCGGCATGGCGGATCCGCTCGACGACGACGTCGGGGTCGGGTCCAGCGTCGGGCGCGGTCCGCACCGTCGCCACGAACCGAGCGCGGTCCGCCGCGATCATGCGTGCCTGCACGGCGACGGGTTCGCGTCCCGCCACGCGGATCTGGCACCGGGACAGGAGGCGCCGTCCTCCTCGGTAGAAGCCTTCGAGCCCCTGCCCCGTCAGCTGCCCCTGATCGGACGAGATGACCAGCCCCGGGAGCGCTACGCAGATCAACGCCCGGTGCACGGGCGGCAGTTCCGGTGCCCTCCGCGCCACCGGAGCCTGCGCCGCCGGGGTCGGGACACCTGCGCCCGCGAGCGCACCTGTCTGTCCCGCGCCGACAGTGGTCGATCGTGCCGTGCCCCGCCCTGGCGGGAAGGCACGCGTGGCGCCGCTGTCGGATGCCGATGACCCGAACTGCCGTGACACGTCGGCTGTCATCGCCGCTCCACTCCCCCGGGGCGCGCCACGTGGCAGGCGCCGGGAGTGCGTCGCCCGGTCCGTGCCTCGGTGACGCCCGGTCCCTCGCTCCGCCGCCCGGGCTTCTCGTGTGTCCGACGACCGGGTTTCTCGTGTGTCCGACGACCGGCTGGGAGGTCGACGCCACCCTGACCGCGCCCATGGCCCACCCCTGTGGTGGGCCGAAGCTCCAACTCCGCCATGGGGCGCCTCCTTTCGCGCGCGGACGCGCGGGGCGCCGGCATGCCGCCGGGCCGCGGATCGCGTCGGCGACAGGGCCCGGCCGTGGCTGCCGCCACTCAGATGAACGGAGCGGTGCCACGGCAAGTAACGCCGCAGCGTGCCGAAGCTCCTGCTCCCCCACCGCCGGAGCGCCTTCGCGCCGCTCATGACTCGTCCCTGGACCGCTGCCGGCCGGTGCGCCGACGCCCCGAAGGACGGCGCGGCGCCCGGGCTCCCGCCCTGGCCGGCCGATTCCCCGCCCCGAACCGCCGCTCGCCCCGACGGCGCAGGGCCGCCTCCAGCCCTCGGGCCGCCCGGGAGACGCCCGGATCCACGACTCCTCCGGCCGCCGCACCAGACGTCTCGTCAGACGTCTCGTCAGACGTCGAATCCGATGCCGATGCAGAATCCAATACCGCATCCGATGCCGACCCGGGCGCCGGTCCCGATG
>NZ_JAMOLN010000369.1 GCF_024448165.1 Streptomyces longispororuber
CCGGTGCGACCCAGCCGTGCGCGGGCCGAGGTCCCGGTGGGCGGATCGGGTGTGGCGGCCGGATCAGGGACGGCGACGGCTCCGGCACCCGGCCCCGCCGAGCCGGCACCCGGCCCCGCCGGGCCGGTCGCGCCGGCTGTACTCGCCGGGCCCGCCGCACTCACCACGCCCGCCGAGCCGCCCGCACCCGCCTCGCCCACCTCACCGGCAGCCGCGTCGATCCCGTCCAGCAGCGCCAGCACGGCCGCCGCGTCGGCGGGCCGGTCGGCGGCCGCCTTGGCCATCAGCGCGGCGATCAACTCGTCGACCGCCACCGGGACCTCGGCCCGCGCACGGCTGGGTCGCACCGGTGTGTCGTGGAGGTGGTTGTACATGACCCCGGCGGCGGGGCCGGTGAACGGGGGCCGTCCGACGAGGAGTTCGTACAGGACGCAGCCCAGCGCGTACAGGTCGATGCGGCCGTCGCCCGGCTCCTGCCGGAACCGCTCCGGCGCCATGTAGAGCACGCTCCCGATCGGCAGCGTGCCGGTCCTGGTCAGCCGGGTCGCGGCCTCCGCGCCCTCCAGGAACGCGGCGATCCCGAAGTCGAGGATCTTGACCGTGCCGTGCGGGGCGGCGTCGGTGGCCGGGGTGACCATGATGTTGGCGGGCTTGACGTCCCGGTGCACGATCCCGGCGCCGTGCGCCGCGGCCAGGCCGACGGCGGTCTGCCGGGCCCAGTCCAGGGCTTGGGCGACGGGCGCCCGCACCTCGCGCCGCAGGATCTCCTGGAGCGACTGTCCGGCGACCAACTCCATGACCAGATAGGGGACTTCGTCCTCGCCGGTTCCGTCGGTGCCGTGGTCGTACACGGTGACGACGTGCGGGCTCGACAGGGCCGCGACCGCCCGGGCCTCGCGCCGGAAGCGGCGCAGCAGTTCCTGGCGCTCGCCGGTCTCGATGTCGTCGGGCGGCGCGAACACCTTGACCGCGACGAGTCGGCCGAGATCCTCGTCGCGGGCGCGCCACACCTGCCCCATGCCACCGGAGCCGATGGTCTCCATGAGCCGGTACCGGCCGCTGAGCAGACGTTCCCGCATGCCGACCGACGCTAGCTCCTGAACGTCCGGCTCGGCAGAGGTCCCAGATGCCGCATGGGTAACGGTTGCGCCTCGCCCGTGACACGCGGCGCCGAGCGGACCCGCACCCTCCGGATATCCGGATGCGTGTGGCGGCCGTCCCTGGCAGGCTCCGGGCATGCCCCTCATCGACGTATCGCCGGACGTGTCCCTCGCCTACGAGACCTTCGGCGACCCCGGTGACGCCCCCGTGCTGCTCGTCATGGGCTTCGGGGCGCAGCTGATCGCCTGGCACGAGGACTTCTGCCGGGAGCTGGCGGACCGCGGCCGGTTCGTGATCCGGTACGACAACCGGGACTGCGGCCTGTCCACCCGGTTCGACGACCATCCCGTGGACGTCGGCCGGTTCATCGCGACGGTGACCTCGGGCGACATCCCCGCGGCCCTCGCCATGGCCCCGTACCGGCTGAGCGACATGGCCGACGACGGACTGCGGCTGCTCACCGCGCTCGGCATCGAGCGGGCCCACGTGGTCGGCGCCTCGATGGGCGGGATGATCGCCCAGACGATGGCCGTCGAGCACCCGGAGCGGCTGCTGACCCTGACGTCGATGATGTCGTCGACCGGGGAGCCCGAGTACGGCCGTGCGACGCCGGAGGCCCAGGCGGTGGTCTCGGCCCCGAAGCCGGCCGACCGTGCGGGCCGGATCGCGGCGGCGGACCGGGACCTGGTCTGGGCGTCGAAGCGCTACGCCGATCCGGAGGCCCTGCGCCGGCTGGCCGCCGACAGCTACGACCGCGCCCACTACCCGGCCGGGCTCGGCCGCCAGCTCGCCGCGATGACCCTGAGCGGCTCCCGCGCCGACGCCCTGCGCGAGCTGACGGTGCCCACCCTGGTGGTCCACGGCCTCGACGACACCCTCATCGACCCCAGCGGCGGGCGCCGCACCGCGGAACTGGTGCCCGGCGCCGAACTGCTGCTGGTCCCCGACATGGGCCACGACCGCCCCCGCGAACTGTGGCCCGTGCTCATCGACGCCCTGGCGGCGCACACCGGGGACCGTCCGCCGCACCCGGCGTGACGGTGCCTCGGGGCCGGCCGCTCAGCGCACCACGTCGAACACGTTCTTCTGCACCCCGTTCGCGTACGCCTCGTGCTCCACGAGCCGCAGCTGCTGCGCGTCCTTGTCGGTCGCGCTGAAGAGCCGCTTGCCCGCGCCGAGCAGGAGCGGGAAGACGAGCAGGTGGTAGCGGTCGATGAGACCGGCGTCGGAGAGGTGCTGGTTGAGGGTGGCGCTGCCGTGCATGATGATCGGCCCGCCCTCGGTCTCCTTCAGCGCGGCGACGTCGTCGAGGGTGCGCAGGATCGTCGTCTCGCCCCAGCCGTCGACGAGGGCGTCCTCGCCGAGCTTCGTGGAGACGACGTACTTGGGCAGGTTCTTGTAGTCGGCGAACTCCTCCATGCCGGGCCACACGGGGCTGAACGCCTCGTAGCTGGTCCGGCCGAAGAGCATCGCGGCGGCTTCCTTCTGCTCCCGCCCCTTGATCTCGAAGGCCTCGGGGAGGAACTCCACGTTCTTGAAGGTCCACCCGGAGTTGCGGTAGCCGGGCTCGCCGCCGGGCGCCTCCACGACGCCGTCGAGCGAGACGAAGGCGGTGCTGATGAGCGTACGCATCTGAGGGTCTCCCTGGTCCGGACGGGCCGGATGGCCCGGTGTCCCGGGGCGTGCGCTCGGCTGCGTGCGCCCCACTGCCCATGATGACCGGGGCGCACGCGGAATCTCATCGCTCTTCGGGCGACGGATCCGGACTGTCTACAGCGCGGTCATCACGTGCTTGATGCGCGTGTAGTCCTCGAAGCCGTACGCGGACAGGTCCTTGCCGTAGCCCGACTTCTTGAAGCCGCCGTGCGGCATCTCGGCGACCAGGACCATGTGCGTGTTGAGCCAGACGCAGCCGAAGTCGAGGTTCTTCGACATGCGCATCGCGCGGGCGTGGTCCTTCGTCCAGACCGAGGAGGCGAGGGCGTAGTCGACGCCGTTCGCGTAGGCCACGGCCTGCTCCTCGTCCGTGAAGGACTGGACGGTGACGACCGGTCCGAAGACCTCGTTCTGGACGATCTCGTCGTCCTGCTTCAGGCCGGAGACGACGGTCGGGGCGTAGAAGTAGCCCTGCTCGCCGACCCGGTGGCCGCCCGCCTCGATCTTCGCGTGCGGGGGCAGCCGGTCGATGAAGCCGGCGACCTGGGCGAGCTGGTTCGCGTTGTTGAGGGGGCCGAAGAAGGCGTCCTCGTCGTCGGCGGGCAGGCCGGTGCGCGCGCCGGCGGCGGCCTCGGCGAACGCGGCGACGAACTCGTCGTGCACCGACTCGTGGACCAGGACGCGGGTGGCGGCGGTGCAGTCCTGGCCGGCGTTGAAGAACCCGCCGAGCAGGATGCCCTCGACGGCGGCGGCCAGGTCGGCGTCCTCGAAGACGACGGCCGGGGCCTTGCCGCCGAGCTCCAGGTGGACGCGCTTGAGATCCTGGGCGGCGGTCTCGGCGACCGAGATCCCGGCCCGTACGGAGCCGGTGATGGAGGCCATCGCGGGGGTCGGGTGCTCGACCATCAGGCGGCCGGTGTCGCGGTCGCCGCAGATCACGTTGAAGACGCCGGCCGGGACGTGCTCGCCGATGATCTCGGCCATCAGGACCGTGGAGGCGGGCGTGGTGTCGGACGGCTTGAGGACCACCGCGTTGCCCGCGGCGAGCGCCGGGGCGAACTTCCACACGGCCATCATCAGCGGGTAGTTCCACGGTGCGACCTGCGCGCACACGCCGACCGGCTCGCGGCGGACGATCGACGTGAAGCCCTCCATGTACTCGCCCGCGGAGCGCCCCTCCAGCATCCGCGCCGCGCCCGCGAAGAAGCGGACCTGGTCGATGACCGGGGCCACCTCCTCGTCACGCACGAGGTGCAGCGGCTTGCCGGTGTCGCGGCTCTCGGTGGCGGCGAGCTCGTCGGCCCGCGCCTCCATACTGTCCGCGATCTTGAGGAGGGCCTTCTGGCGGACGGCCGGGGTGGCGTCGCGCCAGGCCGGGAACGCGGCGGCGGCCGCGGCCATCGCGGCGTCCACGTCGGCGGCACCGGACAGCGCGGAGGTGGCGTAGACCTCGCCGGTCGTCGGGTCCTCGATCGGGAGCGTGCGGCCGTCGGCGGCGTCCTGGAAGGCGCCGGCGATGTAGTTGCGGAAGGTGGCGGGGGCGGTCATGGCGGGTTCCAGTGCTCCAGTGCTTCGGTGGGGGTCAGACGGCCGGGGCGGGGCGCGGCGAGAGGTGTTCGTGGACGGCCAGCCAGCCGCCGGGGACCTCCGCGCGGGCGAACACGATCGTCTCGCGCTCCTCCACGGTCTCCTCGCCGGCGTGCGTCGCCACCGTGGTGCGCACGTCGTGGCTGAACACGGCGGTGGTGCCGAGGAGTTGGACCAGCTGCCCGGACGAGGTGCAGGCCAGCACGCGGAACCCGTCCTCGGTCTCCCAGCGCCGCCACAGCTCGCGGTAGGCGGCGCGCGAGTCGAGGCGCTCGCCGGTGGTGTGGAAGACGAACGTGGCGTCGGCGGCGAACCGGTCGAAGTAGTCCTCGACCCGGCCCTGGCCGAAGGCGGCGACGAGCGCGTCCGCGGCGGCCAGGACGCCGGCCTCACCGGCAGGGTCCGCG